>JACOVF010000013.1 GCA_016177465.1 Gemmatimonadota bacterium
ATCCCTCGCGCCCGCGCGCCTCGCGCCCGCGGAAACGGGCCTCGGCCGGCTGCTCTGGAAGAAGTGGTACGTGGACGAGCTCTACGACGCCCTGTTCGTCCGCCCGCTCGTCTGGCTGTCCCGCAACGTCTTCTGGAAGGCGATCGATGCGGGGCTGGTGGACGAGGTGGCGGTCAACGGCACGGCGCGGGTGTCGCGCGCGCTCGGTTGGGTGGGCTCGAAGCTCCAGACCGGACAGGTTGGGTTCTACGTGGTGCTGTTCGTGGTGGGCGTGCTGGCCGTGCTGCGCACGGCGGCGAGGTAAGCGATGTACAACCAGTGGATCCTCACCGTACTGCTCGCCTGGCCGGCCCTCGGGGCCCTGCTCGTGCTGCTCGCCCCGACACGCTGGGCCAAACACCTTGCCTTCGCCGCCTCGCTCGCCGAGTTCGCCCTGTCGGTGCCGCTGTGGTGGCGGTTCGTCCCGGGTGCGGGCATGCAGTTCGCGCTCGATGTGCCGTGGATCGGGAACTGGGGCATCCACTACGGCGTGGGGCTCGACGGCATTTCGCTCTTCATGGTCCTGCTCACGACATTCCTGATGCCGCTGTCGGTGTTGGGGAGCTACACCTACATCACCAAGCGGGAACGCGCCTTCTATGCATTGCTGCTGCTGCTCACGACCGGCATGATCGGGGTATTCGTGAGCCTCGACCTCTTCCTTTTCTACGTGATGTGGGAAGTGATGCTCATTCCGATGTACTTCATCATCGGGGTGTGGGGCGGGGAGGACCGGCTGTACGCGGCGATCAAGTTCTTCATCTATACGATGTTCGGGTCACTGCTCATGCTGGTGGCGATCCTCGGGCTGTATTACCTCGCCGGCTCCAAGACCGGGGTCTACTCGTTCGCCTACGCGCACCTGCTGGCGCAGGCTCCGGCGCTGGGGGCGCCGCTCGCCTGGTGGTTCTTTGGCGCGTTCTTCCTCGCCTTCGCCATCAAGGTGCCGATGTTCCCGTTCCACACCTGGCTCCCGGACGCGCACGTCGAGGCGCCGACGGCCGGCTCGGTCATCCTGGCGGGCATCCTCCTGAAGATGGGCACCTACGGCTTCCTACGGTTCGGGCTGCCGTTCTTCCCGGCGGTTGCCCTCCACCCGACGGTGCAGGCTGGGATCGTGATCTTGTCGCTCGTCGGGATCATCTACGGCGGCCTGGTGGCGATGGTGCAGCCCGATTTCAAGAAGCTCATCGCCTACTCCTCGGTGGCGCACCTCGGCTTCGTGATGCTGGGGATCTGGGCGCTCACGCTGCAGAGCGTGCAGGGCGCGCTGCTCATCATGATCAACCACGGGATCTCGACCGGGGCGCTGTTCTTCCTCGCGGGGATGCTGTACGAGCGGCGCCACAGCCGCCTGATCGAGGCGTTCGGCGGGATCGCGAAGGTGGTGCCGCTGCTCGCGGCGGTGCTGACCATCGTCTCGCTCTCGTCCATCGGGCTGCCGGGGACGAACGGCTTCGTGGGCGAGTTCCTGGTGCTGCTCGGCGCGTTCCAGACCTATCCGATCGCGGCGACGATCGCCACGACGGGGGTGATCGTCGCCGCGGCGTACCTCTTGTGGGCGCTGCAGCGCGTGCTCTTCAACCCACTCGACAAGCGTGAGAACGAGAAGCTGCTCGACCTCACGCCGCGCGAGCTGGCGGTGTTGGTGCCGCTGCTCGCGTGCATCGTGTGGATGGGCGTCTACCCCAGGCCGTTCCTGCGCAGGATGGAGCCCGCCGCCCAGCAGTTGATTCAGCAAATCAAGTCCGCGAACTCCACGCCGGCGGCCGCCCGATGAGCCTCGACCTCTCGATCCCCCGCGGCCTGCTGTTGGCACTGCTCCCCGAGCTCGTACTCACCGGGTGGGCGATGATCCTGCTCCTGTTCGTGGCGTGGCGGCACCGCACGACGCGCGACCTGCGGGTTGCGGGCGGGATCACGGCCGTGGCCCTCGTCACGACCGCCGCCACGGTCTGGTGGCTGTGGTGGAACCAGGCCGGCGTCGCAGGCATTGCCCAGATGGTCGCGGTGGACGACTACCGCTGGGTGACGGACTGGCTGTTCCTGGGCGCGGCGGGGCTGACGGTGCTCGTCTCGTTCGAGTACCTCGAGCGCGAGCGGCTCCTCGCTCCCGAATACTACGTTCTGCTGCTCTTCGCCGTGATCGGGATGATGCTGATGGGCGGTGCCGAGGACCTGATGGTGTTGTTCCTGGGCCTCGAGCTGATGTCCATCGCGGTCTACGTGCTGGCCGGGTTCGACCGCCGCAACCCGCGGGCCGCCGAGGCGGCGCTCAAGTACTTCCTGATCGGCGCGTTCGCCTCGGGGTTCCTGCTGTACGGCATCGCCCTCATCTACGGCGCCACCGGAACGACGAACCTCTCCCTCGTCGGCGTGCAGGTGGACTCGCTGCGCCTGGGGAGCGACCCGATGCTGCTCATCGGTCTGGGGCTGCTGCTCGTCGGGTTCGCCTTCAAGGTCGCCGCCGTGCCATTCCACATGTGGGCCCCCGATGTGTACGACGGCGCGCCCACCCCGGTCACGGCGTTCATGGCGACGGGCGTGAAGGCCGCGGCGTTCGCCGCGCTGTTTCGGGTGCTGACCGAGGCGTTCCCGCAGGCCGGCGCGTGGCGGGAGATCGTGGCGGGCCTCGCGATCCTCACGATGGTGGCGGGGAACCTGGTCGCCCTGGCGCAGCGCTCGCTCAAGCGGATGCTGGCGTACTCGTCCATCGCGCACGCCGGCTATCTGCTCGTGGCCGTGGCGACGGGGACATCGGCCGGCACCGCGGCGTTCCTCGTGTATCTCGTCGCCTACACGTTGATGACGCTCGGCGCCTTCGCCCTGCTCGCGGCCAAAGGCCGCGGCGGCGAGAGCGACGTCCTGATCGACGACCTCGCGGGGCTGGCGAGCCGGCGTCCCTGGCTCGCGTTCGCCCTCGCCGTGTGCATGCTCTCCCTGCTTGGCTTCCCGGGCACCGCCGGCTTCATCGCGAAATGGTACATCCTGCTCGCCGCCGCCGGCGTGGGGGAGTGGCTGCTCGCGGCGATCCTCGTACTGACGAGCGTCGTGTCGGCCGGCTACTATCTCCCGGTGATCATGGTGATGTACATGAAGCCGGAGCCGTTCGAGCAGGCGCACACGGGCGTGAAGCTCGGCCGGCTGGCGGGCGTGGCAGTCGCGGCGGCCGTCGCCGGCATCCTGTACTTCGGCGTGCGGCCCAACGGTCTGCTGGACCTGGCCAAGGAGACCGGCGTCGGCGTGAAGCCCGTCCCCACGTTCACGGTGGAACCGTCGGGCCGCTGACGCCGGCGATGAGTCTTCCCGCCAGCATCTTCCGCCAGTACGACATCCGCGGCACTGTGGGTGACCAGCTCACCCCCGCCGCCGCCCGCGCCATCGGCCAGGCGTTCGCCGCGCTCGGCTGGGAACGGCTCGGCCACGCCCCCCGCCTCGCCGTGGGGCGCGACAACCGGCCTTCGGGCCCCGAGCTCGCGGGCGGCATCGTGGACGGCATCGTTGCAGCCGGGGGCACGGCGGTGGACGTCGGGATGCTCCCCACGCCAGCGCTCTACTTCGCCACGCACGCGCTCGACGTGGATGGGGGTCTGCAGGTGACGGGCTCGCACAACCCGCCGGAATTCAACGGGTTCAAGATGGTGCTGGCCGGGGAGGCGGTTTACGGCGACGACATTCAGCTGCTCTACCGGATGATTCAGGCTGGGAGTACCCCCGTCCGGAAGGGTGGGGTGAAACGCCGTGACGGCTCTATTCTACCCCGCTACCGCGACGCCATCGTCCAGCGCAACGCTCCGCTGCCCCGGCCCTTGACCGTCGTGGTGGATTGCGGCAACGGGGTGACGAGCCTGATCGCGGTCGAGACCCTCACGCAGCTCGGCGCGCGGGTGATCCCGCTGTTCGCCGAGTCGGACGGCACCTTCCCGAATCACCATCCCGATCCGACCGTAGTGGAGAACCTTCGTGACCTCCAGGCGGCGGTGGCGCGCGAGAGCGCGGAGCTGGGCATCGCGTTCGACGGCGACGGCGACCGCATCGGCGCGGTGGATGAGCGGGGTGGGGTGGTGTTCGGCGACCAGCTGCTCGTGCTGTTCGGCCGCGACCTCGCCCGGCGGATGGGGACGGGGCACCACGTCATCTTCGACGTGAAGTGCTCGGAGGTACTTCCCAAGGAACTGACGCGTGCCGGGCTCATCCCCATAATGTGGAGGACGGGCCACTCGCTCATCAAGCAGAAGATGAAAGAGGTGGGGGCCCCACTCGCCGGGGAGATGAGCGGGCACATGTTCTTCGGCGGCGACTACTACGGCTTCGACGACGCTTTGTTCGCCGCCGCGCGCCTGATCCACTACGTGGCGCGCGAGGGCGGCCCGCTGTCGCGCCTGCTCGCAGACCTCCCCAAGACCTTCGTCACCCCCGAGATCCGCGTCGACTGCCCCGACGACCGCAAGTTCGCACTGGTCGAGCGCGCCGCCCAGCACTTCGCCGCCCGGTACCCCGTCGCCACGCTCGACGGAGCGCGCATCACCTTTCCAGACGGGTGGGGCCTCGTACGCGCCTCGAACACCCAGCCCGTGCTGGTGCTGCGCTTCGAGGCGACGAGCGAGGCCGCCCTCGCCGCCTACCGGGGCGAGGTGGAGGGGTGGCTCGCGCGGAGCGCCACCTCGCCGTGAGCCCTGGGCGCCGCCGCTCGAAGGCGGGGTGGCTGCTCGCGGCCGCGACGCTCGTCGTGCTGCTGGTCGGCGGCCGCTGGCTGGCGCTGGAAACCGCCGAGCGGGCCTGGGCGCAGGGCGTCACCGGCGGGGACGTCTACCTCGAGGCGCGCACGCTCGCCCGCCTGTCCCGCGGTTTCGTCCTGCTCCTCGCCGTCGCTTGGGCCACCGGCAACTTCTTCTTCGTCTACCGGGCCATCGGCTCGGTGCAGATGCCGCGCCGCCTGGGCGATCTCGAGATCGTCGAGGCGGTGCCGCAGCGCGTCCTCCTCGCGACCACGCTGGCGAGCGGGCTTATCTTCGGCCTCGTGATGACCTGGGGGACGGGAAATTGGTGGCTCGACGCCCGGCTCGCGAGCGCCGCGCCGCACTTCGGCGTCTCGGACCCCGTGCTGCACCGCGACCTGGGCTACTACGCGGGTAGGCTCCCGTGGGCGGCGGGACTCCAAGACCACGCGCTCGCCGCTGCGGCGAGCGTCACGGTGGTGGTCGCTCTCCTCTATGTGGGCATCGGATCGCTGCGCTGGGCCGGGGGACGCCCCTCTGCAAGCGTTCACGCGCGCACTCATCTGGGGCTGCTGCTCGCCTGCCTCGCGGCCACCCTGGCGTGGGGGGCGCTGCTCGATCCCGCCGAAGTCGTGGCCGGCCTGCACGGCGCGGTGGACCGTGCGGCGATCGATTACCGCCTTCCCGGCGCCGGCATCGTCGCCGCAATCGGCATCGCCGTCGCCGCATTGAGCCTCGCATGGGGGTGGCTCGGACGGCCCAACCTACTCGTCGGCGGCTGGGTGGCGCTCGCCGGTGCGGTGCTGCTGGTCTACGTCGTGGTACCCGCGGCGGTGCGGAGCGCTGATACGCAGCCCGCCCGCCCGATCGCCCCCGTCGTGGAGGACGGCCGCACGCTGCGGCAGCTCGCCTTCGGCTTCCAGTGGAGCGACGGCGGCGGCCTCCCCGAGTTCTCGACCCCCGACGCGGCGGTGGCGGCGCTGCCGCTGTGGGACGGGGAGCGGGTGGCCGCGACCGCACGCCGGCCCGTGGGGGGCGTGGCGCTCGCGGCGCCACGGGGCGGTGGGCGCCCCGAGTGGCTCATCGCCCCGGCGCCCGACGAGGCCGCGCTCGACCGCGCGCGCCCGCGCCCGTCCTGGACCGAGGTGCACCGCGAGGGCGGGGCCTGGGCGTCCACGGGACCCGCGCTGGTCGCGCACGAGGCCGACACCGGCCTCGTGATCGACGCCGCTCCCGCGGCCGACGCCGCGCTCTGGTTCGGGCCCGGGTTTGCGCAGTTCGCCCTGGCCGGTTCCCAATCCGGCGGACGTCTCGTTGCGAGCGGCATCCCGCTCGCCGGGTGGTGGCGCCGCACCGCGCTCGCCTGGGCGCTGCAGAGCCCCGAGTTGGCGCAGCGCGAGACCGACGGCCTCGTGCTCCTGTGGCGGCGTGAGGTGAAGGGCCGGCTCGACCGGCTCGCGCCGTTCGCGACCTTCGAGTCCCCGATGCCCGCGGTGGCGGATGGGATCCTGTGGTGGATCGCCGACGGCTACGTGGCGAGCGAGGCGTTTCCCCTGATGCGCGCCACCCCGTGGCAAGGGCGCGGCGTCCGCTACCTGCGCGCCGGGCTCGTCGGGGCGGTGAACGCAGCGACTGGCGAGACGAGGATCTTCTTCGCCCCCGGCGCCGATTCCCTCACCGCCGCCTGGGCGCGGATCTTCGCGCCGCTCGTGCAACCCGCGGACAGCCTACCGCCCGACCTGCGTGCCCGCCTGCGCTTCCCGCGCGAGACGTTCGACCTCGCCGCCGCGGCGCTCGCCCGCGAGCACGACGACACCGCAACCTGGACGCCGCGACCGCGTGAGCCGTTCGAGGTGATGGTCCCCGCGCCGGACGGCGGCGCGGCGGTATGGAGAGCGCAGGGATTCGAAACGGGCAGCCCGGCGCGCTTCGCCGGCCTGCTCGTGGGGGTGGTGACGCGCGACGGTCCGCGCCTCGTGCTGTGGCGGCCGCGCTCCGACGACCACCTGCCTGCGCCGCTGCTCGGCTCGCCTGAAACCAAGCCCGGCGCTCTCCGCCTCTGGCCCACGGGCGGGGCGCTGCTCTCGCTCCAGGCGCTGTTCGCGCAGCGGGCGGGGCAGCGCGAGCCGCCACGCCAGCTGCGCGTGTATCTCTCCTGGGGCGCCCGCGTGGGCGACGGCCTGACGGCGGCGTCGGCGTTGCGCGATCTGCTGGCGGTCCGCCTGCCGCCGGGCGGCGTGGGGGCCACCCCAGCGGAGCGGTGGGACGCCGCGCGGCGGCTGCTCGCGCAGGCCGATTCCGCCCTTGCCGCAGGCGATTTCGAGCGGTTCGGCCGGCTCTACGCCGAGCTCAAGCGGTTGTTCGACCTGGGGCGGCGCGAGCTTGCTCCCACCTTCCGCCCCGAGTAGGTTGCGCCGCCGTGAAAGCCGGGACGATCGTCGTGGCGCTGGGCGGGAACGCCGTGGCTCCTCCGGGGGAGCGGCCCACAATTGCCACCCAGTTCCGTTACACCCGCGCCAGCCTGGCGCCGATCGTGGACCTGGCCCAGGCCGGGTGGCAGATCGCGCTGGTGCACGGCAACGGCCCCCAGGTGGGCGACGAGTTGGCGCGCAACGAGATCGCCGCGGACCAGATTGAGCAGCTGCCGCTCGGCGTGCTGGTGGCGGGGACGGCGGGCTGGATGGGATACATGATCCAGCAGTCGTTGCAGAATGCCCTGGCAAGGGCGGGGATCGAGCGGCACGTCGTCACGCTCATCACGCAGACGTTGTGCGACGCGACCGACCCCGACCTCCGCACCCCCAGCAAGCCGATCGGGCACGCGCTCGACCCGGTGCGCGTCGCGCGGCTCCAGGCACAGGGCGCGGCGGTGCGCGAGGAGCGGTCGGGCACATGGCGCCGCATGGCGCCCTCGCCGCGTCCAGTCGGGATCGTCGAGCGGGACATGGTGCGCCAGCTCGTGGGCGCGGGTTACATCGTGATCGCGGGCGGGGGCGGCGGGCCCCCGGTGTACCGCGACCCGCAGCTCGGCCTCGAGGGGATCGACGCGGTGGCGGACAAGGACCGGGTCGCCGCGATCCTCGGCCGTGAGATCGGCGCCCAGGTGCTTCTCATCCTCACCAACGTGAACGGGGTGTACCGCGCCTTCGGGACGCCGCACCAGGAAATGCTGCACCGGATCGCGCTGGCCGAGGCGGAGCACATGCTGGCGGGGAAGGAGCTCGGAACGGGGAGCATGCGCCCGAAGGTCGAAGCGGCCGCCGACTTCGTGCGCGCGGGGGGCGAGCGCGCCGTCATTGCGGAGCTGGCGCAGGGCCTCGCCGCGCTGAGCGGGGAATCGGGAACGACCATTACAAAGGACCACGGGTGAACCTGCACGAATACCAGGCGCGCGAGATCCTCAAACGCCACGGCATTCCGGTGCCGGACGGCGACGTCGCCGCCACGCCGGATGAGGTGACGGCGATCGCGGCGCGGTTGGGCGGGCGCGGCCGGGTCGTGGTCAAGGCCCAGGTGCATGCCGGCGGCCGCGGCAAGGCGGGGGGGGTGAAGCTCGCCGCGACCCCCGGCGAAGCGAAGGCCATGGCGCAAGAGATCCTCGGCATGACCATCAAGGGACTCACCGTCCACAAGGTGCTCGTCGCTCCGGCGGCGGACATCGCCTCGGAGAGCTACGTCGGCATCATCGTGGACCGTGCTTCCCAGCGTCCGGTGCTGATGGTGAGTCCGGCGGGCGGGATCGACATCGAGGAGGTCGCGGCCAAGACCCCCGAGAAGATCCACCGGCTCGCCATCGACCCCCGCTACGGGCTGCTGCCGCACCAGGCGCAGGGGCTCGCGTTCTCCCTGTACAAGGACATCGCGCAGGTCCGCGCCGCGGCCGACATCATGCAGAAGTTGTACGCCGCGTTCACTGGAACGGGCGCTTCCCTCGCCGAGATCAACCCGCTCATCACGACCGCCGCGGGGCAGGTGCTGGCGCTGGACGCCAAGATCGTCGTGGACGACAACGAACTGGACCGCCGGCCCGAGATCGCGGCGCTGCGTGACGCGTCGGCCGAGGCGCCGTCCGAGGTGCAGGCGCGAAAAGCGGGCCTCACCTTCATCAAGCTCGAGGGGACGGTCGGCTGCTGCGTGAACGGCGCCGGGCTGGCGATGGCGACGATGGATCTCGTGAAGTACTACGGCGGCGAGCCCGCAAACTTCCTCGACATCGGCGGCAGCTCGAATCCTCAGAAGGTCGTGAACGCGCTGCGCATCATCACCGCCGACCCCAACGTCAAAGCGATCCTCTTCAACATCTTCGGCGGCATCACTCGTTGCGACGACGTCGCCAACGGCATCGTTCAGGCGACGCGGCAGTTCCCGCTCCCGGTCCCGATGGTCATCCGCCTCACCGGTACGAACGAGCAGGAAGCCGTGCAGATCCTGACGCAGGCCGGGTTCTCGGCCCTGACCGACATGGACGAGGCCGTGAAGCAGGCCGTGGCCAAGACCCAGGGGAGGGCGGCGTGAGCATCTTCATCAACCGGGAGACGCGGCTCCTGGTGCAGGGAATCACGGGGCGCGACGGTTCGTTCCACGCCAGGCAGATGATCGGCTACGGCACGAAGGTCGTGGCGGGCGTCACCCCGGGCAAAGGCGACCAGTTGTTCGAGGGTGTGGTCCCGGTGTTCAACACCGTGGCCGAGGCCGTGCAGGAAACGGGGGCCAACACCACGGTGATATACGTCCCCGCCGCGGTCGCGGCCGCCGCCATCTTCGAGGCCGCCGACGCCGGACTCGCGCTCCTCGTCTGCATCACCGAGGGCATCCCGGTGCTCGACATGACCCTGGTGATGTCCTACGTGAGCGAACGGGGGGCACGGCTCATCGGGCCCAACTGCCCGGGGCTCATTTCGCCGGGGCAGAGCAAAGTGGGGATTATCCCGGGCAACATCTGCGCGCCGGGGCGGATCGGCGTGGTGAGCCGGAGCGGCACGCTCACCTATGAGATCATCCACCAGCTCACGGGCCAGGGCTATGGCCAGTCCACCTGCGTCGGGATCGGTGGCGACCCGATCATCGGCACCAACTTCATCCACTGCCTCTCCGCGTTCGAGGCGGACCCCGACACCGATGCCATCGTGATGATCGGCGAGATCGGCGGCACCGACGAGCAACAGGCGGCCGAGTTCGTGAGCCGGGCGGTGACGAAGCCGGTGATCGGGTTCATCGCGGGGCAGACCGCACCCCCCGGCCGCCGCATGGGGCACGCCGGCGCCATCATCTCCGGCTCGAGCGGCACCGCGGCGGAGAAGATGCAGGCGCTCGCGACCCACGGTATCGGCGTGATGAAGCGCCCCGCCGACGTCGTGCCGCTGCTCAGAGAACGGCTGTGAAGCTCCGCGACGTCCTCGACCCGGCGCACGTCGTCGTCCCGCTCAAAGCGGCCACGGTGCAGCAGGCGACGGAGCAGTTGGCCGACAAGCTGATCGAGTCGGGGGCGATCGCCGATCCGAAGCGCCTCAGCGGGGTGATCAAGAACGCCTGGCCGGAAGACATGGTGTCGGTGGGGGAGCACGCCTTTCTCCCTCATTTCCGCACCGAGGCGGTCCGCAAGCTGGTCACGGCGGTGGGGGTGGCGGCGACGCCGATCCGGTGGGAGAAAGACCCGCACCGCACGGCGCGGATCGTGATTCTGATCGTGGCGCCGCCCAGGGAAACGCCGACCTACCTCCAGGTGGTGGGCGCGTTCGCGCGCACGCTGAGCGATCCGGAGACGGTGCTCCAGCTGCTCGCCGCGAAGACCCCGGAGCAAGTGGTGGGCGTCGGCGCCCTGGAGGCGATCGAGCTTCCCGGCCAGCTCACCGTGCGGGACGTGATGACCCCGCACGTCTACACCGTGCGGCCGAACCAGACACTGGGCGAGGTCGCCCGGCTGATGGTCGCAAAGGACGTGCGCGCGGTGCCGGTGGTGGAGGAGGACGGGGGGCTCGTGGGGATCGTGACCCACAAGGAGCTGCTGCGGCACCTCGTCCCCGAGTTCGTGCAGCGCGCCAAATCAGGGGAGTTCCGGGCGCCCACGCGCTCGCAGATCCAGCGCGGCTCGACCGACCCGACCCAAATCCCGGTGCGCGAGGTGATGGCCCGATCGGTGTTGTGCCTGTCCGAGGACCAGACCCTTTCGGACGTGGCGAACCTGATGACCAGCAAGGAGGTGGACCGCTTCCCGGTAGTACGAGAGGGAGTGGTCGTGGGGTTTCTGACGAGAGCGGATCTGATTCGCCGGCTCGTCGCACCATAACTGCGACGCTACGATACTGCGATGCTACGATACAACGACGCCAAGGAGTACAATGCTGACTCTCGCGATCATCAAACCCGACGCCATTCAAGCCGGCAACGCCGGGAAGATCCTCGCCTTCCTGGAGGGGCAGGGGTTCAAGCTTCGGGCGGCCCGGCTGGTGAGGCTTACCCAGACGCAAGCAGAGACGTTCTACGCCGTCCACCGGGAGCGGCCCTTCTTCCGGTCCCTTGTCACCTTCATGACCTCGGGGCGCGGCCTAGTACTGGCGCTCGAGCGGGACGACGCTGTGTCTTACCTGCGGGAGATCATCGGGGCGACCGACCCCGCTGAGGCGACCCCCGGGACGGTGCGGAAGCTCTACGCCCAGTCCAAGGAGCGGAACGCGATCCACGCCGCGGATTCCCCAGAGAATGCCGCGCGGGAGGTGGCTTTTTTCTTCCCGGAAGGCGAGCTCGCGGGTCTGTAGAGTTCGCTTGACGCAAGTCCCACAAGGGTTTAGCTTCGCTGTCCATGTTGCAAGTCGACCTGCGCGAGCTGGCCAGGGGCCCAGTCGAAACGACGGGCGACCTCGCGGTGGGCGACCCCCTCTTCGAGGGGCTGGGCTTCGTCCTGGCTGAGCCGGTCGTGGTCGGCGGGAAGTTACAGGCGACCGGCGAGGGTCGATTCTATTGGCACGGGTCGCTCCGGACGGCTGTGGTG
This sequence comes from Gemmatimonadota bacterium, assembly GCA_016177465.1. Lineage (GTDB taxonomy): Bacteria > Gemmatimonadota > Gemmatimonadetes > Gemmatimonadales > GWC2-71-9 > JACOVF01. The sequence continues at coordinate 11,746 of JACOVF010000013.1, forward strand.
GGGGAGTGCCGGCGGTGCCTCACGCCCTTGGCGGTCGGGGTGCGCGCCGATGTCGGCGCCCTGTTCAGCCAGGAACCGGAAGCCCTCGACGACGCCGAGGCGTACCCGCTGGCGCCCGACGCCGTCGAGGTCGACGTGCGGGTGGCCGTGCGTGAAGAGTTGATACTCGCGGTCCCGCGGTACCTAGAGTGCCGGGTGGACTGCCGCGGGCTGTGCCCGCGTTGCGGACAAGACCTGAACGCGGGCTCCTGCGGCTGCCCGCCGGCCACGGACCTCCGCTGGACGGCGCTCGCGGCTTTGAAGGACAAGCTCCGCGACTAACCGAGGAACCGATGGCTGTACCCAAGCGCAGAACCTCCAAGCGGAAGAAGCGGGCCCGCCGCACGCATTACAAGGCGGCGCCGATCACCCTGCAACCTTGCCCGCGCTGCGGCGACCTGAAGCGGCCGCACCGGGTCTGCCCCACCTGCGGATACTACAAGGGCGAGCAGCGGGTCGAGGTCGAGGACTGACGGTGATCCGCATCGCGCTGGACGCGATGGGTGGAGACTACGCGCCCCGGGTCGAAGTCGAAGGGGCAGCGCTGGCGCTGCGCGAGCTGCCGGCCGATTTCACGATCCAGCTGGTGGGCCGGACGACCGACATCCAGGGGGCGCTCGGCGCCGTCCCGGACGTCGACCGCGCGCGGCTCAAGGTCGTCGAGGCGCCGGAAGTCGTGGGAATGGGGGAGAAGCCCCTCGCCGCGATCCGCAGCAAACCCAACTCGTCCATCGCGGTGGGCTTTGGGCTCCAGAAAAAGAGCCTGTCCGACGCCTTCATTTCCGCCGGCAACACCGGCGCCGTGATGGCGGCCGCGACCCTGATGTTGCGGCTCCATCCCGGCGTCCAGCGCGCCGCCATCGGGACCCTGTTCCCGACAGCGAATCAACCGGTCCTGGTGCTCGACGCCGGCGCCAACGTGGATTGTGACGCGCGCGAGCTGGTCGGCTTCGCGCACTTGGGCACCGTGTACGCGCGTGACGTGCTAGGCCGACCCGACCCCACCGTGGGCCTCCTCAACATCGGTGAGGAGGACGAGAAGGGGAACGCGGTAGTGAAGGAGGCCCACCTGCTGCTCCGTGCCACGTCCGGGATCCGCTATCTCGGCAACGTCGAGGGGCGGGACATCCCGTCGGGCGAGTGCCGCGGCCAGCCGCTCGACGTGGTGGTGTGTGACGGGTTCGTCGGCAACGTGGTCCTCAAGTTCTACGAGTCCGCCGCCCGGGTGTTCGTGTCGCTCGTCAAGCGCGAGGCCCCGGACATCCTGCAGCGTCCCGAAATGGGCAACGTTCTGAAGGTGCTCGACTACTCGACCTACGGCGGCGCCCCGCTGCTGGGTGTCCAGGGGGTGGCCATCATCTGCCACGGCTCCTCCGGGGCGCGGGCGATCAAGAACGCGGTGCGGGTGGCGCGCCAGATGGTGGTGAGCCACCTGAGTCAGGACATCGGGGCCGAATTCGCACAGGGAGGGGTGGTCGCGTGAAGCGTCCCTTCGCCGAGCTCTCCGGGACGGGCAGCTACACCCCGTCCCGCGTAGTGACCAACGACGAGTTCTCCAAGATCCTCGACACGTCCGACCAGTGGATCCGGGAGCGGACCGGGATCCGAGAGCGGCGCATCTCCACCAAGGAAGAGACCAACGCCTGCATGGGGAAGGCTGCAGCGCTCCAGGTGCTCCAAGAGAACGACTTCACGCCGCTCGACCTTGACGCCATCGTCTACGCGACAGCGTCGCCCGACCGGTTGCTCCCTTCGCAGGCCTGCGATCTCCAGGCGATCCTCGGCGCCAAGAACGCGGCGGCGTTCGACGTAGGCGCCGCGTGCTCGGGATTCATCTACGCCCTGAACGTGGCCGAGGGCCTGGTGGCGTCGGAGCAGGCGGAGCGGGTGCTCGTCGTGGCGGCGGAGAAGCTCACGAGCATCATGGACTGGAGCGACCGCACCACCGCCGTCCTGTTCGGCGACGGGGCCGGGGCCACGATCGTGCGCAAGAGCACCAACACGCGCGGCATCCTCTCGTCGTACATGAAGTCGGACGGGACGCTCGCCGAGTTGCTGTACCGGCCGGGCGGCGGCGCTTCACATCCGCCCAGCGAGGAGCTGCTCAAGGACCACTCCTACTACATCAAGATGGCCGGCCGCGAGGTGTTCAAGGCGGCGGTCCTCTCGATGGCCGACGCCTGCGACCAGGCGCTGAAGCGCGCCCGACTCACCGGGGAGGACATCGACCTGCTCATCCCCCACCAGGCGAACATCCGCATCATCGAGGCGACGGCGAAGCACGCCGGGCTCCCGATGGAGAAGGTGTACGTCAACGTGGACCGGTTCGGGAACACCTCGGCCGCTTCGATCGCCATCGCTCTCGACGAGGCCGTGCGCACCGGGCGGCTCAAGCCCGGGATGACGGTGATGTTCCTCGCCTTCGGCGCGGGGTTCACCTGGGCGAGCATGGTCGTCAGATGGTAGCACCAAGCAAGACGATCTGGCTCTGCCCAGGGCAGGGCGCCCAAAAAGTCGGGATGGGGAAGGATCTGGCGGAGCGGTTTCCGGCCGCCCGGGAGGCCTTCCAGCGCATCGACGAGACCCTCGGCTTCGCGCTCAGCCGCTTGATGTTCGACGGCCCCGAGGACGAGCTGACCCGGACCCACAACGCCCAGCCTGCGATCCTCGCCCACTCGGCGGCGGTGTTCGCCATCGCGGGCGCTCGCGTGACGGGCGCGGTCGCCGCCGCGGGGCACTCGCTCGGCGAGTACTCGGCCTATGTCACTGCCGGCGCGCTCACCGCGACCGACGCGGCGGGCCTGGTGCGCCGGCGCGGCGAGCTGATGCACCAGGCGGGCGCCGAGCGTCCGGGGACGATGGCGGCGATCCTGGGGCTCCCGACCGCCGACGTCGAGGCCGCCTGTAGCGCCGTCTCCGCCAACGGCCGCGTGGCGGTGGCCGCGAACCAGAACGCCCCCGACCAGACCGTGATCTCGGGTGACCCCGAGGCGGTGGCGAAGGCCGGCGAGGAGTGCAAGGCGAAGGGCGCGAAGCGGGTGATCCCGCTCAAGGTGAGCGGCGCGTTCCACTCGTCGCTGATGGAGCCGGCCGCGATGAAGCTGCGTCTGGCGCTCGACCGGGCGCCGTTCCGGGACCCCGCGTTTCCGGTGATCGCCAACGCGACGGCGGAACCGGTGAGGGACGCCGCCCGTGCGCGGCGGCTCCTCGCCGACCAGCTCACGGCGCCGGTACGGTGGGTGGCGTGCATGCAGGCCGCGGCGATGCTCGCCGGCGAGGGGGCGCGGTTCCTCGAGATCGGGCCGGGGAACGTGCTGGCCGGGCTCGCGAAGCGGATTCTCCCAGGTGTGCAGACGGTGAGCCTGGGAAGCGCGGATGAGGTGGCCAAGTTCCTAGAGACCACATGATTGCGGATTGCGGATTTGGGATTGCGGATTGGCAAGGGGAGTTCGAGAACGGGGTCCGGCGTTCGAAGCCTCCATTTGAAATCCGCAATCCACAATCCGCAATCCGCAATTGGGGTGGCGCATGAACATCGACCTGTCGGGAAGGGTGGCCCTCGTCACGGGGGGGTCGCGGGGGATCGGCCAGGCCATCGCGACCACCCTGTACGGCGCGGGCGCCCGGGTGGCGATCTGCGCGCGGGACGGGGCACGGGCGCAGGACGCCGCCCGCGCGCTGGGGGGAGGCGACAGCGCCCGGGGCTACGCCTGCGACGTCGGCGTCGCGCAGCAGGTCGAAGACACCGTCGCATCGATCGAACGGGACTTCGAGAAGATCGATGTCCTGGTCAACAACGCCGGCATCACCCGCGACAACTTGATGTTCCGGATCGGCGAGGAGGACTGGGAGGCGGTCCTCGACACGAACCTGAAGGGTACGTTCCTGATGTCCAAGCACGTGGCGCGCGGGATGATCAAGCGCCGCTGGGGGCGGATCATCAACATCACGAGCGTGGTGGGGCTGACCGGCAACAAGGGCCAGGCCAACTACTCCGCCTCCAAGGCCGGGATGATCGGCCTGACCAAGGCCGTGGCGAAGGAGCTGGCGTCCCGCAACGTGCTGGTGAACGCAGTCGCCCCGGGGTATGTCGATACCGAGTTGACGCGGTCCATCTCGGACCAGGCGAAGCAGGCTCTGCAGGCCGCGATCCCGCTGGGGCGCCTCGGATCCGGCGCCGACATCGCGGGCGCCGTCCTCTTTCTCGCCTCCGACTTCGCGAGCTACATTACAGGTCAGGTGCTCGTTGTGGACGGCGGGATGGTGATGTAGCGTGGCCACTTCCCTTTACCTCCGCTGAGGGTTCACCATGGCAATGGACATGAAGCAGCTCGAAGAAAAGGTCAAAGACATCATCGTCGAAGAGCTGGGAGTCGAGCGCGACAAGCTCACCAACGACGCGAGCTTCATGGAAGATCTCGGCGCCGACAGCCTCGACACCGTCGAGCTGGTCATGGCCTTCGAGAAGGAATTCGACATCGACATTCCGGACGAAGAGGCCGAGAAGTTGCGCACCGTCGGCGCCGCGCTCCAGTACCTGCACGAGAAGATGGGGAAATAGTGAAGCGCCGGGTGGCGGTCACGGGCCTCGGGCTCGTGACGCCGTTGGGGAACACGGTCCAGACCACGTGGGAGGCCATGATCGCCGGCCGCTCCGGGGCGGGGCCGATCACGCGCTTCGATGCGGCGAAGCTCGCGGTGAAGTTCGCGTGCGAGGTGAAGGGGTTCGATCCTTCCCTCTACATGGACAAGAAGGAAGTCCGTCGCTACGACCTGTTCGCGCAGTTCGCGATCGCGGCGGCGGCCCAGGCCGTGAAGGACTCGTGCCTGGAGGAGTCCTGGAGCAAGGTCGACTTGCAGCGCGTTGGCGTACTGATCGGTACCGGGACGGGCGGGATCTCCACCTTCGAAGAGCAGTGCCAGCTCTACCTCGAGAAGGGTCCCGACCGCGTGTCGCCGTTTTTCGTTCCCATGTTCATGCCGAACGTCGCCGCGGCGCTGGTCTCGATGCGCTACGGCGCCAAGGGCCCGAACTACGGCACCGTCTCTGCCTGCGCCTCGTCGGCGCACTCGATCGGAGACGCGTTCCGCTACATCCAGCACGACGAGGCGGACGTGATGATCGCGGGGGGCTCCGAGGCCGCGATCACTCCGCTCGCGCTCGCCAGCTTCGCCAACATGAAGGCGCTGTCCGAGCGCAACGACGACCCGGCCACCGCCAGCCGGCCGTTCGACAAGGACCGCGACGGCTTCGTGATGGGCGACGGGGCCGCCGTGTGCATCCTCGAGGAGTGGGCGCACGCCAAGAAACGCGGCGCCAAGATCTACGCCGAAGTGGTTGGCTACGGCATGACGGCCGACGCGCACCACATCACGGCGCCCGAGCCGAGCGGCGAAGGCGCCCAGCGGGCCATCCGCCTCGCGATGCAGGACGGTGGCATCCGGCCGGAGCAGGTGGGCTACGTCAACGCGCACGGCACGTCCACGCCGCACGGCGACGCCGCCGAGACGGCCGCAGTGAAGGCGGTGTTCGGCGAGCAGGCGCGGAAGCTCGTGTTCGGCTCGACCAAGTCGATGACCGGCCACCTACTCGGCGCCGCAGGGGCGCTCGAGTTCGCCGTGTGCGCCCTCACGGCGCGCCAGGGAATCATCCCGCCCACCATCAACCAATTCACCCCCGATCCCGCCTGCGACCTTGACTCGGCGCCGAACCACGCCGTGCAGCGGCCGGTCGAGGTAGCCCTGTCGAACTCGTTCGGCTTCGGGGGGCATAACGTGACGCTCGCGGTGAGGCGGGTGGCGTGAGACAAATGCGGAATGGCGAATGCGGAATGCGGAATGACACCAATGCGGAATGCGGAATGCGGAATGCGGAATTGAATGGGGGGGGTCGATCCACGGGGCCAGCTACCAGGCTCGATCTCCGTGGGGTCCATTCCGCATTCCACATTCCACATTCCACATTCGGTTTCTCATGACCGCCCGGGACGCGTCCCTCGCCCCCATCGAGGAAAAGGTCCAGCGCGCCGAGCGCCTGACTCGCGACGACGCCCTCACCCTGTTCCACAGCGCCGATCTCCTCACCATCGGCCGGCTGGCCGACGTCGCCAACCGGCGGCGCAACGGCGACCGCGTCTTCTTCGCCGCGAACCAGCACATCAACCCGACCAACGTCTGCGTCCTCCGCAACACCTGCGTATTCTGCTCGTTCGCGCGGATGCCAAAGGAGGACGGCGCCTATACGCGGAGCCTCGAGGACGTGTTCGCTGAAGCGGACGCGGCGCACGACAACCCGACCCGCGAGTTCCACATCGTGGGCGGGCTGCACCCGAAGCTCCGGCTGTCGTATTACACGGACATGTTCCGGGGCCTGAAGCAGCGGCATCCGGGGGTCCATATCAAGGCGCTCACCGCCGTCGAGGTGGCCCATCTCGCGCGGATCGAGGGGTTTTCCACCCGCGAGGTGTTGATCGCGATGCGGGAGGCGGGGGTCACGAGCCTCCCGGGCGGCGGCGCCGAGGTGTTCAGCCCGGCGGCGCGCGCCGCGATCGCCGACCGCAAGCTCTCGGGGAAGGAGTGGCTCGCGGTGCACCGCGAGGCCCACCGGCTCGGGATCCCCTCCAACTGCACGATGCTCTACGGGCACGTGGAGACGATGGAGGACCGCGTCGATCACTTGCTGGCGTTGCGATCCCTGCAAGATGAGACCGGCGGGTTCCTCACCTACATCCCGCTGGCCTATCACCCCGACCACAACGAGCTGGGGGAGGCCCTGGGCCGCACCGGCACGGCGACCACCGGGTTCGACGACCTCAAGAACATTGCGGTGGGGCGCCTCGTGCTCGACAACATCCGCCACGTGAAGACCCACTGGCCGATGGTGACCCCGTTCATCTCCCAGGTGGCGCTGACCTTCGGGTGCGACGACCTCGAGGGGACGGTGGTGTTCGAGCGGGTGTACCACGAGGCCGGAGCCGGGACGCCGATGTGGCTGTCCTACGACCAGATCATCGAGCTGATCCGAGGGGCGGGAAAGGAGCCGGTGGAGCGCGATTCGTTGTACCAGACGGTCCGCACCTTCGAGGGCTACGTCCCGGCATCCGCGCCCGGGCGGCCCCAGGGGCCGGCGCCGGTGGGGCAGTTGTTCCAGCTCGAGCATCGCCGAAGCGCCGTGGCTCGCAAACGCGCGCTGGCGGCGAGTGTCGTGGACGGGGCGGAATGAGGCTCGGGCGCATCGGGTACATCAACTGCTATCCGGTCTATGGCGCAATAGACCGGGGATTGGTACGCGTCGGAGCAGAGCTGGTTACAGGCACCCCCGCCGAGCTGAACGACCTGCTCGTGGCGGGGGAGCTGGACGTGAGCGTGATCAGCGCGGTGGAGTACGCGCGCCACGCGAGGGACCTGGTGCTTCTCCCCGACCTCGCGATCTCGTGCGATGGGCCGGTGCGGTCCGTCGCCCTGTTCTGCAAGCGGCCGGTCGAGGACCTGGATGGCCACACGGTCCTGCTCACCGCCTCCTCGCGCACCTCGGTGGGACTGGTCGAGCTGCTCTGCCGCCACGTCTGGAACGTCCAGCCCAAGTTCGCGCAGGCTCGCGCGGAGGCGTCGGACCTAGACGCGCTCACGCGGCTGCCGCACGAAGCGCTGCTCGTGATCGGCGATCCAGCGCTCCTGCTCGCGGCGCGGCACGCGTATCCGCATCGCTACGACCTTGGCGAGGAATGGAAGCAGTGGACGCAGCTGCCATTCGTGTTCGCGGTGTGGGCGGCGCGCCGCGCGGCGGCGCACGGCCTGGTCCGGGCGATTCATCAGGCGCTGCTCGAGTCGCGCAGGTGGGGGCTGGCCCACCTCGATCTGCTCGCCGCGGCCGCCTCCCAGGCGACCGGCGTCGCCGAGACCGATTGCCGCAGCTACTTCGCCGGGATCGACTACGCGCTCAGCGACAAGCATCTGGCGGGACTGACGGATTTCTTCCGCCGCGTCGCCGCCGACGGGATCGTCCCGCACGGCTCGCTCCACTTCCTGCACGTGGCCTGAGATGGTCGACCGCACGTCGCCCGAGTTCCGCTCCTACCTGGCGCTGTACGAGCAGGCCTCGCTCCTCGAGTTGGGGCAGCTGGCCGATCAGATGCGGTGGCGCCTCCATCCGGAGAACGTGGTCACTCACATTATCGACCGCAACATCAACTACACCAACGTCTGCGTCGCCGACTGCAAGTTCTGCGCGTTCTACCGGCGGCCGAAGGACACGGAGGGGTATCTCCTCTCCTTTGAGGAGATCGGCCGCAAGATCGAGGAGCTGAAGGCGCTGGGCGGGGTGCAGATCCTGATGCAGGGCGGGCACAACCCCTACATCCCGTTCGCGTGGTATCTCGACCTGCTGCGCTACATCAAGCGCAACCATCCGATTCACATTCACGGCTTCTCGCCGTCGGAGGTGGACTTCTTCGCCGGACGGTTCGGGATGACCATCGAGGACGTGATCAAGGAGCTGGTCGCGGCGGGGCTCGACTCGATCCCGGGCGGCGGCGGCGAGATCCTGGTGCAGGAGATCCGCGACCGCGTCGCGAAGAAGAAAGCCGGCGCCGACCGCTGGCTCGAGGTGATGGAGATCGCGCACCGCCTGGGCTTGAAGACCAGCGTCACGATGATGTACGGCCTGGGGGAGTCCCTGGCGGACCGGATGGAGCACCTGTTCCGGGTGAAGGAGGTGCAGGCGCGTACCGGTGGCTTCACCGCGTTCATCTGCTGGCCGCTCCAGCCCGAGCACTCGGAGCTCGAGCACCTGCCCAAGACCGATGCGGTGACGTATCTCCGCACCCAGGCCATCGCCCGCATCGTGCTCGACAACGTCCCCAACATCCAGGCGTCGTGGGTGACGATGGGGCCGAAGATCGGGCAGGTGGCGCTGCGCTTCGGGGCGAACGACTTCGGGTCGCTGATGATGGAGGAGAACGTCGTCTCCTCGGCCGGAACCACCTACCGCATGACGCTCGAGGAGATGCGCCGCCTCATCGCCGACGCGGGGTACACGCCGAAGGTGCGGCGGCAGGACTACACGATTCTCGACTCAGCGGCCTAACGGATGATCAACCGTACGTCGTGCGTCGTGCGTGGTGGCCATGCCTGATGTATTGATTCTCGTCGGCTCCGACAGCGACAAATCGCGCATCGAGCCGGCGTTCGAGATCTTGACGAAGGCCGGCGTCACCTACGAATTCCACGTTTCGTCGGCGCATCGCCAGCCGGACCAGACGGCGAAGCTGATCAAAGAGGCGAAGGGGCTGGGCTGCAAAGTGATCATCGCCGGCGCCGGGTTGTCCGCTGCGTTGCCGGGCTACGCTGCGTCCCTCACGGATCTTCCCGTGATCGGCGTGCCCTTCGCCGTCGGCGCGCTCAACGGCCTCGACGCCCTGCTCGCCACGGTGCAGGTGCCGCCCGGCGTGCCGGTCGCGACGGTCGGCGTGGACAACGCCAAGAACGCCGCGCATCTGGCGATCCGGATCCTGAACCGGCCATGAGCCTGGAGCCACGCTCAGGGCTCAGCCGGCGGGACCCGCTCGCAGCAGTGCTCGGGCTGAGCGTCGTGGCGATGCTCGGCATCGCTGCCGCCCAGGACCAACGGGCCGGTTGCCGGCTGGTGCCCCACGACGCGCCCGCGGTAGAGGAGTGGGCGTGCGCGATAAGCGCCGGCGGCCCGCACTTCCGATTCCGGGTCGTGCCAGACTCGGCCGACGACGAAGGGAGCTACCGGATCCTCGTCTTGCCC
>JACOVF010000014.1 GCA_016177465.1 Gemmatimonadota bacterium
AGACAGTGGTGATGGCCGAGCGGGCACTTGGCCGTGCCCATCGCGGAGCAGGGGCGGCAGTCGAGAGGCCGTTGCAGCACGGCGGCGCGCGCCCGGTAGGGGAAGAACCCGAACGGCTCGACCGTGGGCCCGAACAACGCCACCACCGGCGTCCCCACACCCGTCGCCATGTGCATCACGCCGGTGTCGCCCGAGACGAGCACCTTCGCGTGGGCGAGGAGTGCCCCGGTCTCCTGGAGCGAGAACTCGCCCGCCGCGCTCACCGCCGGCGCGCCGATCTGCTGCGCCACGCCGCGATCCTCGGGGCCACCCACCACCACGACGCGGTACCCCGCGGCGGCGAGCCGCTCGGTGAGGGCGGTCCAGTGCGTCACGGGCCAGCGCTTGGTGGCGTGCGCCGCGCCGGGGGCGAGCGCGGCGACGGGTGCCGCGGTGAGCCGCTTCTCGCCGAGCCACCGCGCCACCCGCTCGCGCGCTCCCGCGCCCAGGTGGAACTCCGGCGGGCCGCCGTCGGGACGGACATCGAGCTGGCGTGCCGCCGCGAAGTAGCGCTCGGGGACGGGGACGTGGTGGCCGTAGAGGTCGAGCTTGGTGGAGATCAGCAGCGTCCGCGCGAGCTTGCGTTTGCGATAGCCCGCCCAGCGGCAGCCCACCAGCAGGCGCAGCGCCCGGCTGCGCACGCTCCCGTGCAGGTCGAGCCCGTACGTCGGGGCGAGGAGACGCAGCCGCGCGGCGAGGTGCCGCACCGGCTCGCCGGGCTCGAGCGCCAGCACCTGCGACACGTGCGGGTTGTCGGCGACGAGGGGGGCCATCGCGCGCTTCGTCACGTACACCACCGCCGCTTCCGGATGGCGGCGGCGCAACGCCCGGAGCAGGGGCGTGGTCAGGAGGATGTCGCCGATGGAACTGAAGCGGACCACGAGCACGCGCAGCACGCGGGCAATTTAGGCCCGCGTTGCTCGGCTCCGCCAGCCGGACTAGCTTTCGTTCGATGCCCCGTCCGAAGAGCATTCTCTGGGTCGACGACGAGGTCGAGGGCCTCGCGCCGCACCGCCGCTTCCTCGAATCGCAGGGGTTCGCCGTCGCCCAGGCGGCGCACGGCGACGATGCGCTCGCGCTGCTCAGGCGCCAACCCTACAGCGTAGTGCTGCTCGACGAGCAGATGCCCGGGCGCCGCGGCCTGGAGCTCCTGGGTGAGATCCGCGCCATCGACCCCGCGATGCCCGTCGTGATGGTCACCCAAAGCGAGGACGAGGTGACGATGCGCGAAGCGATCGGCGTCGAGGTGGACGACTACCTCGTGAAGCCGGTACACCCGCGCCAGATCCTCTCGGTGGTGACTCGGCTCCTCGAGGGCGACCGCATCCGGCAGCAACGGCTGTCGCGCGATTTCGTGACGCGGTTCCGGGAGCTGGAGGCACGGCGCGGCACGGCGCTTGGCTGGCGCGAGTGGGCCGAGCTGGTGGCGGAGCTGGCGCAGTGGGAGGTGCGGCTCGCCGCGGCCAACGAGCCCGGGCTCTGCGAGGCACTGCGCAACCTCCAGGTGAGCCTGCGCAAGGACTTCACCGAGTTCATGCGGCGCAACTACTCGAAGTGGCTGGCCAGTCCCGAGGGTGACCGGCCGCCCCTTTCGGCCGACGTCGGGGCGGAGTTCCTCGTCCCAGTGCTCCAGAACTCGGGGCGCGTCTTGTTCCTGCTGATCGACTGCCTGCGGCTCGACCAGTGGGCGGCGTTGCGCGACCTCATCACGCCGCTCTTCGACGTGGAGGAGTCGCACTATTACAGCATTCTTCCCACCGCTACGCCGTTCGCTCGCAACGCGATCTACTCCGGCCTCTTCCCGATGGAGATCGCCGCGCGCCACCCGGACTGGTGGGGATCGGCAGCCGATGAGGAGAGCCTCAACGCCCACGAAGCGGAACTGTTGACCGAGCAGCTCGCGGAACTGGTCGGGAAGCCCGTGCCGGTCCGCTACGAGAAGATCTTCACCGCGGCGGACGGCGCCGACCTGCTGCGCCGCCTCCCCGCACACCTCGCCCAAGACGGGGTGACGGCCTTGGTCTTCAACTTCGTCGACCAGCTCACCCACGGCCGCTCCGAGAGCGCCATCCTGTACGAGGTGGCGCGCGACGCCGACGCCCTGCGCGGGCTCACCCGCACCTGGTTCGAGCGCTCGCCGGTGCTCGCAGCGCTGCAGGAGGCCGAGCGCCGCGGCGTTCCGGTCCTGCTCACCACCGACCACGGCTCGATACACTGCGAGAGCCCGACCACGGTGTACGCCAAGCGCGACGCGACCGCCAACCTGCGCTACAAGTTCGGCGAAGACCTGCGCGCCGAGCACCCGGAGGAGGCGATCCTGGTCGAGGACCTCAAGGCCTGGGGCCTCCCCGCGCTGGGCCTGGGTGTCCGGCTGCTGCTCGCCACCGAGGACCGCTTCTTCGTGTACCCGACCAAGTTGCGTGAATACCAGGCGCGCTACCGCGGCTCGTTCCTGCATGGCGGCGTGAGTCCCGAGGAAGTCATCCTGCCGGTTGCGCTGTTGACTCCGCGCGTGAGCGCGGGGGCCGGCAGACCCGGGGGACCGCGCTGAATGGGCCGCGGCGCCCGCCTCCTGCATCAGCTCCGCCCCCACTCGCTCCTCTTCGCCGCCAGCATCGCCGCCACGGTCCTCGCGTCGGTGCTGGAAGGATTCACGTTCGTCCTCCTGATCCCGTTTCTGCGCGCACTGTTCGGTCAGCAGGTCCTGCCCGCGGAGGGCGGCTCGCGGGTCGAGGCGGTGCTCGACAAGATCGCGGGGCCGTTCCTGCAGGCCGGCTCGCCCGACGTCGCGCTACGCAACGTGGTGATCGTCCTGCTCATCGCGCTCGTCCTCAAGAACGCGATGCAGTACGCCTCGGCCATCGGAAGCGTGGCGATCCAGGAGGCGGTAGTGCGCGATCTGCGCACCCGGCTGTTCCGCCACCTCCAGACCTTGCCGCTCGGCTACTTCCACCGCACCAAGGGTGGCCAGCTGTTGTCGCGCATCGTCAACGACACCGACCAGGTGAAGACGGCGGTGAGCGCGGCGCTCACGTCGCTCCTGCAGAACACCGTCCTGCTCGTGGTTTCCGTCGTGATCCTGTTCGGGTTGTCGGCGCGCCTCACCGTCCTCGCCCTGCTGCTCGCCCCGGCGCTGCTCTTCATCATCCGGCCGATGATCGCCCGGCTGCGACGACGCTCGCGCGAGCTGGTCGCCGAGCGGGGTGAATTGACGAGTGTGGTGGGGGAGATGGTCGGCTCGGTGAAACTGGTGCGCGCCTATACCGCGGAGCGGTATGAGGCGGATCGGTTCCAGAAGATCGCCGAGCGCTACCGCAAGCGGGTGTTGCGGGCCCAACGCTTCTCGAGCCTGACGAGCCCCGTGAGCGAGGTGTTCGGCGGTGTCGTGATCGTGATGATCCTCTGGGTGGGGACGCGGCTGGTGCTGGGCGGGACCTCGGACCTGCGGCCGGAAGTGCTGATGACCTTCCTCGCCGTGGCGCTGCGTCTCATGTCGCCGGTGAAATCGGTGGCAAACTATCCGACGATCATGGCGGGGGCGGTGGCGTCGGCGGAGCGGGTGTTCGAGGTGCTCGACCTGCCGGCCGACGAGGGCGACCGCCCGGGCGAGATCGAGGCGACGCCGTTCCGGGATACGATCGAGTACCGCGGGGTGTCGTTCGCCTACGAGCCTGACACCCCCGTGCTGCACGACGTGGACCTCGAGGTGCGCCGCGGCCAGGTGGTGGCGATAGTGGGCCCGTCGGGGGCGGGGAAAACGACGCTCGTGGATCTCCTGCCGCGCTTCTACGAGCCGACGCGAGGCGAGATCCTGCTCGACGGGGTGCCGATCACGCGGTACACGCGCCGCTCGTTGCGCGCGCTTATGGGGATCGTGTCACAGGAGACGATTCTCCTGAACGACACCGTGTTGGCCAACATCGCTTACGGCCGCACGGACTACACGCTCGACCACGTGCGCGTGGCGGCGCAGGCGGCGAACGCGGCCGAGTTCATCGAACGGCTCGCCGAGGGCTACCAGACCCTGCTGGGAGAACGCGGCGCCCGGCTCTCCGGCGGCCAGCGGCAGCGCATCGCCATCGCGCGGGCCCTGTTGCGCGACCCGCCGATCCTCATCCTCGACGAGGCGACGAGCGCGCTCGACACCGAGTCGGAGCGCCTGGTGCAAGAGGCGATCGACCGCCTGATGCGCCACCGCACGGTGTTGGTCATCGCCCATCGTCTCGCGACGGTGCAGCACGCCGATTTCATCGTGGTGATGAGCGAGGGCCGGGTCGTGGAGTGCGGCACCCACCAGACCTTGCACGCCGCGGACGGTTTGTACCGGCGGCTCTACAACCTGCAGTTCAGGAGCTGACGTGCTTTCGGGCTTCACCATCGTCCGCAACGCCATCAAGCTCGACTTCCCCATCGTCCCGGCGATCCAGTCGATCCTCGACGTGTGCGATGAGGTGGTGGTCAACGTCGGCAAGTCCGAGGACGACACGCGGGACCTCGTCGCGTCGGTGAAGGACCCGCGGGTGCGGATCCTCGACACCGAGTGGGACTTGACCAAGAAAAACATCATGCTCTCACTGGAAACCCAGCGCACGATGGATGCCTGCAAGGGGCGGTGGGGGATCTACATCCAGGCGGACGAGGTGCTGCACGAGACGGGGGCGAAGATCCTGAAGGAGAAGGTCGCCGAGTGGGATCCGGACGAGCGGGTGGAAGGGCTCCTGGTGAAATACCTGCACTTCTACGGCGGGTTCGACACCATCGCCACCAGCCGCCGCTGGTACCGCCGCGAAGTGCGCTGCGTCCGGCTGGGCCGCGACATCCGACCCTACCAAGGGGCGCAAGGGTTCCGCGTGGGCCTCGAGTACCGGAAAATCCGCGCCCGCGTCACGGATGCCGAGATGTTCCACTACGGTTGGGCCCGACCCGCACGGGCGATTCACGAGAAGTACGAGATCTCGAAGACGATGTACCCCTGGAGACGGGAGCAGTCCGTGAAGGGGCAGGCGCGCGGCTACCTCGAGTGGATTCCGCTGCTGCGGCCGTTCACGGGGACGCACCCGCGGGCCGCTCGCGACTGGATCGCGCCGCGCGCCCACGACCCCGACCGGGTGATCGGGCCGCGGCGCTTCAAGCTCGAGCACCTGCGCTTCTACGTCTCGGAATGGATCGAGCGGCTGACGGGGGCGCGGGTGTTCGAGTTCCGGAATTACCGGGTCGTGTAGACCACCGCGGTGCGCGCTTTGTTGTGGCGGGGGTTGAGCTTGTGCGCCAGCCAGTCGCCCAGACTGGGGGAGATGGTCGTCGCGCGCACGAGCGGCTTCCCCAGCGCGCGCTCGAGCAGGGCACTGTCGGCGCTCGAGCTATCGCTGTAAAGGATCACGTAGTTCACCGCCGCGTTCCCAGCGCGCACCCGGACGACATCCTCGGGAAGCCCCGTCCTGCTCTCGAACCGGAATACCGGCGGCCGGGGGCGGCCAAGATAGTAGACCGGGACCGCGAAGGTGTGGCTGTATTGGGCCACGACGACGCCCGTCGCGTCGCCCTGCCGTTGGACATAGACCAGCGGCGCGACACGGTCCTTCTTCCCATAGCTGAGAACCGTTGTCGCGAGGAGCGTCGCATTGACGACTCCGAAGTACACCCAGAGTCCCTGATAGACCCGCCTCCACGAGCGCCGAGTGAACCAGCCGTTCACGGCGGGGAATCCAGCCGCGCCCAGGAGCACGAGCACTGGCAGGATGGGGAGCAAGAACCGCTCCTGCTTGTTGGCGATGAGGCTGTGAGCCACGAAGAAGGCGAGCGCCGGCACGCCCAGCAGCGGCAGGTCCCGGCCGCCGCGAAGCATCGCGGCCGCGACGAGCAGGGAGAAGGGCGGCACGAAAGCCCCGAGCAACGTCAGCAAGTATTGCCACACGGGTCCCGACGGATACCCGCCGGCCTCCGCTACCAGCCCCAGCGGCGCACCGAGTGGTCCGTAATACCGTTTGAACGAGTACCACCATTCCCCATTGACCACGGCGTTGCTCGCCCCCTGGAGCACGAGCACGGACACCAGGCCGAGCGTCCAGTACAGCGCGAGCTGGCGAGGGTGGCGGTACCAAATCAGGGCAATTAGCGGCGCGACAAAGGAGAGCAGGGGGAAGCGCAGGATCAGCGCGATGGCGATCGCCGCGCCGGCGAGCACAGCAAGCCCTCGACCACCGACGCGCGCGTCCTCCGCCCGCACGAGCCACCACCACCCCGCCAGGAGCGGGACCTGGCACACGGCCTCTTCGAATTGGTGCACGGCCGTGACAGGGAACGCGAAGAACGCGGCCGTGAACAGCCCGCCGAGGATGGCGCGGTCCCGGCTGGCCTGGCGGTCCAGGATGCGGAAGACCAGGTAGACGCCAAGCAGCGAATACCCCGCATGGATCAGGCGCACCACGAGCATCTCCACGTCGGGAGACGTGATGCCCACCGAGCGCACACCGGCCATGATGAGGGCCACGGCGCCCGGATACAGCACGGATCGCTTGTAGTCGGCCGGGAGTGGGAGGCCGCTGGCGAGCGTGTCGGCCGCCCCCACCAGCACGTGGTGGTCGTCGCTCGTGAGGAACCCCGGGCTGCACAGGGCGGCGACCAGGCGCACCACCGCTCCCAAGAGCAGGAGGAAGGGGAGGGGGCGCCGGGTGAACGCCTGCGGCGCTCGCTGCAGGAGCGTACCCGGCGAGATCGTCATGGCTCGGTGGCCGCGATTCGCTACGGGGGCCTAGGGCGCGCTGGCGCGGAACAGCGTCGGCCGCCCGGGCGGCAGCGTTCCGGTGGCGATGAGATGCCGGTACATCCGCACGTACTCCTCGGCCATGACGCGGTGGGTGAAGTAGCGCTCGGCGTGGGCGCGGCAGGCCTCCGGCCGGCGCGTGGCAATCGCGTGAGCGGCTTCGAGCAGCTCTTCCAGCGTGTCGCGTAGTGCGCCGACCTCCTCGGTGACGATTTCCGGCAGCGCACCGCGGTGCGTGCCCAGGACCGGCGTTCCCGAGAACAGTGCTTCGATGGTGGTGAGGCCGAAGGGTTCATCCCACAGCGCTGGCATCCAGAGGCAGCGGGCGCGTGCGAGCAGGGCCGTCCGGCGGTTGCCGTCGACCTCGCCGACGTACTTGATAGCCCCCGTGAAGCTGGGGCGCCAGCCCCCGGCCACGATCAGATTGCGGCCCGTCCGCTTGGCCGCCTCTACAGCCCAGTGGTAGCCCTTCGTGCTGTGGAGCCGACCGAGAAACAGGTCCCAGTTCTCTTTCCGCTTGCGGAAGAAGAACTCCGCCGGGTCGAGGCCGTTGTAGACGAACGTGTCGCTGCCGTGGCGACGCGCGTGGTCGCGCGACAGAAACACATTGTTGGGGGGGACGGGAGCGTCGGGCTTCAGGTTGCCGTGCAGGGTTTGCACGAAGGGCAACCCTGTGGTGGCCTGGCGGAGTGGGAAGTGCGCGTGCAGGACGTCGGCATCGCTCGGGAGGAACGTCGTCAGGTTGATCGACGGGTCGCGTAAGCGGCGCGGCGGCACCTCGACGAGCTTCGCCTCAGGAACCTTCGTCCCCGGCTGGGCCAGCAGCGTGACCCGGTGCCCCAGCGCCACGAGGCCACGCACCAACGCGACGACGACCCGCTGGGGACCGCCGTAGCCTTCCACGGGGAGCCGGTGGTGGGACGCCACGACCACGTGCATGGGCGCCATAGTATCACTACCTTCGCTCCATGCAAGACGGCCCGCTGACCGTTCTCCAGCTCACGCACCAGGGGGAAGGGGCGGGCTCGACGCAGTCCATCTTCTCCCTCAGCCTGCATCTGAAGACACGCGGACATCGCGTGCTGGTAGGCTGCCGCCCCGAGACGCTGCTTGCCGGCATGGCGCGCGAGGCCGGGCTCGAGGTCGTGCCGCTCGATTTCCGCCGGCTCCGGCCGCTCGCTGGCGCGCTGCGACGCACGATCACCGAGCAACACGTGGAGGTGGTCAACAGCCATGCGACGCGCGACCGCCGCGTGCTCACCTGGCTTCGCTGGCGCGGGGCGCTGCCGCAGCCGTTCGTCGTCACCCGCCGCACGATGCCGTTGACATCGCCGGCCGAGATCGTGGCGGTGGGCCTGAGCGCGGACCGCACGATCGCCGTGAGCCACGCGGTGGCGCGGGCGCTGCGGCGGCGGCTTCATCCGGCCGCGCGGCTGCGCGTGGTGCATAACGGCATCGACCTCGCGCGCATCGACCGCGTGCCGACGGACGCGGAGTTGGCCGCAGCCCGCGCCGCGCTCGGTGACTTCGGGAGCCGGCCGCTCGTCGTGGTCATGTCGCGCCGCAAGGACCAGCACGTGCTGCTTGCGCAGCTCGGGGACGTCCAACGGCCGGTCGCGGTGGCGTTCGTCGGGATCGAGCCGGACGCCGAGCTGCGCGCCCTGGAAGCAAGGCTGCCGGACCGCCACCGCGTGATCTACGTCCCGTTCACCGCACAGCCGCTCGCCTTCTATCACGTCGCGGCTGTTGCCGCCCTCCCCAGCAGAATCGAGGGATTCTCGCAAGCCTTGCTGGAGGCGATGACACTGGGCCTCCCGGTCGTCGCCTCCGCCGCGGGGGGCAACGCCGAGCTCATCACCGACGGGGCGACCGGCCTGCTCGTGCCGCTCGATGCGCCGACAGTGTGGGGACGGGCGCTGGATTCGCTGCTCGGCGACTCGGATCTCCGAAGCCGGCTGGCGCGGGCGGGGCGGGAGCTGGTACGCCGCGAGTACACCCTCGAGCGCACCGCAGCGCGCACCGAGGAGGTGTACCGGGAGGCGATCGCCCACCGCGCACGTGCGGAGGGAGTCCGTTAGGATTGCTCCGCGGAGCGACACCCCGTTAGCATTCACAGCGTGTCCAGGCCACTGCTCCCCATTGCCCTCCCGACCGTGAACGAGGTCCGCGCGGGTGTCTAAGACTTTCCTGCTGACCGACGAGTTCCCGCCGATGCAGACCGGCATCTCCCGCCTGATGGGGGAGATCGCACGGCGCTATCCGCGGGGCGAGCTGATCGTCTCGACGGGCCAGCACCGCGACTCGCTCGAGACCGACGGCCGCTTCGGCGGAGCCACCATCGACCGGCTCCCCATCCCCACGAAGAGCCTCAAGGGCCTCGCGGGGCTCCTCTTCTGGTCGCGGCGCGTGGCGTCATTGGCGCGCCAGCACCGCCCCCGCTTCGCCTGGAGTGACTCGATCCGCCCGTGCGCCTACCCGGCCAAGTGGATGCACGAGCGCGTCGGCACCAGCTACGGCGTGCTGGTGCACGGCGGGGATCTGTTGAAGGAGCTGCACAAGATCCACCACTCCCGCTTCGCGCGCCGCACCGCCAAGGCGTTGCTCGGCTCGGCGGTCGCCGTGGTGGCGAACAGCCAGTGGACCCGGGAGCAGGCGCAGACCGTGCTGCGCGAGCTCGGGCTCGATCCGCTCGCCGAGAACGTGCGCGTCGTGCCGCTGGGCACCGACCCCGAGCACTTCCGCCCGGGCGTGGACACCCGCGAGGTGCGCGCCCGCTACCGTCTGAATGGCGGCCCGTGGATCCTCACGGTGGCGCGCCTCGAGGCGTACAAGGGCGTGGACACCGTGCTCAAGGCGGTCGCCCAGCTGCGCAAGGGCGGGGTCGACGTTCACTATATGGTGGTGGGCGGCGGGAAGAAGCGCGGCACGTTCAAGAAGATCGCAGAGGAACTGGGGATCGCGGACGCAGTGCGGTTCGTCGGCACCGTCCCCGACGCCGACCTCCCTGCGCTCTACAACGTCTCGGTGCTCTACGCCGGGATCTCGCGTCGCGCCGACGGGACGCGGATCGAGGGGTTCGGGGTGGCGCTCGCCGAGGCGGCCGCCTGCGGGCTCCCGGTGGTCGCGGGGAAGAGCGGTGGCCTGGCGGAAGCCGTGCGCGACGGCGAGACAGGATTCGTCGTGGATCCTGACGATGTGGACGCCGTGGCGACCGCGCTGTCGCGCCTCGTGACCGACCAGCTGCTCGCGCGTCGCCTGGGACAAGCAGGACGGAAATCGGTGGAGACGTACTATAACTGGGACCGCGTGATTCGAGACCTGCGCGAGATCGAAACCCAGGTCTCGTAATCCCTTTTCCCACTCCCCGTTCCCGTCCCCCGGTTGAGCAAGACCCTCCTCCTGACGTTCGACTTTCCCCCGCACGGTGGCGGCATCGCCCGGATGATGGGCGAGCTGGCGCTGAACTATCCGCCGCACAGCCTCGTCGTCTCGACGGGGCGGTATCCGGGGAGCGACGTCTCGGACGCACAGTTCCCGCAGACCATCGACCGCGCCGGGATCCACGCCAAGCGGCTCCGCACCCTGAACGGACTCGCGTTGTGGAGCGCGCGCGCCGGCGCCCTGGTCCGGCGCCATCGTCCGGGCTTCGTCTGGTGCGGGAACCTCAAGCCCGCCGCCTACCCCGCGCGGTGGCTGCGCGCCCGCTACGGTCTGCCGTACGGGGTTTGCGTGTACGGGACCGACTTGTTGTTGCTGCAGGCCAAGATCCGCCGGTCGCCGGTCCGGCGGTGGGTGGCGGGCGCGCTGCTTGGGAACGCCGCCGTGATCGTCGCCATCAGCCGCTGGACCGCAGACCTCACCCGCGCAGTGCTGCAGTTCGCCGACCGCGTGCATCTGGCAGAGCGGGTGCGGGTCGTTCCGCTCGGCACCGAGCCGTCCCATTTCCGGCCCGGCGTCGACCCGACCGCGGTGCAACGGAAGTTCGGCCTCGACGGGGGACCCTGGCTCCTCACTGTCGCCCGGCTCGAGTGGCACAAGGGCATCGACACGACCATCAAAGCCCTGCCCGCGGTGCGAGCGGCGTTCCCCACCGCGCGCTATGCGATTGCCGGCATCGGCCCGCGTCAGCCGTTCCTGGAGCGTCTGGTTGCCGACCTGAGGCTGGGCGACGCCGTGCGTTTCCTCGGCTCGGTGTCGGACGAGGAGCTGCCCGCCGTCTACAATGCCGCGGACCTCTACGTCGGCGCCTCTCGCCTCCACGACCTCATGGCGGAGGGATTCGGGATTTCGCTGGTCGAGGCGTCGGCGTGCGGGCTTGCCGTGGTGGGCGGTCGCTCGGGCGGCGTCCCCGACGCGGTGCGGGACGGGGAGACGGGGATCCTTGTGGACCCCGAGGATCCCCGCGCGGTGGCGGCGGGGATCACCCGCTTGCTGGGCGACGCCGAATTACGTAAGCAGATGGGCGCGGCGGGGCGCCACGCTGTCGAGACCTACTACAACTGGGGGCGGGTCGCCGAGGATCTCATCCGGATCGACGCCGAGTTTCGGCGGCCGCCACCGGAGCCGGCCGGGCGCTGATCGCGTAGGTGGGGCACTGGCGGATGAAGCCGCCGTCGGTCGGGTTCCACTCCTGTTCCGGCGTAGTGACGACGGCTTTGCCCTCCGAATCCAGCACGAACATCCCCTGCGGGGCCTGCACCAGGCACGCGCCGCACCCGATGCAGCGTTCCCGCTGGACGCGCACGATCACCTTCCGGCGCGGATAGACGCCCGACGCGCCGGGCTCCGGCCACTGCTCGGGGCGGTCGAGCGCCGCGATGGTGGCGCGGTAGCCTTCCTCCACGACTTCCCGCAGGTGCTCGAACGAGAAGAGCGACACGTGCTCGACGCGCGGGTGGATGTAGTAGATCGGCGGCCGATCCCAGGCGCGCAGCCGCAGCTCGAGGGTGGTCTGCATCGCGATTTCGGTGGCGCGGCCGAACACGCGGGCGAAGCCTTCCTCCTGGGTGTCCTCCCGCAGCGCGCTCGACGCCGACACGTCGGCGGCGACGATCATCTCCGTGCCGAGGACGCGCGCCGCGCCGATCGGAAGGTTGTCGGTCGTGGCGCCGTCCACGTAAAACCGGCCGCGGATCTCGCGCGGCGGCAGGTACCCCGGGAGCGCGCACGACGCGAACACCGCCTCCGCGACGCGCACCTCGTCGAGCCCGGGGAGGCCCCAGAACACCTGCATCCCGGAGTTGATGTCCACGGTGTTCACGACCATCGGCGGGTCGAGCTGCTGGAAGGTCGCGTCGCCGAGCAACGCCGCGATCAGGTCCTCGAGCGGCTCACGTCGGAACAGGGCGGGGGAGCGCATCCGCTTGAACGCCATGTCGGCGTGCGCCACCACGAACACGTCCTTGCGGCGCAGCGCGATCGCCATCTCGCGCAGCCGGGGGACGTCCATCCCTGCGGCCCATGCCGCGCCCACCAGCGCCCCGACGCTCGACCCGACGAGATGCGATGGCCGGTGGCCGCGCTCGAGCAGGGCCTGGAGCACGCCCACGTGCGCCAGGCCTTTCATGCCGCCGCCGCCCAGGACCAGGATGAACGGAGTGCCGGGGTTCACGTGCGCGCGCTTGCCCGTGGGTTGAAGACCTGGGTAACGTAGTGGCGTCCCCTATGCTCGCGCCACTTGTTTGGCGCCGGCTGGCGCGGGACCGCTGGGCCCTCGTGGGCCTCGCCGCCGTCGCCGCCGTCGTCCTGCTCGCCGCCCTCGCGCCGTGGCTCGCCCCCGCGGACCCCTCCCGCGGAGATCTGGCCGCGAGCCTCCGCGCCCCCTCGGCCGCCAACCTCCTCGGCACCGACGCGCAAGGCCGAGACGTGCTCTCCCGCGTCCTGTACGGGGCGCGCGTCTCGCTCGCCGTCGGGCTGGTGAGCCAGGGCATCGCGCTGCTGCTCGGGATCACCCTGGGCCTCGCCGCGGGCTACTACGGCCGCTGGGTGGACGCCGCCGTGATGCGCCTCGCCGACGTCACCCTGGCCTTCCCGTCGCTCCTCTTGCTCATCGCCATTGCGGCGGCGGTGCAGCCGTCGCTGCCGGTGGTGTTCGTGGTGATCGGGGTCGTCGGGTGGGCAGGGATGGCGCGCCTGGTGCGCGGGCAGGTGCTGCAGGTGCGCGCCCTGGAGTATGTCCAGGCGGCCCGCGCCCTCGGCGCGTCGGACGGGCGGATCGTGGCGCGGCACGTCCTGCCCAACGTCGTAGCGCCGGTGCTGGTCGCCGCGACGCTCGGCATCGGCGGCGCCATCATGGCGGAGGCCGCGCTCTCGTTCGTCGGGCTTGGCGCCCAGCCGCCCACGCCCTCGTGGGGGGCGATGGTGGCGGAAGGCCGGGACCTGCTGCGTGTGGCCCCCTGGGTGTCGCTTGTTCCGGGGCTCGCGATCGGCGCCGCCGTGCTGGGCGTCAACCTGCTCGGCGACGGCCTGCGCGACGCGCTCGACGTCCGCTCGGCATGACCGACATCGCGTTCCACCCGACGCGGCTGCGCGCCCTGCGCGAGACCTTCCGCGCGCTGCGCGCCGCCGAGTTCCCCTGGACAGCGGACACGGTCTACCTGAACAACGCGTCCATCGGCCCCATCCCTGAGCGCACCCGCCGCCTCCTCGACGCCTTCAACGCCAAGCGCACCGCGCCGCACCTGCTCCCCGACCGGGACTTGCAAGCCGGCCTGCAGGCGGCACGCGAGACGGCCGCACTGCTGATCAACGCCGACCCCGGCGCGATCGCGCTCGCCGCCAATACGAGCTATGGGATCAACCTCGCCGCCACCGCGCTGCCGCTCACGCCCGGGGACGTGGTGCTCGTTTCCGACCGCGAGTTCCCGGCGAACGTCTACCCCTGGCTGCTCCTCCGGAAACGGGGGATCACGGTCGAGCTGGCACCCTGCATGGCGGAGCGATGGCCCGACGAGGAGCACCTGCTGGAGCGCCTGCGCGACCCGCGGGTCAAGGTGCTGGCCGTCTCGTTCGTCCAGTTCGCCAACGGCTACCGCGTCGACCTCGACCGACTGGGGAAAGCCGCGCGCGCCAACGGCACCTACCTCGTGGTGGACGCGATCCAGGGGGTGGGAAACTCGGTGCTGGACGTGACGAAGACGCCGGTGGACATCCTCGCCTGCGGCGGACAGAAGTGGCTGCTGTCACCGTGGGGCTCGGGGTTCGTGTACGTGCGGCGCGAGCTCGTGACGGCGATCGAGCCAGCGGTCATGGGGTGGATGGCGTTCGAGGGGACCGACGACTTCTCCCGCCTCACCGAGTACAATCCCAGCTTCAGGAGCGACGCCCGCCGCTTCGAGCTGATCACCCTGCCGTTCCAGGATCTGCTCGGGATGGTGGAATCGGTGCGGATGCTCACGGACTTGGGGATCCGCGACATCGCCGAGTACACCCGCGCGCTACACGAGCCGATCTTCAAGTGGGCGGACGCGCGCGGAGTGCGGATCGTGTCGCCGCGGGACGAAGCGCACCGCTCGGCCATCGTCTGCCTCGCCCCACGCAAGGCGGCGGAGGCGTTCCACGCCGTGAAGCGTGCCCGCATCGTCTGCTCGTTACGGGAAGGGGCCATCCGCCTCTCCCCGCACTGCTACAACACGGTGGAGGAGATGGAGCGGGTCCTGGAAGTGCTGGACGCAGTGGTGTAGCGGCAGCTCCCGCCCTTCACGCACCGACGCGCACCAGCGCGTAGTCCTTCTTCCCTTTGCGCAGCAGCAGGTGTCGCCCGCCAATCCAGTCGGCCGGCGCGAGCTGCTTGTCCACGTCCTGCACCCGCTGCTGGTTCAGGTAGATCCCGCCCTGCTCGATGCCGCGCCGCGCCTCGCTCTTGGACTTGGCGAGCCCCGCGAGCACGACCGTGTCGACCAGCGAGAGCGCCGTGCTCGTCGCCCGTGCCGTGGGGACTTCCTGCGCCAGGATGTCGAACACCCGATCGTCGGCCTGGCGGGGGTCGAAATCGCCGAACAGCACGGACGACGCGGCCACGACGCTCCGGACGGCGTCCTCGCCGTGTACGAGCGCAGTCAGGGTGCCTGCCAGGACGCGCTGCGCCTCCCGTGTGGCCGCGCTGCGCCGCTGCCGCTCCCCCAGCTCGCCGACCTCGTTTGCCGAGAGGAAAGTAAACAGCTTCAGGTGGCCGACCACGTCCCGGTCGTCAGTGTTCAGCCAGAACTGGTAGAACCGGTACGGCGACGTCAGCGCGGGATCGAGCCAGATCGCGCCGCCCTCGCTCTTGCCGAATTTCAGCCCCGACGCCATGGTCACGAGCGGCGCTACGAGCCCGTGCACTTCCGCTCCGTCCACGCGCCGGATCAGCTCCACCCCGGCGGTGATGTTCCCCCACTGGTCGCTGCCGCCCACCTGCAGCGTGCAGTGCTGCGCCCGGTACAGGTGCAGGTAGTCGTACGCCTGAAGCAACATGTAGCTGAATTCGGTGTAGGAGAGACCACCCTCGAGCCGGGCTTTCACCGACTCCTTCTGCATCATGATATTGATCGTGAAGTGCTTGCCGACGTCGCGCAGGAAGTTGACGAGGCGCAGCGGGACGAGCCATTCCGCGTTGTCCAGCAGCAGGGCGCCGGCCGCGCCCGCGCCGAAGTCGAGAAAGCGTCCCACCTGCGCCCGCTGGCGCGCCAGGTTCTCGGCGAGCTGGTCGCCCGCGAGCAAGGGCCGCTCCGCGCGCTTCCCCGACGGGTCGCCGATCAGCCCCGTGCCGCCGCCCATCAGCACGATGGGGCGGTGCCCAGCGTGCTGCAGGTGCGCGAGCAGCATCAGCGGCATCAGGTTGCCCACCTGGAGGCTCGGGGCGGTGGGATCGAACCCGCAGTACGCCGTCACCGGGCCCCGGGCGAGATGCGCCTTCAGCTCCGGTGTGTTGACTTGGACGAAGCCGCGCCACTCGAGGTCGGTGAACAGGTCCGTCATGGCGCGGAATCGTAAGAGCGGGCTGCGCCGCTGGCAAGCGCATACCGCGGTGACTAGGTTGTAAGCCGATGGCCTCCATCTCCACGCCGCTGCCGCTCCCCGACATCCGGTCCTGGTGGCGCAATCCCCGAGTGCGACGCGCCCTGTTCGCCGGGCTCGCGCTCGGGACCGTCTACGTGGCGGGACTCGCCTACGGCTCCTGGACGCGCGTCTGCGCGGCGGAGCGCTGCCCCAGCATCTCGCGCCTCATCGGCGAGCACTCGGGGCCCCAGCAGAATTCCAAGGTCTACGCCGCCGACGGCCGGCTGATCAGCGAGCTGGGGGCCGAGCGCCGCACCGTGCTGTCGCTCTCCGAGATCCCGCTGTCGGTGCGGCAGGCGTTCATCGCCACCGAGGACAAGCGGTTCTACTCGCACCACGGGATCGACTACCTCCGCATCCTCGGCGCGTTGAAGGCCGACATCCAGGCGCTCCGCTGGGCGCAGGGCTTTTCGACCATCACGATGCAGCTCGCCCGCAACGTCTTCCCCGACCAGATCAGCCGGGAGAAGAAGGTGACACGCAAGCTGAAGGAGGCCCGCGTCGCGGTCGAACTGGAGCGCACGTTTCCCAAGGACACCATTCTCGAGCTGTACCTGAACCAGATCAACCTCGGCCCCGGGGCCTACGGGGTCGAGGCGGCGGCGCAGATTTTCTTCGGCAAGTCGGCGCGTGACCTCAACGTCGCCGAGGGGGCGACGCTCGCCGCCCAGGCCAAGGCCCCGGGTATTTACAACCCGCGCACCCACCCCGACCGCGCAGTGCGACGGCGGAACGTCGTCCTCAACCTGATGCGCGATCAGGGCCACATCACCCCCGAGGCAGCCGAGCTCTGGAAGGCGTATCCGCTCGTGCTCACCTCGCGGCGGACGAGCTACGGCGACGTGGCGCCGTATTTCGTCGAGGAGATCCGCAAGCAGCTCGAGGGGCGCTATGGAAGGGACCTTTACGAGGGCGGCCTGCGCATCTACTCGACGCTCGACCTCGACATGCAGGAAGCGGCCGAGCGGGCGCTCCAGGCTCAACTCGACGCGATCGAGGCGGGCGTCTACGGCGCGCCGACAGGACGGGTCACGTACCGCGAGTTCCAGGAAGCCGGACGCAGCTCCGGGGACCAGGGCTTCACCCCGTACCTCCAGGGCGCGCTGGTCGCGATGGACGCCCGCACCGGCGCCGTCCTGGCGCTGATCGGCGGACGCGACTTCGACGACTCGAAATTCAATCGCGCCACCCAGGCGATCCGGCCGCCGGGCTCGACCTTTAAGCCGTTCGTCTACGCCGCCGCGGTCGAGGCGGGGCACCCCGTCACCGAGATCCTCGACGACTCGCCGCTCAACCCGCCGGTGATGCAGCTTGACAGCACCCTGTGGGAGCCCAAGGACTACGACGACACGACTCTGGGCTTCATTCCAATGCGGCGCTCGCTGTACGAGTCGCGCAACCTCTCCACCATCAAGCTCGGCATGGCACTTGGTGAACAGGCGGTGATCGGCGAGGCCCGCCGCTTCGGGATCACCACGCCGATCCCGCCGTATCCCGCCATCCACATCGGGGCGAAGGGCGTGTACCCGATCGAGCTGATCGCCGCCTACTCGGCGTTCGCGACCCTCGGCACCCGCGCGGTGCCGCAGCTGATCCTGCGGGTCGAGGACCGCCAGGGGAACATCCTGTGGCAGCCAGTCCAACGGCGCGAACAGGTGATGGACCCGGCGCACGCCTGGCTCATACTCGACATGTTGCGCGACGTGGTACGCCGTGGCACCGGGTACGGCGCCGTGTGGAGGGCCGGTTTCACCATTCCCTCGGGGGGGAAAACCGGCACGACCGACGACTACACCGACGCCTGGTACGTGGGGTTCACGCCGGAGATCGTGGCGGGGATCTGGTTGGGCTATGACTTCCAGCAGCGCATCATGGGCAACGCGGGCGGCGGCCGGATCGTGGCCCCCGCGTGGACCGCGTTCATGCGCGACGTCTACGACCGGCGCCCCGCGCCCGCCGACTGGCCGCGGCCCGACTCGCTCATCTTCCGCCAGGTGGACCGGACCACCGGCTTCCTCGCGACTCCGTTCTGCCCCCTTGAGGTGCTGCATGTCGACTGGTTCTACCCCGGCACCGAGCCCACGCAATACTGTCCGGTGCACGCCCCGTTCGGGGCGGGCATCTCGCCCTAGCCGGGACCCGCCCTCTCGTGCTGCGGGTCCACGCCAGCTGGGTGCACCCTGTCGCGGCGCCGCCGATCCCGGACGGCGCCGTTCTCGTTGGCGACGACGGGCGCATCATTGGTGTAGGCCCACACCCCCACATCCCCACGCCTCCAGGCACCGAAGCACTTGAGTTTCCGGATGCGATCCTCGTCCCCGGCCTCGTCAACTGCCACACCCATCTCGAGCTGACCCATCTCGCCCGTGCGAACCACGCCCCGGAGTTCGCGAAGTGGATCCGGCGGGTCCGGGAGCTGAAGGAGGCGACGCTGCCGGAAGAGTTTCGCCGTGCGGCGGAAGACGGGATCCGCGACTGCTGGCGCCGAGGGGTAACGGCGATCGCCGAGACGGGGAGCACGGGCGTTGTGATGGAGACGCTCGCCGAGTTGGGCGGCCGGGGGATCGTCTATCAGGAAGTGTTCGGCCCCGATCCGGCGAAGTGCGTGCAGAGCATGGTCGAACTAACCGCGGCGGTCGCTCGGCTCCGCCCGCTCGCGTCGGATCGCGTGCGGCTCGGCGTCTCCCCGCACGCGCCCTATACCGTCAGCGCGCCGCTGTACCGGGCGGTGGCGGAGTACGCTCGGCGTGAGGACCTGCCTGTCGCCGTGCATCTGGCGGAATCGCGGGAGGAGACAGAGCTCGTCCGCGACGGCTCAGGCCCCTTTGCCGAGGCGCTGCGGGCGCGGGGGATCACTATCGAAGCGCGCGGCTGCTCCCCCGTGCAGTATCTCGTGCAACTGGGCGTCTTGGCGTCGGGGACCTTGTGCATCCATTGTGTCCAGGCGGGCCAGGACGATGTCCTTCGCCTGAGGGCGGCGGGGGTGACCATCGCGCACTGTCCCCGCTCCAACCACGCCCACGGCCACGGCACCGCGCCGCTGGCAGCGTTCCGGGCGGCCGGGGTCCGGGTTGGGCTCGGGACTGACTCCGTCATGAGCGTCGCGGACCTCGATCTGTGGGCCGAGGCGGAAGCGGCGGACCTCACCGGCGAAGCTGCCCTCCGCATGCTGACCCTGGAAGGCGCCTGTGCGCTCGGCTGGGAGAGTGAGATCGGGTCGCTGGAAGTTGGGAAACAGGCTGACCTGGCGGTGGTTACCGCCCTACCGCCTGACCGCGCTGCCACCCTGCTCACGATGATCGCCGGGCGCCCGGTGCACCAGGCTCCCGCATAATTAGTAGATTGGGTGCATGAAAACGCAGCGCCAGGCGGCCATCCTTCGGATCGTGCGGCGGCAGACCGTGGGGAGCCAGGAGCAGCTGCGGGAGCTGCTCAAGGCGGAAGGATTCGACGTCACCCAGGCGACTCTGTCGCGCGACATCCGGGAGCTGGGGCTTGCCAAGGTCGCCGCGCCGGACGGCGGTTCGCACTACGCCTCGCCCCCCGACGGCGCCACCATTGGCCCGCACCTGGAGCAGCTGCTCCCCACGATGCTCGTGTCGGCCGACGGCGTCGGGCCGCTGCTCGTGCTCAAGACCGCGACTGGCGCCGCGCAGGCGCTCGGCCTCGCGGTGGACGGGGCGGGGTGGGGCGAGATCATCGGCACCATCGCAGGTGACGATGCCATCCTCGTCATCACGCGCAGCGAGCGCGCCCGCCGCGCCGTGCAGACGCGCATCAAGGAGCTCGCCGGACTCCCCGCCTGACCGCTTGACAGCGCCCCCGGGTATTGTATGTTTATGCATCGCGTTGCATAAACCTACAGCCTCGGCACGGGAGAGCGGCATGGGCCCACTGGTAGTCCTGGCCTATTCGGGCGGCCTCGACACGTCGGCCATCGTCCCCTGGCTCGGCGAGCGGTACGGCGCCAGGGTGCTGTGTTTTGCGGCCGACGTGGGGCAGGGCGCCGGCGAGCTGCACGGCCTGGTTGAAAAGGCCAAGCGCTCGGGCGCCGTCGACTGCGTCGTCGAGGACCTGCGCGAGGAGTTCGCCCGCGACTTCGTCTTCCCCGCGTTAAAGGCCGGCGCCGTCTACGCCCGTACCTACCTCCTCGGCACCGCGTTGGCGCGCCCCCTCACCGCCGCCCGGCAGGTGGCCGCCGCCCGCGCGGCGGGCGCCCAGGCGCTCGCTCACGGTTGCACGGGGAAGGGCAACGATCAGGTCCGCTTCGAGCTGACCTATGCCGCGCTGGCCCCCGACCTGCAGGTGATCGCCCCGTGGCGGGAATGGAGCTTCCGCGGTCGCGAGGACCTGATCGCGTACGTGCACCAGCAGGGCATCCCCATCCAGGTGACCCTCGAGCAGCCGTATTCCACCGACCGCAACCTCTGGCACTGCTCGCACGAGGGGGGGATCCTTGAGGACCCGTCCCAGGAAGCGCCGGAGGACATCTTCGTGATGACGGGCGACCCGACTGCGGCCCCGGACGCGCCGGCGGTGGTCCAGATCGGGTTCGAGGCCGGGGTGCCCGTCTCGGTCGACACCGTGCCGATGGGGCCGGTCGAACTGCTTGAGACCCTGAACGAGATCGCGGGGGAGCACGGGGTCGGCCGAGCCGACGTTGTGGAGGACCGCCTCGTCGGCATGAAGTCGCGCGGCGTCTACGAGACGCCGGGCGGCACGGTGCTGCACGCCGCGCACCGGGAGCTCGAGCAGCTGGTGCTCGACCGGCGCACCCTGCGGCTCAAGGACGAGCTCGCCCTGCAGTACGCAGACCTGGTGTATGACGGCCGCTGGTGGACGCCGGAGCGCGAGGCGCTCGACGCCCTCGTCGACGCGACGCAGCAGACCGTTACCGGCACCGTGCGCCTCAAGCTCTACAAGGGGAGCGTGACGGTGGCGGGGCGGGAGAGCCCCTACGCGCTCTACCAGCCATCCTTTGCGACCTTTGGTAAGGACAACGTCTACAACCAGCAGGACGCGGAAGGCTTTATCCGCCTGTACGGGCTGTCGATCCGCATCGCCGCCGGCCTCGAGGCCGCGCGGCAGAGCGAGGTCGGCGCCGCCGCCGACTGATGCCGGAGCCGCGCACGGACACCCCAGCCCACCAGATGTGGGGGGGCCGCTTCGCCGGTGGTCCCAGCGAAGCGCTCGACGCCCTGAACCGCAGCCTCGGCGTGGACCACCGCCTCTGGCCGCAGGACGTAACCGCGAGCAAGGCCTGGGTCCAGGCTCTCGGTCGCGTCGGCGTGCTCACGGTGCCCGAGGAAGCACAGCTCCTCGAGGGGCTCGACCGGGTCGCCGAACGCCTCGCCGATGGCGCCGCCATGGGCGCCGCCGACGAAGACGTACACACACTCGTCGAGCGCCTGCTCTATGACGAGATCGGCGCACTCGCGGGCAAGCTCCACACCGGCCGCTCCCGCAATGACCAGGTCGCGACCGACCTGCGTCTCTGGACCCTCGACGCCCTCCGCCAGCTCGATGCCGACATCGCCCTGCTTGGCGCCACCCTCGTGGGCCGGGCCCGTGAGGGCCTCAACCTGCTGCTCCCGGGTTACACCCACGGCCAGCGCGCGCAGCCGGTGCGCTGGGGCTACGTCCTCCTCGCCCACGCTTGGCCGCTGGTGCGTGACCGCCAGCGCCTTGCCGACGCGCGGCGCCGCGTGGCCGAGCTTCCGCTCGGCTCGGGGGCGCTCGCGGGCTCCGGCTTCCCTGTGGATCGGGTCCTGCTGAAGGAGGCGCTGGGGTTCCGCACCGTCTCCGCCAACGCCCTCGACGCGACGGGCGACCGCGATTTCGTCGCCGAGGTGTTGTTCGCCATCGTGCTCCTCGGCACGCACCTCTCGCGACTCGGCGCCGAGCTGATCCTCTACGCGTCCGCCGAGTTCGGCTTCGTGAAGCTCGCCGACGCCTACAGCACCGGCTCGAGCCTCCTGCCGCAGAAGAAGAACCCTGATGTGTTCGAGTTGGCGCGCGCCAAGTCGGCTCGGCTGCTGGGCGACCTGGTCGCCCTGCTCGCGACCCTGAAAGGCCTCCCTGCGGGGTACAGCAAGGACCTACAGGAGGACAAGGCGCTGCTGTTCGACGCCTTCGACACGATGGGCCTGCTGTTGCCGGCCGTCACTGGTGCTGTTGCGACGCTGACCGTGGATCGCGAGCGGATGCTCGGAGCGCTCGACGCCTCGCTCCGCGCCACCGACCTTGCCGACCTGCTCGTCGAGGCGGGCGTCCCGTTCCGGGAGAGCCACGGCCTGGTAGGCCGCCTGGTGGGTGAGGCGGAGCGCGCCGGCGTGCCCCTCGACCAGGTGCCGGCGGCGATCGCCGCCGGGATCCATCCCGCGCTGGGTGCCGTCGTGACCCAACTCGGCAGTTGGGAGGACAGCGTGGAGGGTCGCGCGACGCCCGGTGGCGCCTCGCGGAAGTCCGTGGAGGACCAAATCGAGCAGCTGCGGCGCGCGTTTACGCCGGACTGGAGGCCTTAACCCCCTCACTTGCAGGGTGTTAGCCGTCTGAGTAGCATACGTGGCCGCCTCGTTCGAGCACGAGCGAGACGGCTGTTTTTTAACTGGGAGCCATCCGTGCGTTGTCTGGCGCTCAACGCTTCGTTCGAGCCCCTGACCATGGTGCCCGTACGCCGGGCGCTCCGCCTCGTGATCGACGGCAAGGCCGAGATCGTCGAGTCGGAAGGCGCCGTCGTACGGAGCGAACGCCTCGCGCTGCCGCGTCCCGCCGTCATCCGCCTCGTCAAGTTCGTGCACGTGCCGCGGCGGTTCCGCCGGCAGGTGACCAATACCTTCCTATTCGCGCGCGACAACTACCGCTGCCAGTTCTGCGGCCGCACCCAGCACGAGCTGCGCCACCGCGAATGCCTCACCCGGGACCACCTTGTCCCGCTGTCGCGCGGCGGCACCAACGCCTGGACCAACGTGCTCACCGCGTGCAGCACCTGCAACACGCGCAAAGGCAATCTGCTGCCCGAAGAGGCGGGGATGCATCCAGTGCGCGTGCCGCACGAGCCGCACTTCGTACACCTCGCCTGGGCGGTGCGCAAGCTGACTCGCACCCAGACGAAGTACATCCGGCTGTTCTACGGCGCCAACGTGCTGCACACCCTGGAGTCGCTGTGAGCCGGAATGGCCTGCCGTGGATCGCGGCGGGCGCCGCTGTGGCGGGGCTGGTAGCGGTGCTGGCAGTTACGCTCACGGGGGGCGCCGCCCACCCCGACCCGCGGCCGGGGATCGGCGCGGACCTGGTGCTCCCGCCTGCCACGATCCCGCCTACCCCTGGCGCCCTCGAGGCCTACGCCGCCGCGCGTGGGGCGCCGCAGCTCGTGGACGGGCTCTACTGCCACTGCCAGTGCCAGGAGAACTTGCGCCACCGGTCCCTGCTCACCTGCTTCGCGTCGGACCACGGCGCCTACTGCGACATCTGCATGGGGGAAGCGATGCTCGCGGTACGGCTGGCCGGCCAGGGGCAGTCGCTGCAGGACATCCGCCGGGCGATTGACCGCCAGTGGGGGAGCTGAGCCCTGCCTAGCGGGCGGGCCGGAACTGCGCCGACCGCCCTTCCAGCGTCAGCCGCGGCAGTCCCGCGATCCGCACCAGCACCCGCTGGGCGCCCCGCGATAGCGCGCCCCCCACGCTCCCCGATCCCGCCACCGCCGGCCCCACGTCTCCCTTGAGCCACCGAGTTACCTCCTCCAGGTCCGTGTCGTTGAGCGTCGTCAGGTCGAGCCGGCACACGAAGTAGAACCGCCCCCCCCCCGAGCCGCGCGGTGGCAGGGTGACGCGGTAGGGGATCTCCAACGCCCGGGCGAGATCCTCCACGGTGGCGTAGCGCGCCGTGCTCCCGCCGGTGCGGACCAGGACGAAGTCGTCGGTGAGCGGGTCGTGGCGCACGACGGCGTCCCACGATGCTTCGCGCACGAACTGGTCGAACCAGCTCGAGCGCACGTGCCACAGCTCCAGGCGGAAATGCAGCCGCAGCGGGAAGCCGGAGCGCATCAGACTCACGTATTTCCCGTCTGCGAGGAGCGCCGTGCTGTGCACGCGCGCGGTCCCCATGGCCTCTGCCACCGTCACCGAGAGGGACGGCTGCTGCGCGGCGGCGGGGAGGAGGGCCGCCGCGCCCGACAGCAGGGCGAGGACGACGAGTCCGCGCCTCAACTCAGAAGCGGTGATCGAGGCGCACCGTGAATCGGATCGGCTCCCCGACCGTGACGGCCTTGGCCGCGTACACGCCGAAGCCGCCCCAGTCGATGCCCAGCCCCAGGTCGGCGATCCAGCCGCTCAGGGTCGGAATCTTGTCGCTTGGTACCCGGCTCGGCCCGCTTCCCACGAGCCATCCCTGACCCGCGTTGCCGAACACCACCAGGTCGAGTCCCTCGAGCCAGAACTTCGTCAGGGCGCGCCCTTCCTCGATTTCGTCGCCCTCCCCGGAGGGCGGGTTATAGACCCAGCGGAGCGACATGTGGCCGCGGTATTCGGCCTGCGCCACGAGCACCCGGTCGCAGGCGGCCACCTGGGTCCCGGCGAAGGCGGGATCGACGATCCCGCCGCTACAGGCGACCTGCCGGAACGCAGAGCCGGGAATCGGGTCGGGGCCGCCGAGCGACAGGCGCCGCTGGATCGGTAACGGATCACCGCCGAGCCAGCCGCCCGCCACGAGCCGCAGGTTCACGCGTCCTGTGGGACTCACGCGCGTATAGCGGCGCACGTCGAAGAACGTGTGGGTGAAGGCGTACGTTCCCCCGGTCGGAATCGAGTCACGGACGGCGGCGGGGAGGCCGGGTTGCGGGACGACGTCGGTGCTGCGGCTGCGTTCGACGGTGGCGCTCACGAGCCAGCCCGAGGTCGGGTCGAGCTGGTCGTTGCGCGTATCGAGGGTGACAGTCCCCGCGAGCGTGGTGTAGTGGCCCTCGTCGATCGGCGGATTGGGCCGCCACGCCTGGTCGTTCCGGAACACGCTCCAGGGATCGCGCGCCGCCACGGTGGTGTGCGACTCGCGGCGCAGCTCCAGGGAGAGGTGGAGCGGCCGCTCCGGCTGGACGAAGACTCGGCCCCCGAACCCCTTGTTGAGGTAGTAGTCGCGGTAGTCGCGGTGGAACAGGAAGGCCGCCCAGCCGATTTCGCTGTTGCGCAGCCCCCAGCTTTCGATCGGGGTGATGACGTCGTAGGCCCGGAACCCGATGCCGTAGCCGCGCCGCTCGCCCGAGCGCAGCTCGCCGCGCAGCATGTAGCCCAGGTCGCTGCGGCGGTCGCTGAGGTCGCCCGCGGAGCGGAAGACCCCGAGCGCGTCGAGGCGGAAGCGCACATTCGGCTGCAGGCGCCAGTCGAACAGGGGGCCGAACACGATCGGCAGCCCCTCAATGCGGTTGAAGGTCCCGCTCGTCGCGATGCGCAGAGAGGAGCGCGAGTCGGCGGTGCCCCAGGTATGCTGGACGCCGAGGATGCGCAACCGGCGCCGCAGGTTGGGGGCGTACACGATCTCCTCGCCCGCCAGGCGATAGGCGAGCGGCTCGCGGTAGGCCCGCACCGCGCCGCGGATCACGCCGTCGGGCGCGCCGGTCACCGTCCCCCCCACGACGATCAGGTCGCCCGTAATTTCGGCGCCGGGGTCGAGCACCGCGTCGCCGTTGATCACGACCAGCGTACCCTGCACTCGGCCCCGCAGCATCACCGGCCCGGTGAGCACCGCCACGTCGCCGCGCCACTCGTTGCCGCGGGGCAGCATCGTACGGCCCACGAGCCGCGTGGTCGTCGGCGCATTGTAGAAGCGGATTACTTCGTCCGCCACGATGCGCGGCAGTTCCAGCCGCTCGAGGCTCACCGCGGTGCTCTCGGGATGGATGACGATGGCGGTGTCCTGTGCGGCGACGGACGGCGCCGTGCCCAGCAGCGACACGCCACACACGATGAAACGGAAGCTCGCGCGCATATGCTCTTGAACCCTTGTTGAGGCCGCCCGCGGGTGGTGCAGGGCGTGTGCCGCATCGAATGCAGGGGATACCCCGCCGCGGCGGCCGCGGTACCAGGTGGAGGAAGGGACAGGGCGTGTCATCCCGCCATGTTCCGCGGCGGCTCGAGCCCGAGCCGGCGCATGCGGCGGTAGAGGTTGGCGCGGTCGGTGGAGAGCCGGCGCGCCGCCTCGGCGACGTTGCCCTGCGCCGCCGACAGGGCGCGGGCGATGAGGGTGCGCTCGTACTGGTCGAGCGCGTCGGAAAGGGCGATGTCGGCCCAGGCGCCGTCCGTGGGGGCGCCGAGGGAAGAGCGGGTGCCGTCGGTCGGGAGCACCTGCGCTACCTCCTCCGCCGTGATCGTGTCGTGCGCCGCCAGAATCGCGAGCCGCTCCACGATGTTCGCCAGCTCGCGCACGTTGCCGGGCCACGGATACACGGCGAGCAGCTGCAGCGCGCCGGCGTCGAACTCCACGACGCGCGCGAGCCGCGCTGCCTGCCGCGCCGCGAAATGACGCACCAGCGGCGGGATGTCGTCGGGGCGCTCGCGCAGCGGCGCGATGCGGACGGGGATCACGTTGAGCCGGAACAGCAGGTCGTCACGGAAGTGCCCCTCCTGCGACGCCCTGGTGAGATCCTGGTTGGTCGCCGCGATCACCCGGACGTTTACCGTGATGGGCTTCTCTCCGCCCAGCCGCTCGATCACCCCGGTCTCGAGTACCCGTAGCAGTTTCGCCTGGGCGTCCGGCCCCAGGTCGCCGACCTCGTCGAGGAACAGGGTCCCGCCATCCGCCAGCTCGAAGCGCCCCAGCCGCCGCTCGGTCGCGCCGGTGAAGGCGCCTTTCTCGTGGCCGAACATCTCCGATTCGACCAGGTCCTTCGGGATCGCGGCGCTGTTCACGCACACGAACGGCTTCGCCGCTCGCGCGCTCTGGCGGTGGATCGCCGAGGCCACCAGTTCTTTCCCGGTCCCCGACTCGCCGGTGATGAGCACCCGCGCCTCGGTCGGCGCGATCCGGGCGATCAGGGCGCGGAGCTCATCCATCGCCTGGCTGCC
This sequence comes from Gemmatimonadota bacterium, assembly GCA_016177465.1. Taxonomy (GTDB): domain Bacteria; phylum Gemmatimonadota; class Gemmatimonadetes; order Gemmatimonadales; family GWC2-71-9; genus JACOVF01. The sequence goes on from JACOVF010000014.1 coordinate 26,896, forward strand.
GCCGACCAGGGGATCGGCGTGGCCTAGGGCCTCGTGCAGCCGGCGGTTCTCGGCGCGTGTGCGGCTCAGCTCGAGCGCGCCGCGCAACGCCACCAGCACGCCCTCGGGGGTGAGCGGCTTCTCGAGGAATTGGAACGCGCCGAGCTTGGTGGCGCGCACGGCGTCGGCGAGGTTCGCCTTGCCGCTCATCATCACGACCGGCACGTCCGGCGCACGCTGCTTCAGCTCGGCGAGGGTCGCCAGCCCGTCGGGGCCGGGCGGCATCATCAGGTCGAGGAGGATCGCGTCGGGGGCCGCGGACTCGAGCGTGACGAGCGCGGCGTGGCCACCAGCCGCTTCGGCCGTCTCGAAGCCCTCGGCCTGCAGGAGGGCCCCGACCATCTTGCGGATGTTCGCTTCGTCGTCGACGATCAGGATGCGCGGGCTCATGCGGGGAAGACGAGGGTGAAGGTGGCCCCGCCGCCGGAGGTCTCGGAGACGGCGATGGTGCCGCGGTGGGCTTCGACGGTCTGGCGCACCAGCGCCAGGCCGAGGCCCGTGCCGTCGGGTTTGGTCGTCACGTAGGGCTCGAACACGCGCGGCCGGAGCTCCTCGGGGATCCCAGGGCCGTGGTCGGCGATGGTGACGGCGAGCCCCATCGCGTCCCCCGCCACCACGACGTCGATCCGCCCCCGGCCGCTCATCGCCTCCGCAGCGTTGCGAAGTAAGTTGCCGAAGGCGCGCCGCAGCGGCTCGTAGTGGCCCATCAACGTGCGCCGGCCGCCGTTGGACTGCACGGTGACCGTGACGCCCTCGGGGACGCCGGTGCGGCCGAGCTCTTCGAGCAACTCCACGAGGTCCACCTCGCTCTCCGGGCCCTCCGGCAGCCGCCCGAAATCGGCGAACTCGCGCGCGAGGCGTTCCAGGCGGTCGGTCTCGGCGTTCAGAACTTCCACGGCGGTCACCATCCGCCCATCCGCTTGTCCGCGCTCGAGTTGGTCCACCGCAATCCGCATCGACGTCAGCGGATTCTTGATCTCGTGCGCGACGCGCCGGGCCACTTCCCGGAACGCCCGCAGGCGCTCCGCCTCCAGCTCCCTCGCTCGCGCCGCGTCGAGCGCCCCCGCGAGCTCGCGCAGTGCCTGGCGCAACGCCTCGAACTCGGGGGCGCCGCGAGTCGGTGGGCCCGCGGGCAGCGGCTCCCGCCGGCGGATGAGCCGGGTCCAACCGACCAACTCGTCGATGGGACGCGAGAGCTGGCGCGACAGATGCCCGGCGACCCGCACGGATGCGAACAGCACCAGGGCGCCGAGCAGGACGACGACGACGGCGAAGCCGGCCTTGTAGAACTTGAAAAAGGCCTCGGCGCGGCGGGCCAGGCTGACCGAGGCGGACACCTGCTCGATGTGTCGCCGCACGGCCGCGCGGGCGCCGGGGGAGAAACGCGTGGTGTCGACGGTGCGGAGCACGTCCCGCGCGGAGGCGTTGATCTGCTCCAGCGAGGCCCGCGCCCCCGCGGCGGGAGCGAGCGCGCTCACCGAGAGCACCCAACCCACGACCGCTAGCGTGGCCGGGACGGCCGTCATCGCGACCAGGATGACGAAGATTCGCCGGCGGAAGGGAAGCGCCATATTGTTGCAGCAATCTAGGGCACTTGACCGGGTGCGACAATTCGACACGGGGAGGACGAATGCGAAATGCAGAGTGCGGAGTGCGGAATGGATAAGCAGACGCAGGCTTGGCGGGACGAGACGCCCGGGTGCCGGGGCCGGAATCATCTCAATAATGCCGGGGCGAGTCTCATGCCGCAGCCAGTGATCGCGGCCGTGGAGGAGCATCTCCGGCGGGAAGCCGAGTACGGCGGGTACGAGGCGGCCGAGGAGGCGGAGAAGCGGGTGGCGGCGGTCTACGATGACGTGGCGCGTCTCGTCGGCGCATGCCCGGCAAACATCGCGGTGGTCGAAAACGCCACCGTCGCGTTCGCCCAGGCATTGTCGGCGTTCGATTTCCGACCGGGCGACGTCATCGTCACCACGCGCAACGACTACGTTTCGAATCAGATCATGTACCTGTCTCTTGCCCGCCGGCTCGGCGTCGCAGTCGTACGCGCGGCCGACCTCCCGGAAGGCGGTGTCGATCCTGAGTCGATTCGGCGGTTGGCGGCGAACCCGCGCTGCCGGCTGGTCGCGGTGAGCTGGGTACCGACGAACTCGGGGCTGGTCCAGCCGGTGGAGGCGGTGGGCGAGGTGTGCGAGTCGCTCGGCGTCCCGTATCTCATCGACGCCTGTCAAGCGGTGGGCCAGCTGCCGATCGATGTGCGACGGCTGCGGTGCGACTATCTCGGCGCCACGGCGCGGAAGTTCCTCCGGGGGCCTCGCGGGATCGGGTTTCTTTACGTCTCAGAGCGGGCGCTCGCGCGCGGCGACCATCCGTTGCTCCTGGACATGCGCGGCGCCGATTGGACCGAGGCCGACGCCTTCCGCTTGGCCGACGGCGCGCGCCGCTTCGAGAACTGGGAGTTCTCCTATGCCTGCGTGCTCGGCTTGGGCGCCGCGGCACGCTACGCCCTAGAGGTGGGCGTGGCCGAAGTGGGCCGCCGGGCCCGCACGCTGGCCGAGCGAGCGCGGCAGCGGCTCGCGGCGCTGTCCGGGGTCCGCGTACTCGACCGGGGTGCCGATCGCTGTGCTATCGTCACCGCGCAACTGCCGGGCTGGGACGCGAACGAGGTGGTGTCGCGCCTGCGGCAACGGGGGATCAACACCAACGCCTCGGTCCGCGCCTACGGGGTGATTGATTTCGACGACAAGGGCGTGCAGTCGGCGCTGCGGATCTCGCCGCACTACTACAACACGACGGACGAGGTGGACGCCTGCGTCGCCGCCGTCGGCGAGCTGGTTCGGGAGCGTGCCGCATGAGGAGCCATACCCATTACCTCTGGTTCAATACGAAGCAGCGGCAGGAGATCATCGACATCACCGAGGACATCACAGCCGAGGTCGAGAAGAGCGGCGTCCAGGAGGGCGTCGTCCTGGTGAGCGCGATGCACATCTCGGCGTCGGTGTTCGTGAACGACCACGAGTCGGGGCTGTGGCACGACATCCTAGAGTGGCTCGAAGGCACCATCGCCCCATGGGACCCGAAGCGCTACCGGCACAACGAGACGGGCGAGGATAACGCCGCCGCGCATCTGCGCAGCCTCACCGTGGGCCACGAGGTGATCGTCCCGATCACCAAGGGGAAGCTCGACTTCGGCCCCTGGCAGCGGGTGTTCTACGGGGAGTGGGACGGCCAGCGCAAGAAGCGGGTGATCATCAAGGTGCTGGGTGAGTAGTGGTCATTGACAGATCCATTATGGTCCTATATAATGACCATTATGAAAAAGCGCCGTTCTCCACGGGCTTGGTTTGTACGAGAACCAGGCGCGCCGGTGCCCGCGACCGCGTTCAAGGCGCACTGTCTGGAGTTGATGGACTACGTGCGCGACACGGGGCGGGAGGTCGTCGTGACGAAGCACGGCAAGCCGGCGGCGAAACTGGTGCCGGTACGGCCGGGGTCGCGTGATTTCATCGGCTGTCTCCGCGGCACGGTGACGTACCACGGCGATATCGTCGCGCCGACAGGGGAGGTGTGGGAGGCCGATGCCTGAGTGGGGCAACGGCTTGGTGCTCGACACCCACGTCTGGATCTGGCTGGCTGACGCGCCCGAGCGCGTTTCCGCGGCGTGCGTGGACCTGGTCCGGCAGGCGCAGCCGAGCGGGCGGGTCCATGTCTCCCCCATCTCCGCATGGGAAATAGGGATGCTGGCAGGCAAAGGTCGCATGAGTTTGTCGCGAGACGTGCACGATTGGGTCGCTCGGACCCTCGCGAGCGACCTGCGCGTGGCGCCCCTCACCGCGGAAATCGCACTGGACGCGGCCCTGCTCGCGGGCGATCCCCCGCGCGATCCGGCAGACCGCCTCATTGTCGCCACTGCCCGCGCCCTCGGCGCGGCGCTGGTCACGCGTGATGAGAACCTCCTCGCCTATGGCCGAGCCGGGCACGTTCAGGTCGTGGACGCTGGGGCGTGACCCGCGGATGGCGCTCGGTACTCCTGGGCGGAATCGTGCTTCCGGTGGTGTGTGTAAGGGAGTGTTCTGTAGAGAGTTGTGGGGCGGCGGACCTGCCTTCTTCCCGCTGCCGCCTTCCCGGTAGTTTTTGTCGCGCAAGTCGTTTAGTTTCAATAGTTGCCGATGAGAATTGGAGGAAGGGACAGCGTGGCGACAGATCACTTGGCGGCGCTCTTCGCCGAACGGGCGAAGGCGCATCCCGACAGGGAGTTCGTGATTTCGGGGAACAACCGAGTGACCTATGCGCACGCGGAACGGGACGCGCTGGCGCTGGCGGCGGCGCTCGCTGGGCTCGGCGTGGAGCCGGGCGACCGGATCGCGATCGACCTGCCGAACTGGCCGGAGTGGGTGGTGGCCCTGCTGGCCGCCGCGCGTCTCGACGCGACGCTGGTGCCGCTCGACCCCTCCCTCGGCTTTCACGAGCTGAAGTACCAGCTCCGTCACGCCGAGGTAAAGGGCGCGGTCACGCCGGATGCGTACGGGGGGGCCGATTACCTGGAGCTGTTTGACGAGCTCCTCCCCGAATTGCCGGAACTGCGGTTCGTCGTTACGGTGAGCCGCGAGGAGCGCTGGCTCGGCGACCAGGTGTATCGCTACGACGGCCTGCTCGCCAAGGGGACGGGGCAGTCGGTCCCGCTCACGTCGCAGGATCCCGCTGTTGCTCCGCTCGTCGTCCTCTACACGTCGGGAACGATGGGGAAGCCGAAGGGGGTCGTGCTGTCGCACCGCAATGTCTGCGCGACGGCTCGGCTCACGGCGGAAGCGCTCGCGCTCACCGGCACGGACCGGGTATTGGGTGTGGTGCCGATGTTCACGATCTTCGGCCTGCATGTGGTGGTCACCGCCATCACGGCCGGCGCCACGCTGGTGCTCCAGGAGCGCTTCGACGCGCCCGGGGCGCTGGACCTGATCCGCCGCGAGCGGGTCACCGTGGTGCACGGCGTCCCCACGATGTTCGAGCTCCTCATGCGCGATCCCTCGTTTGAGGAGTCCCGGCCGACCACCGGCCGGACCGGCATCATCGCGGGGAGCCCGGTCTCCCCGGATCTGGTGCGCCGGGTCCGACAGTGGTGCGACGTCCAGATCGCCTACGGGCTCACGGAAACCGGGCCCACGGTGACGATCACCCGCTTCGAAGATCCCGAGGAGCGGCGGGCGACGACGGCCGGGCGGCCCATCCCGGGAGCGGAGGTGAAGGTGATGGACGTGCTCACCGGCGCCCTCCATGGCCCCGAGGCGGTGGGCGAGCTGGCGGTGAAGAGTCCGGGTGCCATGCTGGGCTATTTCCGGATGCCCGGCGAGACGGCCCGGTCGTTCACCGCCGAGGGATTCTTGTTGACGGGCGACCTCGCCATTGTGGATGAGGAGGGCTACGTCAGGATCGTGGGCCGCCGGAGCGAAATCATCATCCGGGGCGGTTACAAGATCTATCCGCGCGAGCTGGAGGACCTCCTCCGCACGCACCCCGCCGTGGACGACGCGTGCGTGGTCGGCATCCCCAACGAGGTGCTCGGGGAGCTGTCCATCGCCTGCGTCGTACCCGTGGAAGGGGCGATCATCACGGGCGACGAATTGAAGGAGTTCTGCCGCGAGGCCGTCGCCGACTACAAAGTGCCCGACCTGGTGCGCTTCTTCGACGCCTTCCCCCTGACCGGGAGCGGGAAAGTGAAGCGAAGGGAGCTGGCCCAGGTCGTGAGCCTGGAACTGAGCACAACTACATGATGCAACAGCCGCATGCCCATCTCGCACGGCCGACCCACAAGGAACCTCCCGCCCACGCGCCCAACGCGGCGCTCCTGATCGATTTCGACAACGTGACGATGGGGATCCGCTCGGATCTCCAGACGGAGCTGAAGCGGCTCCTCCAGTCCGAGATCATCCGCGGGAAGGTGGCCGTGCAGCGCGCCTATGCCGACTGGCGCCGCTACCCCCAGTACATCGTCCCCCTCTCCGAATCGTCCATCGACCTGATTTTCGCCCCGGCCTACGGCTCCAACAAGAAGAACGCCACCGATATCCGATTGGCGATCGACGCCCTGGAGCTCGTCTTCACCCGGCCCGAGATCGGTAGCTTCATCCTGCTCTCGGGGGACTCGGACTTCTCCTCGCTCGTGCTGAAGCTGAAGGAGTACGGAAAGTACGTGATCGGCGTCGGGATCCGCGAGTCGTCGAGCGACCTCCTGATCCAGAACTGCGACGAGTACTACTCCTACAACGAGCTGGCCGGGCTCACCAAGGAGAGCGACGTCACCCACGAGCGCCGCGACCCCTGGGAGCTCGTGGTGGAGGCGGTGAAGCAGATGACCGCGCACAACGACGTGATGCGCTCCGACCGCCTGAAGCAGGTGATGCAGGAGATCGACCCGAGCTTCGACGAAAAGAACGCCGGCCGCTTCTCCCGGTTCAGTCAGTTCGTGGTCGAGGCGGCGAAGCGCGGGCTGCTCGCGCTCACTCGGCTCGACAACGGCCAGTACGAGATCGCCCTCGGGCCGGAGGTCGGGGGGGCGGCCGCCACTCCATCGGGGGGCCTCACGGCCGAACCTCCACCCGCCCCCGCCCCTGCCCCCACGCGCGGGCGGGGCGAAGGCCGTGGCCGCCGCGGCGGCATGGAGCGCGAGAAGCGGGGCGGCGGGTTCTCGCTGGGCGAGGCGTTCAGCGTGCTACGCCAAGCCCTCGGCCGCCTGGGTGGCGGCGACAAGCCGGTGGCCGCCGAGCAGCTGCGCGAGGCGATGCTCGAGATCAAAGGAGTGGCTGAGCCGCTTGAGCCCGGGCGCTTCCCCAAACTGTTGCGCCAGGCGCACGACGCCGAGATCATCGACCTCTCCAAGGAGGAGGACGGCGCCTATGCCGTGAAGCTGCGTCCGGCCTCCCCCCTCGAGCCAGCCGCCGCACCGGCGGCGTTCGAGGAGGAGGACGAACCGCCGATGCCCAAGTCGTCCGCCCCACCTCCACCCTACTCGGTGCCGGCGGCGCCTGTCGTGACGGGCGTGCCGTCCCGCAGCGCGCGGTTCCGGCGCGGGTCCAAGGGGCCGCGCGTGGCGCCGCCTGAGATTCCCAAAGTCGGTGTGGTGGAGGTGGATCCGAACTTCAAGCCGCGCATTGAGCTGCACCCGACCCGCCCGGCGGTGGAGATTGTCGGCAGCGACCAGCCCGCCGTGGGCCGCTCGGAGGACGGCGAGCGGGGGGGCGGCCGCGGCCGTGGCGG
>JACOVF010000150.1 GCA_016177465.1 Gemmatimonadota bacterium
GCGTTGGAGCGCGTGTACGGCGCCTATCGCGAGCCGGTGTTCTTCTAGACCAGAGTTCCCATGGCCCTTCCCATCGTTCCGACCGTTGACGCCGTGCGCGATGCCGTGCACCGGCTCGCCGCCATCGAGCCCGGCCCCTTCCGCGTGGTATCGTGCTACCTCAAGCTCGAGCCGCGCGACAAGACGCGCGGCAAGTATCTCATCAAGATGAAGAACCGTGTGAAGGAGGCTGTGGCCCAGCTCGCCCGCAAGCCGCTGGAGCGCGCGGAGCGGGAGGCGATCGCAGCCGACCTGGAGCGGGTGCTGCGGTACTTCGAGGAGCCGGGCCGGCTGCCCCCCTCGCGGGGGATCGCGCTGTTCGCCTGCGGCCAGTTGGGCCTGTTCGCGGTGTTCGCGCTGCCGCACGTGCACCGCTCTCGCCTGGCGGTCGAGCCCACGCCGCTGATCCGCGAGCTGGTCGCCCTGGAGCAGGAATTCGGGACTATCCTCGTGGCCGCGTGCGACCGCGCCGGCGCGCGGTTCTTCGAAGTGACGGCGTTCGACGTGACGGAGCTGCCAGGGCTGGCGGCGGTCCAGGCATCGCGCGGCGGGCGGTTCCACGGGGGGCGCCAGGCGGTGCGCGGCGGCCTGCCGGCCGGCGGCTCGGGCGAGCACAACTACAACATGCGGATTCGGGAGGAGAAGCACCGACACTACGCCCGGGTGGCGGACCAGATCTACCAGGTCCACGCCCAGCGGCCTCTCGCCGGGATCGTGGTTGCCGGGGTGGGGGTCGATGCCGCCGCGCTGGTGCCCCACCTCCACACCACGCTGCACGACCTCCTGCTGGGGGTGGTGAAGCTCAACCCGAAGACCATCAGTCCGGCCGAAGTGCGCGAAGCCACGCTCGCCCTGCGCGAAGAGCGGGAGCGCGCCTGGGAGCTCGCCCACACGGAGGCCGTGAAGGAGAACCTCGGCATGGGGTGGGCGGTGAACGGTGTCGAGCTGACGCTCAAGGCGCTGCAACGGGGCCAGGTGCGGATCCTGCTCGCCGACGGACACGACGACGACCCCCGCATCGACGACGCGATCGAGGAAGCCCTACGGCAGCGCGCCCAGGTGGACGTCGTCCACGACTCGAAGGCTCGTCGCGCGGTGAATGGCCTCGCCGCGCTGCTGCGGTTCCGCCGCTGATGGGGGGCCCGTTGAAACGCCCCATCCGCGTGCTCGTGGCCAAACCGGGGCTCGACGGACACGACCGCGGCGCCAAGGTCGTGGCTGCGGCGCTGCGGGATGCCGGCATGGAGGTCATCTACACCGGGCTGCACCAGACCCCGGAGATGATCGCGCAGGCAGCCATCCAAGAGGACGTCGATGTCGTGGGCCTCTCCATTCTCTCCGGCGCCCACCTCACGCTCTTCCCGCGCGTGAAGAAGCTGCTGGACGAGGCCGGCCGGAGCGACATCCTCGTCACGGGCGGCGGGATCATCCCCCCGGAGGACATCGAAGCCCTCGAGCGGCAGGGCATCGGGAAGCTGTTCGGGCCCGGCACGCCCACCGCCGATCTCATCCGCTACATCGAAGAGTGGGCGGCCGAGCACGTCGAGGCCTGAGGCGACCGTGAGCCGTCTCAAGACCCTCACCGCGGAGTACCGCGAGCTGAAGGCGCGCCTCGAGCAGGGCGGCGGGCCGGAGCGCAGCAAACGGCAGCGCGAGCAAGGCAAGCTCACAGCCCGCGAGCGCGTCGCGAGGCTGCTTGACCCTCGCGGCCCCTGGCTCGAGATCGGTCTGCTCGTCGCGTACGACCAGTACGACGCGCAGGCCCCCGCGGCGGGCGTGGTCACCGGCGTGGGCGAGATCGGCGGCCGGCCGGTGGTGATCGTCGCCAACGACGCGACCGTGAAGGCGGGCTCCTGGTGGCCCGAGACGATCCGGAAGATCTTGCGCGCCCAGGAGATCGCGATGCGCCAGCGTATCCCGATCGTCTACTTGGTGGACTCGGCGGGCGTGAACCTGCCGTACCAGGGCGGCGTGTTCCCGGGCCAGTACGGTGCCGCCCGGATCTTCTATTACAACGCAATCATGCGGCACTACCTGCGCGTCCCGCAGATCGCCGCGGTGATGGGGCCGTGCATCGCGGGTGGCGCATACCTGCCGGCGCTGTCCGACGTCATCTTCATGGTCGAGGGGACGTCATTCATGGGGCTGGGCGGTCCGAACCTCGTCAAGGGCGCCACCGGCCAGGTCGTCGACGGGGAATCACTCGGCGGCGCGAAGACGCACACCGCGATCAGCGCCGTGGCCCACTACCGCGCCAAGGACGACGCGGAGTGCCTCCTGAAGATCCGCGAATACATCGCGCGCCTGCCGTATGTCCCGCATCCCCCCGGCCCCGAGCGTAAGCCGAAGCGTGACCCCAAGCAGCTGTACGACCTGCTCCCCGCCGACCACCGCATGAGCTACGACGTGCGCGCCGTGCTCGAGTGCATCCTCGACGAGGGAAAGCTGGGTGAGTTCCAGCCCGAGGTCGCGCCGGAGATGATCTGCGCCCACGGCGCCATCGAGGGACGGCCGATCGCGGTGATCGCCAACTCGCGCGGCGTCATCAAGGGGAAACTAGGCCAGGCGCCGAAGATCGGCGGCATCATCTACACGGAGAGCGCCGAGAAGGTCGCGTACTTCATCGAGAACGCCGACCGCGAGCGGCTCCCGTTGCTATTCGTGCAGGACGTGTCCGGGTTCATGGTCGGCACCGAGGCGGAGCACTCAGGGATCATCCGGGCGGGCGCGCGGTTCGTCGAAGCGATGGCCACCGCCACGGTCCCGAAGCTCGTGCTCACCGTCAACCACGCCTCGGGGGCCGGCTACTACGCGATGGCGGGCCAGGGCTTCGATCCCGACTTCATCGTCTCCTGGCCGACGGGGCGCATGGGCGTGATGGAAGGGGAGTCCGCCATCCAGGCGGTGTTCGGCAACGGCGCTGCCGACCCGAAGAACGCGCCCGCCGTGGACACGATGCGCGCCGATTACGAGCATCAGCTCGACGCCAAGTTCGCCGGCGCGCGGGGCTTCGTCGACGCCATCATCACACCGGAAGAAACCCGCGACGCCCTCGCGTTCCTGCTGGAAGTCACCACCGAATTCACCGGTCCCCACCTCGGGGGCTTCGTCCTGCCGAGTCACACATGATGCTGCGCCGTCTTCGCCTGCTGCCCGCCGTCGTCCTGCTCGCCGCCTGCGCGGGGGGTGCCCGCCCCGAGCTGCCCGCGCCCCGGCCGGCGGGCGCGGCGCCGGCGTCGCCGCCCCCGATCCCCGCCGATGCCTCCGCGACGGCCCCGAATGAACCAGCGGTCCTGCCACAGGTCGCGCTGCTGTCGGGGCTGATGCCGCTCCGCAGCACCGGCGTCCCTGAGTTTGTCGTGGCGCACCCGACCTACGACGGCCGCGGCGCGCTGATCGCGATCCTCGACAGCGGCATCGACGCCGGAGCGTACGGCCTGATCACGACCAGCGCCGGCGCGACGAAGATCCTCGACCTGCGGGACTTCTCCCAGGAGGGTCGGATCGCGCTCACGCCGGTTACCCCGGCCGGCGACGGCACCGTCGCGGTCGGGGGTAGGAAGCTCCGGGGCACGGGACGCATCGGGCGGCTCACGGGCGGCGACGCCTGGTATGCCGGGGTGTTCCGCGAGCTGCCGCTCGGCAAGCTCCCCGCGGCCGACGTGAACGGCAATGGCACCAACACCGACGAGTTCCCGGTGATCGTCGTCCGGGCGACGGACGGCTGGGTGGCGTTCATCGACTCGAACCGCGATGGCTCGTTCGAAGACGAAATGCCCCTCCACGACTACCGCGAGGGACGGGAGACAGTCGCGCTTGGCACCCGGCCGATCACGCTCGCGGCCAACTTCTCGGACGCGGGCGGGGCGCCGGTGCTCGACCTGTACTTCGACAATTCGGGACACGGCACCCACGTGGCCGGCATCGCCGCGGGACACAACCTCTTCAACGTTGCCGGCTTCCACGGTGTAGCCCCGGGCGCGCAGCTCATCGGGCTGAAGATCGCCAACAACGCCCGCGGCGGCGTCACCGTGAACGGCAGCATGCTCCGGGCGATGGAGTACGCCGTCCGCTTCGCGGCCCGGCGCAACCTCCCCCTCGTGATCAACATGAGCTTCGGCGTGGGGAACGAGTTCCCGGGACGGGCGGTGATCGATTCAGTCGTGAACGCCTTTCTGGCCGCGCACCCAACCGTGGTGCTCACCGTCAGCGCCGGGAACGACGGCCCTGGCGTGTCCACGATGAACTTCCCCGGATCCGCCGACCTCGCCTTGTCGGTCGGCGCGGTATTCCCCGGCGCGTTCGCGCGGCCCGCTCAGCCCGGTGTGCCCGCGGCGGATGACGTCCCCGGGTGGTGGAGTTCCCGCGGCGGCCAGACCGCCAAGCCCGACATCCTCGCGCCGGGCGTCGCCTACTCGGCGGTGCCGCCCTGGGGCCGCGGCAACGAGATCAAGGCGGGCACGAGCATGTCGGCGCCCTACACCGCGGGACTCGTCGCCTGCCTGGTCTCCGCGATGACGCAGGAGGGCCGTCGGGTCGGGGCCGCGGAGGTGATGCAGGCGCTGCGGGTCTCCGCCACGCCGTTCCCGGGCGTCACCGTGCTCGACCAAGGCGCGGGGGTGCCGCAGATCGACGCCGCGTATCGCTGGCTGGTGGCCGGGCATCAGGGCTCGAGTTACCTCGTGCGGACCGCCGGTGGAACTCCGGCGGCCTTCCGGTGGAGCGGGTTCACCGGGCCGGGGGACACGCTCGAGCTGTTCCGGGTGCGCCATGCGGCGGGACTGCGAGCGGCACAGTTCCAGCTGCGGTCGGACGTGCCGTGGCTGTCCACGCCGGGGGTCGTGACCGCCGCGCCCGGCGCGACGGAGATCCCGGTCGGCTATCGCACCGCGAGCCTCACCGCGCCGGGTGTGTACGTGGGGCGTGTCATCGCGCGCAACCCGAGCGACACACTCGCCGGTCCGCTGTTCACGCTCGTGACTACCATCGTCGTGCCGCACGACCTCACCGCGAAGCCGCTCGTCGACGAGCGACGGGCAATCCCCCCGGCGGCAGTGCAGCGCTATTTCCTCCGTGTAAACCTGCCGGGCGCGACGCTGCGGGCGACCGTGGTGCTCCCCGACTCGGGGCGCCAGACGGCCACTGTCCGGCTGTTCGAGCCTTCCGGCCGGCCGTTCCGGGACGCGAACGAGGATCTGCCGGTCGGCCGGGAGGACGGCGGCACCGCCAGCATCCTGGTCCGCGCCGAGGACTTCGTGCCGGGCGTCTATGAGCTGGACGTGATCGCGCCGCCGCTCAGAGGCGTCACGGCCACGGTCCGCGCGGAAGCGGTCTCACTGGCCCTCGGCCAGACCGGCTCGGAGGTCGAGATCTCCAATCCGGGACCCACGAGCGCGACGGTGCGCGTGGTCGAGGCGCTGATCGGCGCGGAGCGGGAATTCGAGGTCGTCGGACGGGGACTGTCCGCCGAGAGCCTCACCGTGCGGGTCCCCGACTGGGCGGCGTGGGCGGAAGTGGACGTGCGGCTGCCGCGGGAGCAATGGAACGAGTTCACCGACTTCGCGGTCACGCTGTTCGACTCCACCGGCCGGCAGGCGCACGGCAGCCCGATCAACTACGCGCTTGCGCGCCAGCGGTTCGCGGTCCCGGCGGGGATGGCGGGGCGGCCGCTGGTGCTCGAGCTGTTCCCGGCCTACGCCCTGCCGGAAACGGCCCACGGCTGGCAGGCGACGGTCCGGGTGCGGTTTCTGCTCGAGGAGCCGATGGCGGCCGGCCAGCCAAGCGAACTGAGCGTGGTCTCCGGAGGCCGGATGACGGCGCCGCGCTCGGCCGGGACGACACCCGCGCTGCCGGAGGGGTTCTTCCCGTTGTACGAGGTCGTGGTGCGGCCCGCCTCCGGCCCGGCCGCAGTGCGGCGGGTGAGCGCGACGGCCCCGTGAGCCGGCCGATCCGCATCGCCGCCGGCCAGGGCTTCTGGGGCGACTGGCTCGAGGCGCCCCACCGCCAGGTCACGGGCGGCCCGATCGATTACCTCATGATGGACTACCTCGCCGAGGTCACGATGTCCATCATGCAGAAACAGAAGTCGCGTGACCCTTCGCTCGGCTATGCCAAGGACTTCGTGCCGCTGATGGAGCGGATTCTGCCGGTCCTCGCCGAGCGGCGGATCAAGGTGACGGCCAACGCAGGCGGGGTAAATCCGCGGGCGTGCGCCCAGGCGATTGCCGAATCGGCCCGTCGGCTGGGACTTGCGGGGAAGCTCACGATCGGGGTCGTGACGGGGGACGATCTCCTGCCGCGGCTCGACGACCTGCTCGTGCGGGGACATGAACTGAGGAACCTCGACACCGGCCGGCCCTTGCGCGATGTGCGCGACCGCGTGCAAGCGGCGAATGCCTACCTCGGCGCCGCGCCGGTGGTGGAGGCGTTGCGGCGCGGGGCGGACATCGTGATCACAGGGCGAGTGACCGACACCGGTCTTACCCTTGGGCCCATGATCCACGCCTTCGGCTGGCCAGCGGACGCCTGGGATCTGCTCGCGGCGGGCACGGTGGCGGGGCACATCATCGAGTGCGGCGCCCAGTGCAGCGGTGGAAACTGTCTCGTGGGTTGGCAGCGGGTTCCCGACCTCGCAAACGTCGGATACCCGATCGTCGAAGCGCATGGCGACGGATCGTTCGACATCGTGAAGCACCCCCGGACGGGCGGCCGGATCAGCGTCGCCGGCGTCACCGAGCAGCTGGTGTACGAGATGGGGAATCCCGCCGAGTATATCACGCCCGATTGCGTCGCCGACTTCACGACGATCCAGCTCAGACCGGCGGGGAAAGACAGGGTTCGGGTGTCAGGGGTCAGGGGTCGGCCTGCGCCGGACAACTTGAAGATCTCGCTCGCTTACTCCTACGGCTATAAGGCGGTGGGTACCCTCGTTTACGCCTGGCCCGAAGCGCTGAAGAAGGCCAGGGCGGCCGACCGGATCCTGCGGCAGCGGCTCGCGGATCTGGGGCTCCAGTTCGAGGCGATCTTGACCGAATTCGTGGGCGTGAACGCGACGCATGGTCCCCTCGCACGGAGCGTGGACGAAGCGAATATCCCCGAGGTGCAACTCCGCATCGGGGTCCGGGCGCGGGACCGGGCGCCGGTCGAGCGGTTTACGCGCGAGATCGCGCCGCTCATTTTGAACGGGCCCCCCAGCGTGACGGGGTTCGCCGGGGGCCGGCCGAAGCCCGAAGAGATCGTGGCCTACTGGCCGGCGCTGATCGACAAGCGGGAGGTGGAGCCGTGCGTCGAGCGCGTCGACGTGTGAAGCGGGCGGCGGCCCGCACCGTGTTGCTCGTGGAGCTGGCGCACGCCCGGTCCGGCGACAAGGGCGACACGGCCAACGTGGGACTGATCGCGCGCAAGCCCGAGTACTACCCGCTGCTCGTGCGTCAGGTGACGGCGGCGCGGGTGGCGCGGCACTTCAAGGGGATGATCACGGGGCCGGTACAGCGCTACGAGCTGCCGAACTTGCACGCGCTCAACTTCCTGCTGCACGGCGCGCTGGACGGCGGCGGCACCATTTCCCTGAAGACCGACGCCCAGGGCAAGGTGTTCTCGACCGCGCTGTTGCGGATGCCGGTCAGGGTGATGCGATGAGCGATCGGGTGGAGGTCGCGCTCCAAGGCGGCGTCCTGACGGGAACGCTGAGCCGGCCGGAAAAGAAGAACGCCATCGACACCGCGATGATCAACGGCATCCTGGCGCTGCTCGAGCGCGCTGACCTGGATGGCGAGGTGCGGGTGGTAGTCATCCGCGGGGCGGGGTCCGACTTCTGCGCCGGGATGGACCTGAACGAGCTGCTCGCCTCGGCCGACAGGACGGTGGAGGAGAACCGGCAGGCGGCGCTCCATTTCGGCAGCATCTTCGTCCGGATGCGGAAGCTGCCCAAGCTCGTGGTCGCGATGGTGCGGGGACGAGCACTCGCTGGGGGCTGCGGCCTGGCCACTGGCTGCGACCTGGTGCTGGCGGCGGAGTCGGCGCAGTTCGGCTATCCGGAGGTGCAGCGCGGCTTCGTGCCGGCGATCGTGATGACTATGCTGAAACGCACGGTGGGGGAGAAGGTGGCGTTCGATCTCGCCACGACGGGCCGGATCCTCACGGCCACGGAAGCGGCCGCTGTGGGACTCGTGTCGCGGGTCTACGAGGATACGGACTTCGAGGAACTGGCGGGTGACGTTGTGAAGAGGCTGGCCGGCATCAGCGCCAGCTCGCTGGCGTTCACCAAACAGCAGTTCTACCAGCTCGACCGGCTGAGCTTCGAGGACGGGATCCGGCTGGGGGCGGACGTCAACGCCGTCAGCCGGACGACCCCGGATTTCCGGGTCGCCCTGTCCGCGTTCCTGAAGAGATGACCACCCCGCGGCGGCCCTCGACTCTTGCCGGCGCCACGGCGCGGAAAGACCACCGCCTGTCGCAGCCGGACGTGGCGGCGCAGCTCGTCGCGGACATCCTCAAGCAAAAGGTCGAGGAGGTCAAGCAGGACAAGGTCGAGCGGCAGCGGGCCGTGCTCCGCAAGCGGCGCCGCTCCAAGCTGTGGTATTCCTTAGCGTTGTTGCCGCTGTTCCTGGGGCTCACCATTTGGAACCTGACGCGCGCGAGCACGCAGCCGACCGTCTTCACGCCGGAAGAGCTCGACGCCAGCCTGCGGTTCAAGATGTTCCTCGCCGCCCAGGCCGTGCAGGCGTACCGCGATTCCGCCGGTACCTGGCCGTCGAGCCTCGCCGTCGTGGGAATGGAGGATGCGGCGCTGGTGTATCAGCTGGCCGATACCAGCTACACGATCGCGGACACGAGCGGCGGCGTGCCGCTTGTCTATCATAGCGGGGAGACGCTGGCGCCGTTCGCGGACGGGTACGCCCTGCTTGCCCGCCGGAGGAGCCACTGAGCCGGCGGGGCTTTTCGCTCGTCGAGTTGATGGTCGCGTGCACGATCGCGGGCATCCTGATCAACCTCGCCCTGCCTGCCATGGCCACCATGAAGCGCAAGGCCGACGCGGCCCATGTAGTCGCCGACATCAACGCCATCCGGGTGGCAGGGTTCGATGCCTACGCCGACCTCCAGCTCTGGCCCGCCTCGGCCGCCTGGGGAGCGATCCCCACCGAGATGGTGAATCGCCTCCCCCAGGGCTTCGAGTTTCGCTACAAGACGGTTGAGTACCGGTGGCAACGCTGGTCGCTGCCCAACGGGATGCCCACCAACCCATCCCAGACCATCCTCGTCACCGTGGAGCTCCGCTCAACAGACCAGAGCCTCATGGCGGCCATCAGAGGACTCTACAAGGGCGGCCTGGCCTTCGGGTCGGCGACGACGGCCACCTTCGTTATCGAATGAGCCGCCTCTTCCGAGCCAAGGCCTGGCTCGGTGGCGTCGGGCTGGCCATCGGTCTGGCCGGGATGGCGCTTCGCTTCCGCTGGTTGGTCGGGATCGCGGCGGGGTTGCTGACGGTGGCGTTCGTCCTGCGCTTCGCGGAACGGAAATCCGAGCATGCATCGTAGCGTAGCTGAACGCGTGCTGCGTTCCGCGGTGACAGGGGGCGCTGGTATGGTTGCCACGCTCGTGCTGGCCACGGGAACCGGCGCCGAGGCGCTCGCGCAGGCGTACGGTCCGGTCCGCGAGGCGCGCCTCGCCTGGATCGGCGGCGGAATCCGGCTCGACGGCGTGCCGGACGAGCCGCTCTGGGGCACGGCCGATTCCATCACGGACTTCATCCAGCGCGACCCCGCCGAAGGGGCGCCGCCGAGCGAGCGGACCGTGGTGCGCCTCCTCGGCACTAGAGACGGCTTGTACATCGGGGTCTGGGCGTACGACCGGGAGCCCGCCACGATCCGCCACGCCCAGCTGCGGCGGGACGCGGACTTCGAGTCGGACGACCATTTCAGCGTGATCCTCGATCCCCAGCGGGACCACCGCTCGGGATACGTCTTCGCGGTGAACCCGAACGGGGCGTTGCGGGACGCCGAAATGCTCACCTTCGAGAGCGCCAACACCGACTGGAACGGTGTGTGGGACGCCCGGGCGCGGCGCACGCCGTCCGGATGGACGGCGGAGCTGTTCCTTCCCTGGCAGACCCTGCGCTACCGTCGAGACGCGGACGTGTGGGGGGCGAACTTCCAGCGGGTGATCCGGCGCACAAACGAGGAGGCGCTGTGGCGCGCGTGGCGCCGCACCGAAGGGCTTCTGTTCCTCGAGAAGGCCGGCCTGATCGCCGGGTTCACGGCGTTGCCGCCGCGTGGTCGCGTCGAGCTGCGTCCGTATACGACCGTCACCGCAGAGCTGCGCGACCTGAGCTACGCAGCGGACGGCAGCGACTCAATCCGTGCCCTGGCCAGCCAGTCGGGGAAGGCAGGTATCGATGCCAAGGTGGCGGTGGCGTCGACGCTCACCCTCGACCTTACCGCCAACACTGACTTCGCCCAGGTCGAAGCGGACCGCCAGGTGGTGAACCTGACCCGCTTCCCGCTTTTCTTCCCGGAGAAACGCACGTTCTTTCTCGAGTCGGGCGGGATTTTCGAGTTCGGGCAGCGGGAACGGACGCTGGTGTTCCACAGCCGGCGGATCGGGCTGGCCCCGGACGGCACCCCGATCCCACTCACCGGCGGCGCCCGGCTCACGGGACGGAGCGGCCGGGAACGGATCGGTCTGTTGGTGGTGCGGACGGGCGACCCGGAACGCGCTTTGGATGTTGTCGCGCGCGTGAAGCGCGACGTGTTGGCGCAGGGGTACGTGGGTGGGATCTTCGCGAGCCAGTCGGGGCCGGGGGTGAGCGGGATACGGCTCACGGGTGGCCTGGACCTCAATCTCCCATTCGTGGTGCGGGGGCAGAATCTGGTGCTCGCAGCGTTCGCCGCGAGTTCCCGGGACCGCGCCGGTACACCGGCCCGGGCTGCATGGCGTATGTTTCTAGACTACCCCAACGACTTGATGGACAACTTCATCGGATACACTCGGGTCGAGCGCGGCTTCGATCCGGCACTGGGGTTCGTCTCCGAGACCGGCATCGACCTCTTCCAAGGTCGGCTGCAGATCACGCCGCGGCCGCACCGATGGGGAATCCGCAAGCTGCTCTTCGAGCCGATCAGCTGGGAGCACGTGACCGATGTGGACGGCGACCTCTCCCACGCGCGCTACAGCGTCCAGCCGCTCGGCGCGCGGCTCGACAGCGGCGATGAGTTCGAATTCCAGTTCCACCGTCTATCGGACGTGCCGCCCGACACCTTCGAGATCTTCCCGGGCGATACGATCCTCCCTGGCCGCTACGACTGGACCCGCGCCGAGCTTGAGCTCTCGAGCTCGAATGCCCGCGCGGTGAGCGTCAGCGTGGGGGCCAGCGCCGGGGAGTACTATTCGGGGCACGCGACGGAAGTCGAAGCCGAGCTGACGGTGCGGACGGCGCGGTATCTCCTCACCAACCTGGAACTGTCCCAGCAGGACGTCCGGCTCCCCTCGGGGAGCTTTGTGGCGCGCACGGCACGGCTGCGGATCGATCTCGCCGCCTCGCCGCGGCTCAACACGACGGTGTTCCTCCAGGGCGACAACGAGTCCAACCGGCTCACGCTGAACGCGCGGCTGCACTGGATCCCGTCGCCCGGGAGCGACGCCTACCTCGTGTGGAACAGCGCCTGGCCCACGGGCCTGCCGAACGGCATCCCGTGGCGCCAGCCGCAGCGCGGGGCTTTGGTCGGCAAGCTGGTCTACTACTTCCGGGTATAAGGAGGACACATGCTGGCAGCTCTCTTCCTTGCCCTTGCGGCGGTCCAGGGCCCCGAGCTGGTGTCCCCGCTCGGACGTCCATTGTTCGCGCGGGCCGATACTGCGGGAGTCGTGGCGAAGGCGGAGAGCGTCGTCGCGCGGGCGCCGCACGATGTGGACTCGCTCCTCCGACTCGGGCAGACGCTGGCATCCGTCTGGCGGTATCACGACGCCATCGACGTATACTCCCGGGCGATCGCCCTCGCGTCGGGACGGGCGATCCTGTATCGCCACCGCGGGCACCGGTATATCTCCACACGGCAGTTCGGCAAGGCAATCGCCGACCTCGATCGGGCGGCGGAACTCGATTCGACAAGTTTCGACATCTGGTATCATCTGGGGCTGGCCTACTATCTCACCGGCCGGTTCGCCCACGCGGCCCGGGCCTACCGCCGCTGTGTGGCCGCGGCCGACAGTCCGGACAACCTCGTGGCGGTCTCGGACTGGCTGTGGATGAGTCTGCGGCGGGCGGGGGAGGACTCCGCCGCGGCGGCGGTGCTGGCCGGGATCCGGGACAGCCTGGACGTGCGGGAGAACACCGCCTACTACAACCGGTTACTTTTCTACCAGGGTCGGCGGATGGAAGCCGATCTCCGGGCCCTGATGGCCACGGGCGACCTCGAGTTCGCCACCGTGGGATACGGCCTTGCCACTTGGCACTTGATCCGCGGCGACACCACGACGGCCCGGGCGCTGTTCCGGCAGATCGTGGCCGGGACCTACTGGCCGGCGTTCGGGTTCATCGCCGCCGAGACGGAACTGCTGAGGACTCCATGAGGAATCTGAACACCCCGATGTATGATCCGCGGCTTGTCCAACCGATGCGCGAGGAGCTGACGCGGATCGGGTTCGAGGAACTGCGCACGCCCCAGGAAGTGGACGCGGTCCTCGGTGCGACCACGAGCACGGTGCTGGTCGTGGTGAACTCGGTGTGCGGCTGCGCCGCGCGCAACGCGCGCCCGGCGGCGGCGCTCGCGGTCCAGCACCCGCGGCGCCCCCAGCGGCTGACGACCGTCTTCGCAGGCCAGGACGGCGACGCGACCGGCCGGGCGCGCGGCTACTTCGAAGGGTATCCGCCGTCGTCGCCGCAGATCGCCCTCCTCAAGGACGGGAAGCTCCTGTTCATGCTCGAGCGCCGCCAGATCGAAGGGCGGGAGGCGACGGACATCGCCGCGGACCTCGTCGCGGCGTTCGATCGCTACTGCGTGTAACCGCGGCTCCATGACAGACGAACCGCCGAAACAGCTCATCGTCGTCGGGGACCGGGTGCTGATCGCCCCCGAGGAGGGGGAGGAGCGGACCAACGTCGGCTTGTACCTGCCCCCGACCGCGGTCGAGAGCCGGCAGGTGCAGGGCGGCCGGATCGTCGCCACCGGTCCCGGCACCCCGATGACCGAGCCCGCCAGCATGGACGAGGAGCCGTGGAAGATCCACGGAGCGGAGGTGAAATACCTGCCGATGCAGGCGGAGGTAGGGGACTACGCCCTGTTCTTCCGCAAGGCTGCGGTGGAGATCACGTTCGAGGGGAAGACGTACCTCGTGGTGCCGCAAGCGGCGATCCTGGTCCTCGTGCGGGAGAACACACACCTCGAGTAGAAAGGATCAGCGCCGCAACAATCGGGTCCCGGTGGCCGCGCCGGGGCCCGTTTTCTTTTGGGGCATGTTCGATCGGGCGCGGGACGTGCTCGCGCAGCACTGGGGGTACCCTGGCTTCCGAGTGCCCCAGCTCAAGGTACTCGGCCCTCTCTTCGGCGGCCGCAGCGTCCTTGCCGTGCTCCCGACCGGGGCGGGGAAGTCGCTCTGCTTCCAGGTGCCCGCGCTCCTCGCCGACGGGCTCACCGTCGTGGTCTCGCCGCTCATTTCGCTGATGCAGGACCAGGTGCGGGCGCTCGTGCGCCGCGGGCTTCCCGCGGCGTATCTCAACAGCCAGCTCACGGCCAGGGTCCGCCGCCGGGTGCTGGAGGCGGTGCTCGCGCGGCGCGTGAAGCTCCTGTACTGCGCCCCCGAGCGGCTCGCGTCGCTCAGCCGCTGGCTGCGAGCCCGGGCCGTCGCCGTGTCGCTCCTGGCGGTGGACGAGGCCCACTGCGTGGCCGACTGGGGCAACGAGTTCCGGCCGGTGTACCGCCGCTTGGGGGAATTCCGCTACCTGTTGCACGATCCGCCGACCATCGCCCTCACGGGAAGCGCCACCCCAGCCACGCGCCGGGAGATCCTCAAGGTCCTGCGGCTGCCGGAGGCCGAGGTCGTGATGACCTCCTTCGACCGGCCCAACCTCCGATTTGTCGTGGAGCGGGTCCGGGATGACCGCGAGCGCTTCCGCCGGCTGCGGGAGCTGATTCGCGACACCCGTGGGCAATGCATCGTGTACGTCCCCACTCGTCGGCTCACCGAACTGGTGACGCGGGCACTGCTCCGCGTGTCCGTTCGGACCGTGCCCTACCATGCTGGCCTCACGCCTGAGGTCCGTCGCAAAGTGCTGGTCGCGTTTCTCCGGGGTCGGACGCCCGTCATCATCGCGACGACGGCGTTCGGGATGGGGATCGACAAGCCCGACGTGCGCCGGGTGATCCACTGGGGGCCGGCCCGCACGCTGGAGGGCTACTACCAGGAAGCTGGGCGAGCCGGCCGGGACGGGAAGCCATCTGAGTGCACCATCCTGTGGCGGCCTGGCGACTTCGAGTGGGGAGTCGTTGCGTCGGAGATGGGGCAGTACGTGGAGCGGCGGCGATGCCGGAGAAGGATGCTGCTGGAGTATTTCGGGGAAAGGCTGGAGGGGAAGTGCAGCGGCTGCGACGTCTGTGGCCCGGTCGCTGTCGCCTAGGGTGAGCTAGGTGCCTTTGGACCCCGGGCCGCCAGCCCGGGGTTAACCCACCCGAATGGAGGTCGTGTGACTCGGGGAGCCCACAAGGCGTGCGGTCTGTACGCCCACATAACGTGGCACACGTGGCGGCGCGAGCCATCCATTCGGAAAGGAGACGTGGATGCCATCACGGCGGTCGTGCGCGAGGCGGCGACGTCCCGCGGCGTGCGCGTGCACGGCTTGGCGGTGTTGCACGACCACGTACACGTGCTAGTGAGTTACAACCCAGCGGCTGCGCTTACCCCGTTCATTCGGCATGCCAAGTCAGAATCCGCGAGACGCTTGAATCTGGGCAGGCATCCAGCGTTGCCGTTCAGGTGGTGCCGTGGGTACTACGCTGGGTCTCTATCCCGTTCACACGTTGACGCCGCGCGAAGGTACCTTGCACGGCAACGCATCCGACATCCGGACCGCATCCCACAGTAGCCGCCGCACCTTTCGAGGGTGGGTTAACCCCGGGGCGGTGCCCCGGGGTTAACGGAGCACGGACTCCCTCCCGTGGTTACCGGGCGGTGCTACGGGGTTAACGAGAGCGTAGGCAGGCCTGGTATATTCCCTCCCATGCACGACACCCTCTACTTCACCGAGCATCACCACCAGGTCCGCGATATGGTGCGGGACTTCGCGCAGAACGTCGTGAAGCCCTCCGCCCGCACCTACGACCAGGAAAGCAGGTTCCCCTGGGACAACGTCAAGCAGATGGCGGACCTCGGGCTGTTCGGGATCGCCTGGCCAGAGGCGCTGGGTGGGGCCGGGATGGACTATCTCGCTTACGTCATCGCGGTCCACGAGCTGGCCAAGGTCGACGCAAGCCACGCCATCACCGTCAGCGCCCACACCACCCTCGGCACCTCGCCGATCGTGGACTTCGGGACCGAGGAGCAGAAGCACCGCTTCGTCCCACTGCTGGCGACGGGAAAGGTGCTGGGCGGGTTCGGGCTGACGGAGGCGGGGGCCGGGTCGGATGCGGGGGGCACCGCCACGGTGGCGGTGGACAGGGGCGATCACTACGTCCTGAACGGCTCCAAGATCTTTATCACGCACGCAGGCGTGGGGGAGATCTTCCTCGTCACCGCCCGCACCGATCCCACCGCCAAGAAGACGCGTGGCATCACGGCGTTCATCGTCACGAAGGACACGTGCGACCTGGAAGAAGCGCAGCGGGTCGGCATCGGCCACGACCCCGATCTCCCCAAGTGCCCCGGCGTGTTCGCCGGAAAGAAGGAAGAGAAACTCGGCTGGCGGGCGTCGGATACGCGGGAACTGATCTTCCAGGACGCGATCGTTCCGAAGGAGAACGTCCTCGGCCCGACCAACAATGGCTTCCGCCAGTTCCTGCACACGCTGGACGGCGGTCGCATCGGCGTGGGCGCACTGGCGCTCGGGATCGCCGAGGGGGCGCTGGAAGAGTGCCTGCAGTACACGTCCACCCGCAAGCAGTTCGGCCGGCCGATCGCGAACTTTCAGGGGGTGCATTTCGCGCTCGCCGACATGGCGACGGAGATCGAGGCGGCGAAGCACCTCGTTTACCACGCGGCCTGGCTCAAGCAGCACGGCCTTCCGTTCAAAAAGGAGGCGGCGATGGCCAAGCTCTACGCCTCCGAGCTGTGCATGCGCGCCACGATCAAGGCCGTTCAGCTACACGGCGGCTACGGCTACACCACCGAGTACCCGGTCGAGCGGATGATGCGGGACGCCAAGATCTGCGAGATCGGGGAAGGAACGAGCGAGATCCAGCGGATCGTGATCGCCCGGCAGCTGCTGGGGGGGCTGATCGACTAGACGCTGACCCGTCTTCCCCCGTCAGACCTCCGGTGTCTGATACGGTGCCGGCTCCGGCGTTTTCTCCTCTGGATGCGAGATCTCCTTGTGGAGATGCTCCAGGAGCTCCAGTTGCCGTTGCTGCAGGTGCCACAGCTCGTGCCACTGCTTGAACCGCAGCCCGTCCAGTTTCTCGTGCAGGTCCCGGATCTCGATCTCCGCCATCAGGTTGATCTCATAGTCCTGGGTCGCCTGCATCCGGTCCTTCTCGGTCTGGCGGTTCTGGCTCATCATGATCACCGGCGCCTGTAGCGCGGCGAGGGTTGAGAGCACGAGGTTCAGCAGGATAAACGGGTAGGGATCGAACGGCCGTGACACCAGCAGCCAGGTGTTGATCGCCATCCAGCTGAGGAGGATCCCGCCGAAGAGCCCGATGAACCGCCAGCTCCCGCCGAACTGCGCGACCCGGTCGGCAACCCGCGCGCCCAGGGTCATCTGGGCCTCGAATTCCCGGTGTACCAGCTTGCTCACGCGCCCCTTCCGCGCGAGCCGGGAGACGAGGGACTTCTCCATCTCGGAGATCTTGTCGTACTCGTCCTCGAGATAGCCGAGGAATTTTTTGGCGCGGTACTGCTCGCGGCAGTTCTGGCAGATACCGCGCTTCCCCTCCCAATCGGGGCGCTCGCGCCTGATCACGTCAACGAGGGGCGGTTCCAGCTTCTGGGGCGCAACGAGGGTCCGGGTGTCGACGAGCGTCCGGCACAGGGAGCATTCCGCCTTGGCCATGGGAGTCCTGCCTGCTTAGGGTGCGGGTGAGGGAAGGCGTGGGTTCAGACCGAGCGCGCGGACCAGAAACGCCCAGCGGTCCGCCTGCTCCTCGATGATCTTGCTCGTGGGCTTGCCGGCACCGTGTCCGGCTTTGGTCTCGATGCGGATCAGGACCGGGGCGAGGCCGGCCTGCGCGGCCTGCAACGCCGCGGCGAACTTGAACGAATGCCCCGGTACCACCCGGTCGTCGTGGTCGGCGGTCGTGATCAGGGCGGCAGGGTAGCGCGTCCCCGGGCGGAGGTTGTGCAGCGGCGAGTACCTGTAGAGATACGGGAACTGCGACGTGCTGTCGGCTGAGCCGTATTCGGTGACCCACGCCCACCCGATCGTGAACTTGTGGAAGCGCAACATGTCCATCACGCCCACCGCCGGCAGGGCGGCGCCGAACAGCTCCGGGCGCTGGGTCATTACCGCTCCCACGAGCAGCCCGCCGTTCGATCCCCCGCCGATCGCGAGCTTCGCAGGGGCGGTGTAGTTCTCCCGGATGAGGTGCTCCGCCGCCGCGATGAAGTCGTCGAATACGTTCTGCTTCTTGTCGAGCATCCCGGCCTGGTGCCACTCTTCGCCGTATTCCGCCCCGCCGCGCAGGTTGGGGACCGCGTACACGCCGCCCATCTCAAGCCAGACCACCATGCCCACCGAAAACGCCGGCGTCTGGTTGATGTTGAACCCGCCGTAGCCGTAGAGGTAAGTCGGGTTGGAGCCGTCGGGGACGAGGCCCTTCTTGTGGGTGATGAACATCGGCACACGCGTGCCGTCCTTGCTCGTGTAAAAGACCTGGTACGTCTCGTAGCCGCTCGGGTCGAAATCGAGCGCCGGCTGTTTGAACACGACCGTCCGCCCCGCCGTGAAGTCGTGGCGGAAGATCGTCGTGGGGTAGAGGAACGACGTGAACGCGTAGAACATCTCGGTATCGTCGCGCTCCCCGGTGATCGCGCTGACGGAGCCGAGTGTCGGCAGCGCCAGGTCTCGCAGGGGGCGGCCGTCCAGCGCGAACAGCCGCAGCCGTGAGTGGGCATCATGGAGATAGGTCGTCACGAAGCTGTTGTTCACGAGCCGAACGCTCTCCAGCACGTCCGTGTCCTGCGGGATCACCGAGCGCCAGCGGCTGGGGTCGGGGTCCGGGGTGTCGATCGCCACCACGCGCTGGCGCGGCGCGTCGAGGTCGGTCGCGAAGTAGAACACCGGCCCGTCGTTCCCGACGAAGCTGTAGGCGGCGTCGAATTTGTCGAGCAGCGGGACCACGGGCCCGTCGAAGCGGGGCGCCGTGGGCGACTGGAGGTCCTGGTAGTAGACCCGGTTCCGTCGATCGGTGCCGAGCCACAGTACCAGGATGAGGTAACGCCCGTCGTGGGTCACCCCGGCCGAGATCCCCCAGTCGGGCTGGTCCGGTCGCTCGTAGATGAGCTGATCCTGAGATTGGTCGGTGCCAAGGCGGTGATAATAGAGCTTCTGATTCCGGTTCACGGCGAGCAGCGGGCTGCCCCCCTCGGGCTCGGGGTAGCGGCTGTAGAAGAAGCCCTTGCCGTCGTGCGTCCAGCCCGCGCCGGAGAACTTGACCCATTTCAGGTGGTCGGGGAGATCCTGGCCGGTCGCGACGTCGCGCACCCGGAACTCGTTCCAGTCGGAGCCACTCGTCGCGGTGCCGTAGGCGAGATGCCGGCCATCCTCCGACACCTCGTTGACCGTGAGCGCCACCGTCCCGTCCGAGGAGAGCGTGTTCGGGTCGAGCAGCACCTCGGGCTCGGCGTCGAGCGACGGTTGTTTGTAGAGCACCGCCTGGTTCTGCAATCCGTCGTTCTTGAAGAAGAAATACCGGCTGCCCTTTCTGAACGGGGGCCCGTAGCGCGCGTAGTTCCAGAGTTGGGTGAGGCGGCGCCGGATGAGATCACGCTGGGGGATCCGCTCCAGGAAGCCGAACGTCACCCGGTTCTCGGCTTCCACCCAGGCGCTGGTTTCGGGGGAATCGACGTCCTCGAGCCAGCGATAGGGATCGGAAACCTTGGTGCCGAAGTAGTCGTCCACGACGTCCGCGCTGCGGGCGGGTGGGTACTGAATGGCCTGGGAGGGCGCGGGAGTGGAGCGCACGAGGGAAGCGAAAAGGAGCATCGGAATCCGTGCCCTGAGGTGTGAACGGTGCATTGTGAATCTCGGAGTATGTGGAAGTGCAGGCGAACGATGACGAGGAGCGGGAAGGGGCGGTAGTGGGCGGAGACCGTAATGGGCGGTATCGGGTGGTAATGGTCGCGTGGAAGCGGCTCGGCTCGTCTTATTGACGTAACTCCCCATTGTGCTTAACTTTACAGGATGCATTGGACTACGGCTGCATTCCGCACGCCGGCCAATCGGCGCATCTCATCGCCCGCCATACCGGACGTCATGAGTTATTGCTGGCCCAACCACAGGATCCCGGATGGCTGCTGGCCCTCCGGGATCGAGGGTTATTGCTTTGAAGCGCGAGATCCTGATCAGCGGCAGCCCGCGGGAAACCCGCGTGGCCATTCTCGAGGACGACCGCCTTGTTGAATTACTCGTCGACCGGCCCGACGCCCGCCGCATGGTGGGTGACATCTACCTCGGCAAGGTCGAGGCGGTCTTGCCGGGCATCCAGGCCGCCTTCGTCGACATAGGGACCGAGAAAAGCGCCTTTCTTCATGCGTCCGACCTGATCGAGTCGGACGACGAGGACGAGAACGGCGACAAGGGCGGGTCGGACGACGAGGACGAAGACACCAGCGGAAACGACAACGGACAGGCCAGGGGCCGCGACCGGGGTGGCCGCCGCCGCCCCACCCCCAATATCGCCGACGAGCTGAAGCGAGGGGAGGCCAAGCTCGTCCAGGTCATCAAAGAACCGATCAGCACTAAGGGTCCCCGGGTCACGGCGCAGATCTCCCTGGCCGGCCGATTCCTCGTGTACATGCCGTTCGCCTCCAAGGTCGGCGTTTCCCGGAAGATCGAAGCCCGCGACCAGCGCGCTCGTTTGCGCGAGATGGTCACCAAGCTCGTCCCCAAGGATTCCGGCGGATGGATCATCCGCACCGTGGCCGACGATCTCACCGAGGCGTCGTGCAAGCGGGAGATCGACCATCTCCACAGCCTCTGGAAGAAGATCACGCGCAAATCGTCGTCGGTGCGGGCGCCATTCCTGGTGCAACGGGAGACGAGCCTCACCCGCGGCATCGTGCGCGACCTGTTCAGCGACAAGGTCGACTCGCTGCTGGTCGATTCCAAGTTGCTCTACAACGAGATCGAGCAGTACCTGAAGCAGGTCGATCCCGACCTGATGCAGCGAGTCAAGCTGTATCATGCGGGGACGCCGCTGTTCGATGAGTACGACATCGAGGCGGAGATCCGCAACCTCTTCAAGCCGCGGGTGGACCTGCCAAGCGGCGGGTACCTGATCATCCAGCCGACGGAGGCGCTGACCTCGATCGACGTCAACACCGGGCGCTACACGGGGAAGAAGGATTCCGAGGCGACGATCTTGAAGACTAATCTCGAGGCGGGGCGCGAGGTGGCGCGCCAACTGCGGCTGCGAGACATCGGCGGGATCATCGTGGTGGACTTCATCGATATGGAGGCCCGGGGAAACCGGGACAAGGTGCTGCAGGAGCTGCGCACCCACCTGGGGCACGACCGGGCACGGACCAAGGCCTTCGCAGTCTCCGAGCTGGGATTGATCGAAATGACCCGCCAGCGGGTTCGACCTTCGTTATGGCAGTCGATGACTGCCGAGTGCCCGACCTGTACCGGCACAGGGCGCGTGTTCCGGCCGGAGGTGGTCGTGCGGCGGATGGAGCGCTCGCTCAGGCGGGCAGGAGCGGACCACAAGGAGCGGCAGCTCGTAGTGCGGCTGCACCCAGAGGTGGCGTTGTACCTCGTGGAGCAGGAGCCTAACTTCTTGCGGCAGTTGGAGAAGCAAACGGGGCTCGAGCTCGAGGTCCGTGACGACCCGATGATGCGCCTCGACGAGTTCCGGATGATGAGCCGGCCGGCGGGGCGGGACGTAACCGAGCTGTACGCCGTTGCCTAGCGCGACGGAGTCCGTTGCCGTCTTGACTAAGTAGTTGCCCCCGTTTAAGTTCCGCGCCCTATGACTTACGCCATTTTCACCACCGGCGGCAAGCAGTTCCGGGCTGAAGCCGGGGTGACCATCAAGGTCCCCCTGCTCGAGGCCGAGCCGGGGAGCAAAGTCACCTTCGATCACGTGCTTCTGGCGAGCGACGGGAAGCACGTCCATGCCGGCCAGCCCACCGTGAAGGGGGCGAAGGTCACCGCCGAGGTGGTGCGGCACGGATTGGGGAAGAAGATCCGCATCTTCCGGTTCGCACGCCGCACCGGCTATCGCCGCAAGGCAGGGCACCGGCAGGATTACACTGAAGTGAAGATCGCCGACGTGAAGGTCGGCTGAGGACGCTATGGCTCATAAGAAAGGCGTCGGCTCCACCCGCAACGGCCGCGACTCGAATCCGCAATACCTGGGCGTGAAGTGCTTCGGGGGCGAGTTCGTGACGGCCGGGTCGATCATCGTGCGCCAGCGGGGCACTAAGTTCCATCCCGGCAAGAACGTGCGCCGCGCGTCGGACGACACGCTGTTCACCGTGGTGGACGGGGTCGTGAAGTTCGAGCACAAGGACAAGAAGCGGTATCAGGTGAGTGTGTATCCCGCAGCGTAGGCGGTAATGGGCGGTAGTCCCATGACCGTCTTCCCCCAGGTGCCGTTCCATCCCATCCGTCACTCGCCGGAGGAGACGCTCCGCCGCGGCCGCGAGTTCTACGATCACATGAACCGCCGCCGCTCCGTTCGCTTCTTCTCCCCCGACCCGGTCCCTCGCGAGGCAATCGAGCTGGCCATCCAGATCGCCGGCACGGCGCCCTCCGGCGCGCACCAGCAGCCGTGGACGTTCGTCGTGGTGGACGACCCGGAGCTGAAGCGTCAGATCCGGCTCGGCGCGGAGGAGGAGGAACGGGAGTTCTACGAGCACCGCGCCCCCGCCGAGTGGCTCGAGGCCCTGGCGCCCCTCGGCACCGACTGGCGTAAGCCGTTCCTCGAGATCGCGTCGTATCTGATCGTCGTGTTCCGGCACGCCTACCGGGTGGCGCCGGACGGCGCCCACCACAAGACCTACTACAGCACCGAATCGGTCGGCATCGCTGTGGGACTGCTCATCGCCGCGTTGCACACGATGGGACTGTGCACTCTCACGCACACGCCGAGTCCGATGGAGTTCTTGAACGGCATCCTGGGGCGGCCGGAGTGGGAGAGGCCCTTCGTACTACTACCGGTTGGCTATGCTGCGCCGGACGCCACGGTGCCGGACTTGAAACGCAAGGCGCTGGACGAGGTGGCGGTGTGGAACAAGGGCGGTAGTGGGCGGTAATGGGCGGTAATGGGCGGTAAAAAGTGTAGGGCCTGCGCTGTTTCGGTTATAGTAACCAGCCCGTGCCTGCACACCTTCCATGCATGCTCCCCTATGAACGGTTTGCCTTCTGGAAGCCGTGCTACCAATTGGCGCTCGATGTGTACAAGGCAACACAGAACTTCCCCAAGAGCGAGCTGTACGGCCTGACTTCGCAGGCCCGAAGAGCCGCGTTCTCGGTTGGGGCGAACATCGCGGAAGGGTCGGCGAAACGGGGGACGAGGGAGTTCAGGCGATTCCTCGATATCGGGATCGGTTCTCTTTCCGAGCTGTCGTTTACCCTCCAGCTATCCCGCGACCTTGGCTTTCTGCCCAAGGAAACCTGGAAAGAGTTGGATGCACTGCGTAACCATGTTGGAGTCTTGATGTGGAAGCTCTGCCGAGCGCTGGACGGCGATGGGCGGTAGGGAGCCTGCGCATCCTGCCACCCATTACCGCCTACTACCGCCCATTACCGCCCATTACCGACCTAGTACTTTGGCGGCAACGTCCGATAGCGATCCAGCAGCTCCGTCTGCCGTGATCTCAACGGGATATCCCGCCCCCGAATAAGCACCCGCTCGACGGAAGTCCCGAATTCAAACGGATCCCCGCTCCACACCACCACGTTGGCGACCTTGCCCACCTCCAGCGAGCCGTAACGGTCCGCCACCCCGAACACTTCGGCGGGGGTGAGGGTCACCGCGCGCAGCGCCTGGTCCCATGTCATCCCATACGACACGGCGTTCCCCGCCTGTTGGCGCAGGTTGCGGGAGTTGTGGGAATCGGTCTCGAGCAGGACGACCTTGACTCCAGCCCGAGCAAGCGCGGCGGCGTTCTCGTACCGTACGCCGAGCGCGTCGTAGGACGGGATGTTGTCGAGCGGCTGCACCAGCACGGGCACTCCCGCGGCCGCGATTGCAGGGGCCACCAT
Organism: Gemmatimonadota bacterium; assembly: GCA_016177465.1. Lineage (GTDB taxonomy): Bacteria > Gemmatimonadota > Gemmatimonadetes > Gemmatimonadales > GWC2-71-9 > JACOVF01. Next base: position 23,615 of record JACOVF010000150.1, read on the forward strand.
CCAGCCCTCCTGCGCGCCAGCGAGAATGAGCTTCAGCTTGTACTCTCGGGTGATCCGCACCGCTGTCTCGATGTCGCTGCGGCGGTTCGCCATCACCACCACCGGCAGCTCGCCACGCAGCACGGGCAGCAGGGCCTCGAGGTCGGCGCCCGGCGCCGCGAGCGCCTGCATCTGGGCGCGGGTATAATCGGTCTTGCGGCGCGAGTACTCCAGAGCATCGTTGAGCACCCGGCGCAGCCTGGCCGCGACGCCCGCACGACTGCCGCCGCCCGCACCTTTGGCGCCCTCGGACAGGTTGATCACCATCGCAGCCGGCGACTTCACGAGCATCGCTTCGATGGTGGGTCCGTCCAGGTCGATGATCACCGCTTGCCCCAGAATCAGGCCGCCGGCAGGCGCGGCCAAGGCGGTCGTGATCCCCTCGACCCGTGTTACGGGGACGAGATTCGACGCGGGGTTGATGCCTTCCGCGACGTTGAACGACGCGGCGACGTCGTTGCCGTGGAAGGCGCCCTCGTTGGTGCTGGTGACGGCGCCGATCTCCGTGAGCCCCAGCTGGCCGCCGCCGTCGATCAGCCCCGGCGTGACCCATTTGCCGCGGGCGTCGATGCGGGAGGCGTCGGACGGGATGGCAACGGTAGGGCCGACCGCGGCGATCTTGCCGTCGCGGATCAACACCGTGGCGTTCTCGATTTTCGGGCCGGAGACGGGGAACACCGTCCCGCCCGTGATGGCGATGGTCTGGGAGAGCAAGAACGCGATCATCGATCACTCCCGGGCGTGGGGACTTGCCACAGCTCGAAGTCGGTATGGGGCTGGCGCGCCGGATCGTACCGGTCGTACACCAGCCACCCGTCGTTGTAGACCTGCACGGCTTTCGCGTAGACGGAGAAGGGATCCCCCGACCACACGACGACGTCCGCCAGCTTGCCGGGCTCGAGGGTGCCCACGAGGGAATCGAGCCCCAGCACCCACGCCGGGTTCGCGGTGATCCACCGGAGCGCCTGGTCGCGGGTGATCGGGATCCCGGCCCGCTGGCCCGCGTACATCGCCTTCGCCGCCTCCTGATTGAGCCGCTGGATGCCGCTCGGGCTGTCCGAATGGATGACAGCGCGGGCGCCCGCCTGCTCCACGAGCGCGGCGTTCTCGTGGATTCCGTCCATCGCCTCTTCCTTGAAGCCCCACCAGTCGGCCCAGATCGAGACCGCCGTCCCGGCGCGCGCGAGATAGTCGGCGATCTTGTAGGCCTCCACGGCGTGGTGGAACGAGCGAATCCGGAACCCGAACTCGCGGGCGAGGTCGAGCATCTGTACCATCTCGTCCGCGCGGTAGCAGTGGTTCTGGACGTAGATCTTCCCGCGCAGCACCTCGGTGAGGGTCTCGTTCCGGAGGTTGCGCTGCGGCGGCTCGCCCTGGTGGTCCCTGTTCCACTTGTCCCAGCGCTGCCGGTAGTTCTCCGCCTCACTGAAGGCCGCCCGGTAGCCCGCGAGGTTCCCCATGCGGGTGGAGGGACCGCCCGGCCGGCCGCCGTAGACGCGCTTCGGGTTCTCGCCGCAGGCCATTTTCAGCCCGTACGGCGCGCCGGGGAATTTCATCTCCTGCACGGTGCGCGCCGGGATCAGCTTGAGGACGGCACTGCGCCCACCGATCAGGTTCGCCGAGCCGGGCAGGGCCTGGATCGTCGTGATCCCGCCCGCGATGGCGAGGGGGATCTGCGGGTCCTGAGGCCAGAACGAATGCTCGGCCCAGACCTCGGCCGTGACCGGAGTCGTCGCCTCGTTGCCGTCCGACTCCGCGAACGTCCCGGGTGCTGAGTAGACGCCGAGGTGGGAGTGGGTGTCGATCAAACCGGGGGTGACGTACTTCCCGGTCCCGTCCACGACCACCGCATCGGCCGGAGCGGTCACGGTCGTCCCCATGGCCACGATCTTACCGTCCTGCAACAGAATCGAGCCGCTGGGGATCTCCCGGCCCGCCGCGGTCATGATCGTCGCGTTGCGGATCAGCACCGCGGGGTTGGGATGCCGCCGGTAGGTTGACGGGTACTGCGGCCGATCCACGCTCGTAGTCTCGGGCGCCACCTTGGCCTGGGCGGGGGTGGGGGGTGGCGTCTGCGTCGACGTCGCGCCCGCGGTCGCGCAGGCGGCGGACAGCAGGGTGATTACGCAGAATCGCGTCATGGGCGTCTTCCTCACTTGACCAACTCGAACACGAACGGCGCGCCGAGGACCTCGATCTTCACCAGGCGGCGCGGGGTGGTGGTGCTGACGTAGAACACGAACGGCGCTTGGCCGCCGGAGACGTCGATGCGGTAGGCCTGGAACGTTCCCGCGGGAACGGTGACGCCCTGGACGTCGCCGACCTTCACGGTGAACACCCGCGTGCTGCCGTCACCCGAGGTCAGGACGCCGATGGGGAACGTCTTTCCGGGCTCGAGCGGCAGGGCGGGGACGATCGTCGCCAGCGCGTTGTCGTCGTAGGTGCCCGGCGCCACCGTGGTGTCGATCGTCAGCTCGCGGGGCGCGCCCGTCGGCTGGGGCACTTTGGCGGTCCCCTGGACGCGGTTGCCGCCGTACCTCAGGTGAATCTCGCTCGGCTGTCCCTGCACGCTGCCGGTCTGGTCCACCTGCCGGACGCTTATGTCGCGGGGATCGAACACCACGGTCGTGTGCTGCGTCACGAACGGCGGAATGCTGAGCTGCTCGCTGTAGATGAGCGAGTCTGCGGTCTGCCGCAGGCTGGACACTTGCGCCCCCATCGGGTTGCCCTGGATCACGACCTGGAAGCTGTCGGTGTGGGTCACCAGCTGGCCGCGGTCGAGAACGAGCGGCCCTGCCTTGGGGACGAGATCATCGGGCGTCAGCGGCTTGCCGTCCGCGTCCACGAGCCGCACCGGCGCGACGGCCGTCAGCTTCTCGTAGAGCTGCGTCGCATCGCCGACGACCACAATGGTCAGGGCGTGGCGGCGGTAGGTCTGCCGGGCGGCCGCCAGGGCCCGCCGGGCCGTGACGGCACCGAGGCGCTCGCGGTACGTGTGCAGGTAGTTCGCGGGCAGGCCGAGCAACTTCACCGTCGCCACCTGCTGGGCGATCTGTTGCGGCGTCTCGATCGTGAGCGGGAAGACGCCCACCAGGAATCCCTTCGCGCCGACCAGTTCCGAATCGGGGATCGCCTCGGTGCGAATGCGGTCTACCTGGTGCAGCAGCTCGTTCAGCGCGCTGTCGGTGACCGCGGTACGCACTTGCGTGACTGCCTGCCAGTTGCCGAGTTCATGGAACCGGTTGAGCGCGGTGTGGGCGTCGTAGGTCCAGCTCTTCTGCTCCCGGATGATCTGGAACAGCCGCGAGTCGCTGCCGCCGCCCAGCACGTGGGTGACGACGCGCGCGGCGAAGTAGTTCGTGTCGCGCGGCAGCATGGTGGTGTTGCCGACGACGATGTTGGATTGCACCGAGCCCGGGCGATGTACGAGCAGGATGTCGGTCGCGCCCTTCACCGGCGCGGCAGCGGCCGGGGCAACCGGGGCTGGGGTCCCGGACCAGCCGGCGAAGTGCCTCGCCGCGAGCGCGCGCGCTTGGGCGAGCGTGATGTCACCCGCTACCACCATCAGCGCGCCGGAGGGGCGCAGCCGGGTCGCGGCGAACTTGACGACGTCGTCCCGGGAGATCGCCTTGTAGCTTTCGGGACTCGTCATCCGGCCGTAGAGATGCGCTCCGTAGATCTCCCGGTCGAAGAAGCGTTCGGCCAGGAACTCGGGATCCGACAGGTTCACCTGCAGCGCCGAGAGATACCGCGTGCGCGCGAGCTCCAGCTCTTCCGGCCGGAACGTCGCGTTGCGCGTGACGTCGGCGAGCAGCGCAACCACTAGGTCGACGTGATCGGTGAGCGCCGACGCCCGGAGCGTGAAGAGGTCCTGGCTCGAGCCGGCCGCCAGGCTGCCCCCCACCCCCTCGATCGTGGCGGCGATCTGCTCGGCGGTACGGGTAGGGGTGCCCTTGGTGATGAGCTCGGCCACGAGCGCCGAGAGCCCCTCCTTGCCGGCCGGGTCCGCCGTGGCCCCGGCTCGGAAACTCAGGGCCACCGACACCGTCGGCTGCTCGTGGTTCTCGATCACCACGAGTCTCACCCCGTTCGACAGCGTGACCTCCTGGAACGGCGGGAAGCGCACGGGGGAGAGCGCTGTGGAGGCCGGAGGCTTCGTGGGGAAAGACTCCTGGGCGGAAAGCCGGATTGCCGGATAGGCGTATAGTAAGGTCGCCACCGCTATCACCATCCGCCGGTTCACCGGGATCCCCCTTGGCTCGCTCCCGGCCGCACGATCACGATCACCGCGTTCGCGGGATCGAGATACTTGCTTGCCACGCGCTGGATGTCGTCCGACGTGACCGCGACGAACTTGTCCAGGTCGGTGTTGATCTCATCGATGGAGCCGTGGAACATCCGGTAGTGCTGTAACTCTTCCGCCTTGCTGTAGGTGGTCTCGCGGTTTCGGACGAAGCCCGCCCGCATGATGTTCTTCGCCTTCTCGAGCTCCTGAGCTGTCACGCCGAAGGTCCGCACGCTGTCGATCTGGACCGCGAGCAGGCTGTCCAGTCGCGCGGCTTCGACGCCTTGGTTGACGAAGCCGAAGGCGATCATCACGCCGGGGCCGCGGCGCGACCCATACGGGTTGGCGAACACGCCGGCCTCCAGCGCCGCCTTCTCGCGCCGGACAACGCCCACGTTGAGCCGCGAGCTCTCCCCCTGACCCAGGATCAGGTTCAAGAGTTCGAGCGCCGGGGTGTCGGCGTGGCGGTGGGACGGCAACCGGTAGAAGCGTAGCGTAGCGGCGAGGTTGGCCCGCGGGTCCGACACCTCGCGGCGCACGGCCCCGGGCGAGAAGCGGAAGTCGCACGCCACCGGAGCGGGCGCCGGCTGAGGAGCAATCCCGCCGAAGTATTGGTCGACGAGCCGCCGCAGATCGGCGGGCTGGAAGTCCCCGACGACCACCAGGGTGGCGTTGTTCGGCGCGTAGTAGGCGTCGAAGAAGCTCTTCACGTCGGTAAGCTGGGCCGCGTCGAGATCCGGCATCGCCCCGATGATGGTGTGTGCGTAGCCGAAGCAGCCGGTGCTGTCGAACGGCCAGGTGAGCCCCTCGGTGAAGGCGACCTGGTATGGCTGGTTGTCCACCTTCAACCGCCGTTCTTCCTTCACCGCCTCCCGCTGGTTGTTGAGGTTCTCCTGCGTGACGGCGAGCGACCGCATTCGGTCGGCTTCGAGCCAGAGCGCGAGATTGAGCCGGTTGGACGGCACCGTTGCGTAGTACTTCGTCTGGTCCTCCGAGGGGCTGGCGTTGGCCCCGCCGCCCGCACGCTCGATCAGGCGGGAATGCTCCGCCTTCTGCACGTGCGCCGAGCCCTGGTACATCATGTGCTCGAACAGATGAGCGAACCCGGAGCGGCCGGGGCGCTCGTTGCGCGAGCCGACGTCGTACCACAGGTCCACGGTCACGATCGGCGTGGAGTGGTCTGCAGAGTAAATCACCTGCAGCCCGTTGGAGAGGGTGAACTGCTCGTACTGGATGCGCCCCGCTTGGGCGGCCAGCGGGGCAGCGGTGCCGGCAAGCAGCCCGAAGCTTAGCAACATACGGTGCATGAGGTGCGAGTCCCTTTGCAGTGAGAGAGGCTCAACTCAGCTGGCGGGAAACAGGGCCAGCGCGTTGTCCTGCAGGATCGCCTTCCGGTGCGCGTCGGCAAGGGGCAGGGTGAGGAACTGGTCAATGTTCAATTTCAGGTCCTTCACCCCGGGGCTGGGCCAGTCGGTCCCCCAGAGGACGCGGTCCACGACCTCCATCAGCCGCGGAAAGTACTCCAGCAGCCTGACCGGCGGAATGCCCGAGACGTCGAGCCGGACGTTCTTGTGACGTCGCAGAATGAAGAACGCCTCCTCCATCCAGAGCGGCCGCCCACCGTGCGCCATCACGAGCTGGAGGTCGGGGAAATCGATGGCGATGTCGTCCAGCTCCATTGGGTTGCCCCACTTGGACCGGGCGCCGGGGAAAATGCTCGTTCCAGTATGGACCATCACGGGAAAGCCGCGCTCCTCGCAGCGGCGGTACATCGCGGCGAGGGCATCGAGCCCGTCGGTATAGGCGTTGGCGGGGAAGAGCTGGTGCGAGGGGTGGATCTTCAGGAGCCGGATCCCCAGGTTCATGAGCCGGTCCACGTCGCCGGCGGGGTCCTTGGAATAGCGGGGATGGACGCCGCCGTACGGCATCAGCCGGTCCGGATTCGCCTGGGCGTACTTCGCGATGAACGTATTGGTGGAGTCCGTGAACCCCATCACGTCGGGGGCGACGTAGTTCACCATCCCGACGCGCCACACCCCCGAGCGGTCCATGATGTCGAGCAGGGCCTTGGGATCGTCCATCATCGACAGCAGGAAGTTCCAGTGGTCTTCCTTGCCGCGGCGCATCGTCTCTTGGACCATGGGCTTCAAGTCGCGCCACGGCTGGATGTGGATGTGGACGTCGGTGATACGGGGATAGGGGTTAACTGGTGCCTCCGTCACGGGATTGGCGGTAAACTTAGTCGTCGCCGATCGCTACTGGTGCGGGCCTTTCACAACTGTGGCGCGGCCGCATCGTTTTGCCGCCTCCTCAGCCGTAACCCCAAGTCTCTCTTGACGGTCCCTATTCTGCAGTAGCAATTTGGCATTTGGGGAAGGGCCTCGGAGCCCGAGCGAGAGCGAGACGATCACCAGATGCAGTGCGCCCACTGTGCCACGCCGGTACCCGACACTGCCAAGTACTGCCAGAACTGCGGTTCGTTTGTCTCGGACGCGGAGGGGCAGGCCGCAGCCACGGCCGCGATGGATGCATCCGCCTTCGCGCAGATGGAGCAGATGCTCCGCGAAGACACGAAGGGAGAGTTCGAGATCCTGCGGCTGCTCGGGCGGGGCGGCATGGCGATGGTCTACCTAGGCACCGAGATTCATCTGGCCCGTAAGGTGGCGATCAAGGTGCTCCCCCCTGAGCTCACCTTCGGCCATGGTGTGGAGCGCTTCAAGCGCGAGGCCAAGACTGCGGCTGCCCTTGACCACCCCAACATCATACCGATTTACCGCGTCGCTGCAGAGGGGAAGATCTTCTGGTACGCCATGAAGTACCTGGAAGGACGCTCCTTGGAGGACCTTCTCAAAGAGCAGCCACGGCTTCCCCTGAAGCAGACCATCGAAATCCTGGCCCAAGTCGCGGATGCGCTCGATTACGCGCACGAGCACAAAGTCATCCATCGCGACATCAAGCCCGCCAATGTGATGCTCGACGCGCGAGGCCGCGTCGTGGTAACCGACTTCGGAATCGCGAAAGCGCTGACGGAGGGAACGCTCACGGCGTCCGGATCGGTGATCGGCACGCCCTACTTCATGTCGCCCGAGCAAGGCATGGGGAAGACGATCACCGGGGCCTCGGATCAGTACTCCGTCGGTGTGATGGCGTACCGCATGCTCTCCGGCCAGATTCCCTTCGAAGGCGACTCCGCGATCGAGATTCTCCACAAACACTGCACCGCGCCTCCGCCCCCCCTCGAGGTGATCAGCGCCGGGCTGCCGCGGCACGTGTCCTGGGCGGTTCACAGGACTCTGGACAAGCGCCCCGAGCAACGCTTTCCGACGGTCACGGCATTCGTTGAGGCCTTGCGGCATCCGACGCCGGAATTCCTGGCAGCGGCCGCCGCCACGGGCGCTGCAACGGTGGTGTTTCCCGAAGGTCCCCGCCCGGCAGAGCCCGCGCGGCTCACCCCTACGAAGCCCACACCGCCCTCTGCCGCGAAAGGCAAGCCTAGGGTCGTCGCCGGCCCGAAGAAGAAGGGGTGGAAACCCGTCGTCGTGGTGCTGGGAGTGCTGGCCGCTGCCGGTGGAGCGGGCGCGACCTGGTTGCTTACCACGGGTTCGCCGGAAGGGCAGGGATCCGGTCCGTCCGCTCCCCCGCCTCCTGTGGAGCAAGCGAGGGTCCCGGCTGCTCCCGTGTCGCAGCTACCGAGCCAGCCGTCTGGCCCGAGCGCGCCGGCGGAGGCTGAGCGGCGGCCGGCCGACGTCGCCGCGCCGGTCCCGCCGGCGCCCGGCCGCATCATCGTCACCGGGCTCCCTGTGGGCGGCACCGTAACGGCCGACGGGCGCCGGCAGCAAGGGTTGAGCTTCGAAGTGGCTGCGGGTCGCCACGAGCTCCGCTTGGAAGCCAGCGGCTACGAGTCGGTCGTGCGGACGGTGATGGTCACCGCCAGCCGAGAGCTACGCGTGCCTTTCGCCGGTCGTGCATTGCCGCCGGCCGCGCCTCGCCAGGGCCAGGTGGCTCAGGCGCCCACGGCGCCGCAGCCGTCGCCCACCCAGCCGGCGGCCCCTCCCCCCGCGGATCCGGCCGCCGGCCTCAGCGTGCTACGACTCAGCATCACCCCGGCGGCCAACGTGCTCCTGGACGGTGTCGACCGCGGGCAGAAGAGCCGACTTCAGGAGACGATGGTCCCGGGCACACACACCCTGCGGTTCGTGCGCGAGGGGTTCGTCACCAAGGACACAACCATCACGTTGGCGGCGGGCGAGACGGTGCTGTTGCGCATCGAGCTTGCCGAGCGGAGGCGATGATGTCGGACCTGAGGGGTCTACTGCGGCGCCGCTCGACGCTGCTCCTGCTGGTCGCGCTGGGCACGCTGGGCGCGCTGGGGGTGCCCGGGCGGCTTGCGGCGCAGGTCACACGTGACGGACTGATCCGCGACGCTGCCAAGGCGTATCAAAACTTCGAGACCGCTCGTGCGCTCGAACTGCTCAACGCCGCGCTCGATCCGGGGCGCGGGCCGCCGGACAGCGTGTGGGGTTACGGCCTGCAGCTGCTCGCGCAGATCCTGATCGAAGACGGCCAGGCGGGATCGGCGCGCGCCTGGCTCCGGTGGGCCTTCCGGTTCGCCCCCGAGCTCAAGATCGACACCCTGACGTTCGTCCCCGAGGTCGTCGCCGCAGCTCGGGTGGCCCGAGACGCCGTCCGCGGGATCCCCGGCGACCAGGTCACGGAAACGTCCTGGCGGTGGCCCGCGCGCCCAACGGGCGACACTCTTGGCCAGCTGCAGATCAAGACGTCCGCGCTGCCTGTCCCGATAAACGTTCTTGTCCCGGGCCGGGGATTGGTTCGCTCCGGCGAGACGCTCGTGCTCCCGGCGGGCAGCTATGAGCTCCAGGCGGCGGCGGAGGGTTACCTCACCGCGCGAGTGACGCGCGAAATCCTGCCCGGGGTGACCACCGTGCTGGCGTTCAACCTCACGCGCGTTGGGGAGGTCGCGCAAGCGCCGCCTGTACAGGCGCCGCCTCCCCAGGCCGCGCCGCCGCCAGCGCCACCCCCGGCCCAACCGGCGCCCGCACAGCCGCAGGTGCAACGCCGCAAGGGGAAGTTTCCCGTGGTCATCGTGCTCGGGGTCGTAGGTGCGGCCGCTGCCGTGGCGTTGCTGGCGGGCGGCGGCGGCGGCGGGGGCGGCCCAAACACCGGCGGCATCACCATCACCTTCCCGAATCCCTGAGGCCGACCTATGCGCCCAGTCACTCGAGTAGTCACGGTGGCCCTGATCAGCATGTCGGCGTGTCTTGATCAGAGTAGTGCGCCGTCAACGAGCGGAGGGCTGTCGCTCAGGATCCTCGCCAGCCCCGGGACCATCGCTGCCCTGGACTCGGGCCATGTCATCGTGGACGGGCCAACCAGGAAGACGGTGACGGTGACCCCGGGAACCACCGTGACGATCGATGGACTCGCGCCCGGATCGTACACCGTCGGGCTGCAGGGATTCCGGGGCGGGGGCGTCGCCTACTTCGGGCAGACGACCGGCGTGAACGTGGTCGCGGGCCAGAACACGCCTGCCACCATCACGTTCGCGTCATTCCAGCCGGTGATCCTCTCCATTCCCGCCTACACGACGGACGGACAGTTCGTCATGGTATTCTCAAAGGTGCAAAGCGCGGCAAGCTACGTCGTACAGAAGGATCCGGACGCGAGCTTCGGAACGCCGCAGGAAACCGCGATCGCGGCAACCGACACGAGCGTCCAGCTGTCCATCCCACTGACCGGTCCGCATTACGTACGTGTGCTGGCCGTGGACCCCTATGGGGTGCGGGGACAGGCCAGCGCGGCGCAGTCCATCACCACGCTGACCACGGTCACGGTCAGCCCGGCGACGGGGAACATTGCCGCGGGAGCGACTCAGCAGTTCTCCGCGGTGGCCAAGGATGCGCAGAACAACACCATCACGGGCATCACCTTCTACTGGGCTTCCTCGAACCAGAACGTCGCGCTCGTGGACCAGACGGGGCTCGCCAGCGGAGTCTCGACTGGCACGGCGACGATAACGGCACTGGGTCTGGGCGTGCCGGGCAACGCGGCCCTGACGGTGACGGGGCCGGCGGTGTGCACCACTCCGAGCAAGCTGGTATTCAGCGTCCAGCCCACGGACGCCACGACCGGGGCCGCGATCTCTCCGGCCGTCGCCGTGGCGGTCCAGGACGCAAGCGACAGGGCGTGCACCACGGCGCAGAATACGGTCACCCTTGCCATCGGCACGAACCCGGGCGGCGGCACCCTGTCGGGAACGAGGACCGTCAATGCCGTGAACGGGGTCGCGAGCTTCAGCGGCCTGTCCATCGACAAAGCGGGCACGGGTTATACGCTGGCGGCGAGCTCGGGGGCCCTCACAGGCGCGACGAGCGCGGCGTTCAACATCCTAGCGGCTGCCGTGTGTACCACTCCGAGCAAGGTGGTATTCACCGTCCAGCCGACGAGCGCCACCGCCGGTGCCGCGATCTCTCCCGCCGTCGAGGTCGAAGTCCGAGACGCAAGCGACAGGCTGTGCACGACGGCACGGAATACCCTCACCCTTGCCATCGGGACGAACCCGGGCAGCGGGAGCCTCTCCGGAACGGTGACTGTGAATGCCGTGAACGGGGTGGCGAGCTTCAGCGGCCTGTCCATCGACAAAGCCGGCGCCGGCTACACGCTGGCGGCGAGCGCGACCAGCCTCACAGGCGCGACCAGCTCGGCCTTCAACATCTCCCCCGGCCCGGCCGCGCGGCTGCAGTTCGCCGCACAGCCCCCGATCAGCATCGAGGGCAACTCCCCCTTCACCGTGCAGGTGCAGATCACCGACGCGTTCGCCAACGTCGTGACCGCGGCGACCAACGCGGTGACGGTGGAGTTCGACCGCAGGGCGACATTCGGCGCTTTCGCCCGGTTGATCGGGACGGTCACGACGAGCGCCGTGGCCGGCGTGGCGCAGTTCGCGAACCTGCGGATCGACGTGCCGGGCAGCGGCTACGCGCTGCGGGCCCGTTCCGGCGCGCTCACGCCCGCTGGCACCAACGACTTCAACGTGATCCTGACGTTCACCCAGGTCGACGCGGGCGATTTCCACACCTGCGGCGTCACGGTGAACAACTCTGCGTACTGCTGGGGCGCGAACTACAACGGTCAGCTGGGGATCGGCTCGTTCACATCGGACTCGGTGCCCCGGCTCGTGGCGGGTGGGCTCGCGTTGACGCAGGTCAGCGCCGGGGCCGCCCACACGTGTGGTGTCACGACGAGCAACGCCATCTACTGCTGGGGCTACAACGGCTATGGGCAGCTTGGCATCAACAGTACCGGTAGCGACCGCGCCGAACCGACGCAGGTGCAGCCGGCCGCGCCGCTGGTGTTCGCCCAGGTGGCCGCGGGCGGGTACCATACCTGCGCCACGACGACCTCCAGCGGGTCGCCTTCGGGCGCCTACTGCTGGGGGAGGGATTTCGAGGGCGAGCTTGGGGACGGCACCGCAGGTACCGGAGACTCGGTCCCGAAGCTCGTCCCAGGCGGCTTCAACTGGAAGCAAATCAGTGGGGGCTTCTTGCATACCTGCGCTATACACAGCAACGACACGGCCTACTGCTGGGGTTACAACGTTTATGGCCAGGTCGGTATCAACAGCAACGTGTCGCCCCAGCCGACTCCCCAGCAGGTATCCGCGTCGCTCGCCTTCGCACGGGTCTCGACTGGCTACTACCATTCGTGCGCCGGCCAGCCGGCGGCCGGCACCAACAAGATCTGGTGCTGGGGGAGGAACAGCGAGGGCCAGATCGGGAACGGCGCCGCGCTCCCTGGGGCCGCGGTCCTGGATGAAGTGGAAATCGCGAGCCAGCTGACGTGGGTGAGTCTCGGGGTCGGCGGCTTGCACACCTGCATGATTGACGGCACGTCGGCGTACTGCGTCGGCTATGCCAACTACGGCCAGCTTGGAAACGGGACGACCAGTCCCAACATCAGTACGCGGGAGCAAGTCCTGGGGTCGCATCCGTTCACGGTGGTGGCGCCCGGCACGTACCATACCTGCGCGCTCAACGCCGGCAACGGGCAGGTATGGTGCTGGGGATACGGCGGGGACGGGGAGCTTGGCAACGGCGCCCGTCCCTTCCAACAGACGCAGCCGGTGCAGGTCATCCAATAGCCTCCGGCTCAGCGCGTCTCGCATAAGAACGCGAGAAGGGCGACTCCCACGGGAGCCGCCCTTTTCGCGTGTTTCGACCGCCGCGCCGGATCTTGGGCCGGGGCGCGAGGGCGCATTGCCCCGGCGTTGCCGACCGGCGATGTTACCGAGTAAGTCCTCATAGGATGGCCGCCATGCCGGAGGGCGAGCAGGAGCTGTCCCGTCGCCCCAGCGTCATCGCGCACGAGGTCGCCAACCCCCTCGCTGCCGCGCGGGCGCTGCTCGAGTTGTGCACCAGATCCCTGCGTGATGCTGGTGGCCTGGACCCCGCGCTGCGCGGGGAGCTCCTGGAGGATCTGCTCCACGCGCGCGAGGGGATCGACCGGGCCGTCGAGTATCTGCGCTCGGTCCAGGACCGCTCCCGCGGCGGCCTCGGCATGGTCGAGCGGTTCGACGCGGTGCGGGTCGTGCGCTCCTCGGTCACCCTGGAGCAGCCGTACGCGCGCGAACGGGGTGTGGGGCTGACGCTCGAGGCCGCGATCGACTCGGCCTACTTGTTCGGCGAGACCAACGCCCTGTTCCAGGTGCTGACGAATCTCCTCCATAACGCCGCGGACGCCTCGCGCGGTCGCGGGGGCCCGATCGTGGTGCGGGTGGACCAGGGTGACGGGGCGCTCCGGCTGGCCGTGGCCGACCGCGGCGTCGGCATCCCTCCCGAGGACCTCGAGCGGATCTTCGAGCGTGGGTTCACGACGAAGGGCTTCGGTTCGGGCACGGGCACTGGGCTGACGGTCGTGCGCGACATCGTCGCCAACAAGTTCGGCGGCACGATCCACGTGCGGTCGACGGTCGGCGAGGGGACGGAGTTCACGCTGACCTTTCCCCTCCCGCCCCAACGCCCGAAAGCGACGGCTGAGGCTCAAGGGGGTCAGCCGCTCCAGGTGTAGAACCCCTTTCCCGTCTTCTTTCCGAGGTCGCCCTTCGCCACCTTGTCGCGCAGGATCCTGGGCGGCGCGTAGTGGGCCGAGCCGAGAGTCTGGTGCAGGTACTCGGCGATCGCGAGGCGCACGTCGAGCCCCACGAGATCCGTCAGCTTGAGCGGCCCCATCGGGTGGTTGTAGCCCAGCTCCATCGCCTTGTCGATGTCCTCGGCCGACGCGACGCCCTGCTCGAGCATCCGCATTGCCTCGAGGCCCAGCACCACCCCGAGCCGGCTCGAGGCGAAGCCGGGCGAGTCCTTCACCACGATCGGCTCCTTGCCGAGCCTCCTGGCAAACGCGACCGCCCGGTCCACCGTCCCCCGCTCGGTGCGCGCGTGGGTGACGACCTCGAGCAGTCTCATCAGGTGCACCGGATTGAAGAAGTGCAGCCCGAGGCAGCGGCTTGGGTCCGTCAACGCGCCGGCGATCTCGCTCACCGACAGGGACGAGGTGTTGGTGGCGAGCAGGGCGACAGCGGGCGCCCCCCGCTCGACCGCGGCGAAGAGCCGCTGCTTCACCGCCAGATTCTCGACGATGGCCTCGATCACCACGTCGGCCCGGGCGATCGCGGCGCCGAGATCCGGCTCGGTGCGCATGCGTCCCCGGATCGCCGCGGCATCGGCTGCGGTGAGCTTGCCGCGCTTGACGCCGCTTGCGAGGAGGGCGTCGATCTTGCCCTGTGCCTGCTCGAGCGCGGCGACGTGGCTATCGGTCAGGGTGACGGAGCAGCTGGCGAGCGCCGCCACGTAGGCGATGCCGTGGCCCATCGTGCCTGCGCCGACGATGGCTACCCGAAGCGGCGAGTCGGTCACTGGCTGTTAGAGTCGACCACACGGCGGCCGATGTCGGGGAGGTTGGTGCAGATCCCGTCCACGCCGATGGACAGAAAGTGGCGCATCTCGTCGGCACGGTCCACGGTCCAGACGAACAACCGGCCGCCCGCTTGGTGCACCGCGGTCACCAGATCGGCGTCCACGACCGTGCGTTCCTGCCACAGGTCGCGCGCGGCGGCGTCGTCGAGCACCGCTGTGGGACGGAACAGGTACGATGCGCTCAGGACGCCGCAGCGGAGGCCGGGGCGCTTGCTCACGAGCCGGCGGACGATACGGTGGTCGAAGCTGTGCACCGCGTAGCCCGCTGGGTTGGGGCCTTGGTCGAGGACGTTGCACAGCCGCTCGTCGAACTGTGGGGCGAGCGACTTCACCTCGACAAAGACCTTGAGAGTCTTCTCGATGACGGCGAGTGCCTCCGCGAGCGTGGGGACCGGCTCGCCGTTCTCGAGCCGGAAGCCCGCAACCTGCTTCGCGGTGCAGTGCGCGATGTGGTGGGTCCCGTCCAGCATCTCGTCGTGGTGCACGACCAGCGCCCCGTCGGCCGTGGCGTGGATGTCCAGCTCCACGGCGTCAGCGCCGGCGGGACCGGCGGCGCGGAAGGCGGCTAGGCTGTTCTCCACCTCGTAGCCCGACGCGCCGCGGTGCGCGATCACGAGCGCGCGAGGGAGCGTCACTGCAGCAGGCTATCCGCTTTCTTCGGCTCGATCCAGTCGGGCTCTTTCTCGATTTCGTGCACCAGCTGGATGTCCTCCGGCCGCGGCATCACCGTTGCGAGGTAGGCCGGGTGCTGCTCGGGCGAAACCGGCCGGCCGTCGGTGGTCCAATGCTGGTGCGCGTAGATCCCGATCTTCCGGTTGAACTTCAGGTCGGGCACCCGGAGCTGCCGGTCGCGGTCCGGGATGAACATATTGAGCCGCTCGATCAACTTCACGATCTCCTGCCGGTACAGCCCGCGCGACAACTCGTTGAGGTGGGCCTTGTCCGGCTCGTCCTGGTGCTCGCGCTCGTCGTAGCGGCCCTTCAGCCCCCACACGTAGGCCCAGTGCGCCGAGGAGGAGTTGTCGGTGCCGAACAGGTCGAACGCCGTGGGGATCCACTTGCAGAAAAAGCGCTGGATCACCTCGGGTGGCATCTTCCCGGCCTTCACGATCCGCAACAGCCCGTTGTTCCCGGTGCCGAGGTGGAACGACTCCTCCTTCAGCATCGGGCCCATGGATCGCGACAGAGGGTCGAAAGCCGAATACGACAGCATCTTCAGCTGGAACTTGCCGTCGCGGTCGATGAACTGGGTATAGGTGAAGAAGTCGAGCCAGTTGTCGACGATCTCGTTGAACGAGCCGAGCAGGCGCTCGCCCTCGTCGGCGCGGCGCTCGAGCAGCTTCGCCGCCTCGCGCTTGCCCTCGTCGCCGAAGTGCTGGCACAGCAGGTAGGACATCTGCCAGCCGTGGCGCATCTCCTCGGTCATCACCCGCTGCAGCGACAGGAGGTCGTAGTCCGAGGGCGCGTGGTGCAGGAGGTTGCGCTGCTGCTCCACCGAGGCGAACTCGGTGTCGCCCTGGTAGACGATGAGGTTCAGGAGCGCGTCCCGAATCCGTTGGTCGGGGATGTGCATCACGGTGGGCCACTTGCGCTGGCCCTTGTAATGGCCGAACTCGATGTAGTCGACCTCTTTGTCCCCGAATTTCGCGTCGAACTGGAAATCGCGGAGCGCCTCCTGGGTGAGGCCGATCGAATCCTGCCAGTAGCGGAAATAGTCGATCCAGTCATCGAAGTTGTGCAGCTTCCTGACCATCAGCGGCTCCTGGTGGAAAGGGACTGGCTGATGCGCTCGCGCGCCTCGGGCGTGGCGAACAGCTCGTACTGGTGCGCGATCTCGAGGTCGAGCATCGCCTCGAGCGCCCGCGTTTCGCTGACGTACACCGCTTCCTTGGCCCGCCGCACGGCGAGCGACGGCTGGGCGGCCCATTGGAGGGCGAGCGCGCGCGCTTCCGCGGCGAGCCGGTCGTGGGGCACTACCCGGTCGAACAGGCCGAGCGCCAGCGCTTCGGTGGCCGGGACCATCCGCGCGCTCCACACGAGCTCCAGCGCGCGGGAGGTGCCGGTGAGGCGGGGGAGGAAGTAGCTCCCGCCCCAGTCGGGGGCGAGGCCGAGCTTGTGGAACACCTGGCCGATGGACGCCTGCTCCGAGGCCATGCGATAGTCGCAGGCGAGCGCGAGGTTCGCGCCGCCGCCCGCGGCCGCGCCGTTCACGGCGGCGAGGATGGGCTTCGGAGCGGCGCGGAGCATGACGGCGATCTCCTTGCCCGCCGCCATGAGCGCCGGACCGTCCTGCTCGAGGACGTTGAGGTCGGCCCCGGCGCAGAACGCTCGCCCCGCGCCCGTGAGGATAATGACCCGCACGCGGTCGTCGGCGGCGAACGCGCGTAGCGCGTCGATCAGCTCACGGCAGAAGTGGCGGTCGAACGCGTTCAGCTTGTGGGGGCGGTTGAGGGTCACCGTCCCGATGCCGTCCGCGAGCTCGGCCAGTACGAGCCCCGGGGTCACGCGCGCTCCACGATCATGGCTATGCCTTGGCCGACCCCGATGCACATGGTGGCCAAACCGTATCGAGAATTCGTACGGCGTAAGCCGTAGAGCAGAGTCGTCAGGATCTTGGCGCCGGTGCAGCCGAGCGGGTGCCCCAGCGCGATCCCGCCGCCGTAGATGTTCACGCGGGCCGGGTCGAGCTCGAGCTCTCGAATACACGCGATCACCTGCGCCGCGAACGCCTCGTTCAGCTCGACGAGATCGATCTGGTCGATCGTCAACCCGGCGCGCCGCAGCGCCTTCTGGGTGGCCGGAATCGGCCCGAGCCCCATGCAGCTCGGATCCACGCCCGCGACGGCAGTCGCCACGATACGCGCGAGCGGTTTCAATCCGCCCACGGAGTCCTTTAGGATCCGCCCATCCGCCGATCCGCCCGTGACGAGCAATGCCGCCGCCCCATCGTTGATCCCGCTCGAGCTCGCCGCCGTCACCGTCCCATCCTTCCTGAACGCCGGCTTGAGCTTCGCCACGGCCTCGAGCGTCGTGGCCGGGCGGGGATACTCGTCCTTCGTGAACAGCGAGCCATCGGGGAGGGGGACCGGCACCGTCTCGTCGCCGAAGACGCAATCCTGCAGCGCCTGCTCCGCCCGCCGCTGGCTCTCCACGGCGAACGCGTCCTGTTCAGCGCGGCTGATCCCGTAGCGCGCCGCCACGACCTCGGCGGTCTCGCCCAGGGCGATCGTCCATTCCTTCTTCAGGCGGGGATTCGTGAACCGCCAGCCGACGGTGGTGTCGGCGACCTCCGGGGCCTTGCGGCTCCACGGCTCGCCCGACTTGAGCAACACGTAGGGCGCGCGGGTCATGGTCTCCACGCCGCCGGCGATGAACACCTCGCCCTCGCCCGCTTTGATCGCCTGCGCCGCGCTCGCCACCGCCTGGAGCCCCGAGCCGCACAGCCGGTTCACCGTCTGGCCCGGCACCTCGACTGGCAGGCCGGCGAGGAGCAGGGCCATGCGGGCGACGTTGCGGTTGTCCTCGCCTGCCTGATTGGCGCAGCCGAGGATCACGTCGTCGATGGTCGCGGGGTCGATCCCCGAACGCTCGACGACGGCCTTGATCGGCACCGCGGCGAGATCGTCAGGGCGAACGTTCGCCAGCGACCCGCCATGCTTGCCGACGGGGGTGCGAAGCGCGGTGGCGATGAAGGCGTCGTTCACAATCCGACCCAGACCGTCTTCACCTCGGTGTAGCCGTCGAGCGCCTCTTTCCCCAGGTCCCGCCCGAAGCCGGAAGCCTTGAATCCGCCGAACGGGGCGCCGGAGTCGTAGAAGTTGTACGCATTGATCCAGACGGTCCCGGCGCGAATCGCGCGTGCGGCGCGGTGGGCCTTCTGGATGTCCTTCGTCCAGATCCCCGCGGCCAGGCCGTACATCGACTGATTCGCGAGCTTCACCCCTTGCTCGAAGTCGTCGAACGACAGCACCGCGAGCACGGGGCCGAAAATCTCCTCGCGTGCGATCGTCATCTCGGGGCTCACCTGGTCGAATACCGTCGCCTCGACGAAGTAGCCCTTGCCGTTGGGGGGGGGGCTGACGGCCTTACCACCCGCCACGAGCGCCGCCCCCTCCGCGACGCCTTTCTTGATATAGCCCAGCACCGTTTCCTGCTGCCGCTTCGAGACGAGCGCGCCCAGACGGGTATTCTTATCGAGGGGGTCGCCGGGGGTGAGCTTCTTCGCTCCCTCGGCGAGCTGCTCCACCACCTGATCGTGCACCGAGCGCTCGACCAGCAGCCGCGACCCCGCCGCGCACACCTCACCCTTGCCGTAGAAGATCCCGGTCTGCGCGCCACGCACCGCGGCTTTGAGATCGGCGTCGGCGAAGATGATGTTCGGGCTCTTGCCGCCCAGCTCGAGGGTAACGCGCTTGTTGGTCTCGGCGGCCATCCGCATGATCTGGCGGCCGACCTCGGTGGACCCCGTGAAGGAGATCTTATCCACGTCGGGATGCCGCACCAACGCCGCGCCGGCGGTGGATCCGCCGCCCGTCACCACGTTGAACGCGCCCGGCGGGAACCCGGCCTCGAGCACGAGCTCCGCGAAAGCCAGCGCGGTGAGCGGCGTCTCGGAGGCGGGCTTCAGGACGACCGTGCAGCCCGCCGCCAGGGCGGGGGCGAACTTCCAGCTGGCGATATTGAGCGGGAAGTTCCACGGCACGATGGCGCCGACCACACCGATCGGCTCGCGCAGCGTGTAGACCAAGAACGGGCCGTCCACGGGCAGCGTATCGCCCGTGATCTTGTCGGCCCACCCCGCATAGTAGCGCAGGGTGTTGACCGTCATCGTGATCTCGATCTTCGACTCGAACAGCGTCTTGCCGTTGTGCGCCGTCTCGAGCCGGGCGATTTCCTCCAACCGGCCCTCGAGCAGATCGGCCGCCTTGGCCAGGAGCCGGCCGCGCTTCCGGGCCGACAGATTCCGCCAGGCGTCCGACTCGAAGCAGGTTCGCGCCGCGGCGACGGCGTTGTCGACGTCCCCCGCGTCGCCGGCGGCGACCTCGGCGATCACTTCCTCGGTGGCGGGATTCACCACCGGGAAGCGCTTCCCCGAAGCCGCCGGCCGCCACTCGTTATTGATGAACAGGTCGGTGTTCACCGGGTCTTCACTTTCCTTTGAACTCCGCCACCCGCTTCTCGTTGTAGGCGGCGATGCCTTCCTTCGCATCCTCGCTCTGGAACAGCTGCTGCTGCAGCTCGCGCTCGATGGCGAGCGCCGACTCGAAGGGGACTTCGGCGCCCGACTGCACCGAGCGCTTGATGAGCCCCACGGCCTTCGACGCCTTGTGCGGCGGACAGAACTGCTTCGCGTACAGCAGGGCCTGCTCCCAGTAGCCGTCGGCGGGGAAGACTTCGTTCACGAGCCCCAGCTCCTTGGCGCGCTCGAAGGAAAAGGTCTCGCCTTTGACCATCATCTCAATCGCGAGCGCCTTGCCCACGAGCCGCGCCAGCCGCTGGGTGCCGCCGGTGCCCGGCAGCACGCCGAGGTTCACCTCGGGGAGGCCGATCTTGCCGGCGTTCTCCTTGGCGAGCCGGAGGTCGCACGCCATCGCGATCTCGAGCCCGCCGCCCACGCAGTGCCCGTTGAGCGCGGCGATCGTGAGCTTCGGGGTGTGCTCGAGGCGGTTCAGGGTCTCGTTGGCGTGGAGGCAGAAGAAATACTTGAAGCGGGGCGTGACCCTGTTCAGCATCCCGATGTTGGCGCCGGCGGAGAAGAACTTGTCGCCGTGGCCGCGTAGCAGGATCACGTGGACGTCGTCGTCGAAACGCGCCTTGAGGATCGCCTCGTCGAGCTCCCGCATCATCTCGTAGGTGTAGGTATTGGCGGGCGGATCGTTCAGCTCGATGATCGCCAGCCCGTCCTCGACAGTGTAATCGACGAGGGTCTTCACCTGTGTGGCCGTCATTTAGCCTCCGTGTACCGTGGAACGGGCCTCGGCGAACCCGCCGAGGAAGATGCGAGCAATGAGGTCCGCGAGACGCTGGGGATGGATCTCGCCCGCGGGGTCGTACCAGTTGTACATCCAGTTCATCATGCCGAACAGCCCGTACGCCGCGGCGCTCCGGTCCACCGGTGTCTCGTCCGGGGCGACGCCCTGCAGTAGTCCCTCGAGGAGATCGACGTAGCGCCGCTTGATCGCGTTGACCCGCCGCTTGAGGTCGCCCGTGAGGGAGTTGGCCTCGTGGGAGAGGACTTTCATTTCCGCCATGTGCGCGGCGAAAAACGCCACGTGGTGGTGGATAAATGCCTGCACCCGCTCGGCGGGATCCGCGCTCCGCGCGACCGCCTGCGTGGCGCCCTCGAGGACGCTCGCGAAACAGCGCTCCTGGATGAGGTAGAGCAGCTCCTCTTTGCCCTTGACGTAGTAGTACATCCCGGCGAGCGACATCCCGCTCGCCGCCGCCAGGTCGCGCATCGTGGTGGAGTGATAGCCCTGCTGGGCGAAGACCCGGGCGGCGTGGCCCAGGAGCGAGGCGAAGCGTTCGTCGTATGGGCGCATGTTCGAACGTTTGTTCGAAAATGGAAAGTATCTGCAGGGTGTTGGGCAGGCAAGGGCCGGCGAAGTCATTCCCCGCGCTACTGCTTCGAGCGCACCAATCGGGCGATATAGCCGATCGTGTTCAAGTGATCTACACCGGCCTCGTGCGCCTGGATCTCGATTCCGAATCGCTCTTCCAGGAACGCGACGAGCTTCAGGGTGGCGATCGAATCGAGAATGCCCCCGGTGATAAGCGGGGTCGATTCGGTGAGCTCCCCCGCCGCGGTGCCCGGCAGGAATTCGCCCAGGATGTAGTCCTTCACGGTCGCTTCGATTCCTTGCATGTTCGTGTCTCCCCCTCCTGTTCGACCACTGCGGGATAGGCCAGCGCCTCGCCTTGATGCACCGCCGTTTCGATTCCGTGCATGATCCGTTCTCCGAGCCGGTGGTGGGCCGCGTCAGGGGTCGCCCGGCACGGCCCGGACGGGGAGCGGCACGCCGAACGCGTCCGGTTCCAGGCGGAGCGCCGCATAGAGCCGGTCTGCGATGAGCCGATGCCCTGCGGCGTTCGGGTGGCGGTCCCAGGCGGCCACTTGCAGCGTGGCAAGGTCGTGCCCGGCGTAAACATCAGAGAGATCGGCCATCCGGAATCCCGCCCCGTGAGCGAGGGCCGTGAGGGCGGTGACTTCTTCGAGCGAGGTCGCGTCGCCCGGCATGGGGAGGTACATCCACACCGGGGTGATGCCGCGTTCGCGGCTGAGCGCCGCGATGCGGCCGTAGGCCCAGGCCAGGATCCGGGTCTCGTGCGGCTTGAGTCGTCGCTCCGCTTCCAGCAGTGGGGTCGCCGAGTCCACCCCTGCGGCCTGCACCGTCTCGCGCAGGAAGTCGTACGGCACGTGCACGCCCAGCCGGACAATCAGCGCCAACCGCCGAATCGTTTCGGCGGACTCGGCGGGGCCGGCGACCAGGAAGACCGTGTTCGGTCGGAAGGTGAACACCTTGCGCTCGAGCAGCATCACCTGCTGTAGCGGCGTATAGTCCCCGACGGCGAAGTTGAGGATCTCATACCGCGCGGCACCGCCGCGACTCTCCCCGTTCAGCCGGTCCTCGAGTAGCCATTCGAAGCTCTGCCCGTCTCCCACGCCCCAACCCATGGTATAGGACGATCCGAGTAGCGCCACGCGGTAGGTCGCCGGTGGGGGCAGCCGCTCGTAGTCGCGATCCCGCATGCCCCAGCGATTGGTCCGGAACGGTGCGCCGAAGAACATGACGCCCTCAAGGGGCGGGAGCTCTTTCATGAGGAAGTCCCCGGTCGGCCGGGTGATCCGCTCCTGGTCGGTCAAGTCCTGCCGCGGCCGCTGCGCGTAGATCTCCCAGAGTCGGGAGTTCAACGGGTTGGCGCCGACGATGCTCTCGTAGTAGCCCCGCCGCAGGAGGGCCGCATCCCGTTTGTTGAGCTCCGTCAGCCGCACGTCGCGGAGCACTTCCCGGACGTGCGGGCCGAACTGCGAGGACAGCTCCGGCCTCCCCACGACGTAGAACGCCACGAGGACGCCGGCCGTGAGGCCGGCCGTTCGACCGAACGGTTGCCGCGCGATCGCCGGGCCGAGCGCCGCGGCGCCAGCGCGGACCGCTGCGGTGGTCGCCAGGACCGCCGCCGCGAGGACGGCGACGATGGCGAGGAGTTCCGGCGCGTTCATCCGGACGCCGCCCCACAACACGAACCACTCGGTCAGGCTAGGACTGGTCCACAGCGACCAGAGCACGCAGATCACGGCGAACGTGCCCACGGTGCGAAGGGCGAACACCGCGCTCTGGCGCGTCGACCACACTCGCTTGCCGAGTGTGCGGGTACGCCCGTGCCGCACCTCGTACAACGAATTGGCGACGAGCAGGACAGCCAGGAGCGACCAGAAAAGCACGTCGGTCCAGGCGAGGCGCACCGAGCCCAGCAGCCAGAACCACTGGTACGAGTGCAGGATCCAGGTCGCGCAGAATACGAGCAGCGTCGAGAGCACGAGCGCGGTCGTGTCTCCGAGCCGGCGTAGCTGGAAGTAGCTCGGGTACTGGAAGACCTTCATCATGAAGTCCTTCCAGTAGATGTTGATGCGGCGCCAGAAGTCCGAGAAGCTCGACGCCAGGAAGAAGAACCGGTGCGTCTCGGGCAGCCGGAACCCGAACAAGTGCAGCAACCCCGCGATCATGTGGAACTGGCCGGAGACTCGCAGGTAGAGCAGGAAATTCGCGACCAGGTAGCGCGCCAAATCTCCGACCGTGGCGATGTCGCCGGGCGAGAGCGTGACGTACTGGTAGACGAAGCGATACAGCACGAGGTGCGTCGTGCCCAGGAGCATCCACCGCACCCCGCGCTGGTAGATGCGGTAGGGGTCCTCGTCGTAGTAGGTGCGGCGGAACGTGGCGAAATCCACCACCGGGAACAGCGGGAACGCTACGTTGGGCAGCAAGAAAAAGTAGGACAGGCTCCGGAAGACGTTTACCGGCTCCCGGGTGTGCCGGAGGTCGTACAGATAGACAATCAGCCGGAACATGAACATGGAACCCAGGATCGGCCAGATTGCTGCCGACCATGGGGCCGGCAGGCGCCCCGATCGCATGAGGGCGAGGCTCACCCCTACCACCGCGACCAATCCCACACGGACCGCGAACGGCGCGGGGGCGTGGCACAGACCCACCAACACCAGGCCGACGGCGAGCAGCCAGGCGCCGTTCGTCCAGCCGAACACCAACCCAATGCCAGCCAGCGAGAGAACGAGAAAGAAGGGCAGGCGGAAGGGAGTCGGAAGCAAGTGGTGGACTACGAAGCCACAAGCGGCGAGTGGTACCACCGTCTTGTAGAACGCGGGGCTCTCGATGCGGAACTCGCGGATCACCAGCACAAGCAGCCCGAGCTGTATTGCGAGGGCCGCGAACCGGCCGAGGCTACGCAGCTCCTCGGCCGACGGCACGAGCCGCGCTCCGACGAGCAAGCGCGGGAGCACCCCGCCGCTCGCCATGACGGCGCCTCCGGCGAGTGCCAGCAACAGCTGGCCCCGTCCGAAACCCGGTGTGGCGCCGGGGAGCAGGGTATCCAAGGCGACGGCGACGACGACGACTCCCGCGCCGATCACAACCAACAGCCGCGACAGCAGCCGCTCCCGGAGCATGCGGCTAAGGACCATCGCTGCGGCCCGTCCCGCCCCCGGTCTGCAGTCCGAGCCAGCCGGCGATGATGTTGCGCATCATCTCGGACGTGCCCGAATAGATGGTGCTCCCCACGGCGTCGCGCAGCGCCCGCTCCACTTCGTATTCCACGGCATAGCCGTACCCGCCGTGGACCTGCAC
>JACOVF010000160.1 GCA_016177465.1 Gemmatimonadota bacterium
CCTGGGAGCCGCCGCCGGGGCCGGCGGTCGACGCCGAGCTCCGGGAGAGCCTGGCGCGATGGGGTGTCATCCCGATTGGGCCGATGCCGGCCCAGGATCCGGCGCTCGTCGCGCTCGGCCAGGCGCTCATGTTCGACAAGATCCTGAGCGGCAACCGCGACATCTCCTGCGCGACCTGCCATCACCCATTGACGCACGCGGCCGATGACGTGTCGCTGTCGATCGGCACGGGCGGATCCGGACTGGGGGCGTCGCGGACGCTCGGCCCCGGGCGCCGGTTCCACCCGAGGAGTGCGCCGTCGCTGCTCAACGATGGGATCGGCTTGTTCTACGTGTTCTGGGACGGCCGGATCTCCGGCTTCGGATCCGGACCGTTCGAGACGCCAGCAGGCTCCGCCCTCCCATCCGACCTCCCCAACATCCTGGCTGCGCAAGCGATGTTCCCCGTGCTGAACCGCCAGGAGATGCGCGGTGAGCCCGGCGACCTCGACCGCTTCGGGAACCCCAACGAGTTGGCGCAATTCAGCGATAGCCAGTTTGTCGAAATCTGGCAGGCGGTCATGCGGCGGCTGCTGGCAGTCCGGGAATACGTGGTGAAGTTCACCGCGGCCTTCCCGGGCATGCCGCCCAGTGCGCTCGGCTTCCAGCACGCCGCCCAGGCGTTGGCCGCCTTCCAGAAGCAGGCCTTCACGAAGACCGACTCGCCGTTCGACCGCTACCTCGCCCGGGACAACGCGGCGCTGACGGTGGAGGCGAAACGCGGCGCGGTGCTCTTCTTCGGCAAGGCCCGCTGCGCCAGCTGCCATGCCGGCCCGCTGCTGGGCGGCCACAGCTTCGCGAACACCGGCGTGCCGCAGCTCGGACCCGGAACGGGTGCGGGGGCGCCGCTGGATTTCGGATTCGGCGACGTCGTCGACAACGAGTTCTACCGGTTTGCCTTTCGCGTCCCGCCGCTGCGCAACGTCGAGCTCACGGCGCCGTACATGCATAACGGGGCGTTTCCCACCCTCGAGGCCGTCGTGCGTCACTACAACGACGTGCCCCTCTCATTGCGCGGGTACGACGTCTCCCAGCTCGCCCCGGTCCTCCGCAACATGTATCACGGCGACGACGCCACGATCGCTGCGGTGCTCGAGACGCTGGACTTCCGGCTCAGGACGCCGCTCGGCCTCACCGATGACGAGCTACGCGACCTGGTGGCGTTCCTGAAGTCGCTGACGGATCCGTCGGCGCGGGACCTGCGATCGCTGATTCCGGCCACCGTGCCGAGCGGGCTCCCGGTGCAGAACTGAAGCCCGGAGGGCCGGCAAGCCACACCGCTTTGCGGGGCGGTGGTCGCGCGCCTACATTCCGGCGCGATGACCACCCCCACCCACGACCTCTCCAAGCTGCGCATCGACCGGGACGCGCCCCCGCCTGCGGTCCGCCGCGCGCTGTGGCGCAACGCGGGGCTCGCCGCGGGTGCGCTTGCGCTGATCGCGATCGTCGCCCTGCTCGCGCGCCGCGGCGGCGTCGTGCCGGTTCAGGTCGTGACGGTGGCGGCGAGCGACGGGGGCGCCAGCGGCGGCGCGGCGACGAGCGTCACGGCCAACGGGTACGTCGTGGCCCGCACGCGCGCGTCAGTCTCCGCCAAGGTCGCCGGCCGGCTCGCCTACCTCGGCGTGAGCGAGGGCTCGTTCGTCCGGAAGGGCGAGGTTATCGCGCGGCTCGAGAACGCCGACTACGCGGCGCAGGTCACGCAGGCCGAAGCGAACCTCGCGAATGCCCGCGCCCAGCTGATCGAGGCGGTGGCCGAGCGCGACCAGCTGCAGCGCGAGGCGCGGCGCCTGCGGGACATCCGCGCCCAGAGTGCCCAGCTCGTCTCGCAGCAGGACGTGGACGCGACCGAGAGTCGCGCCGCGCAGGCGGACGCCCGCGCGCAGGCCGCCGAGGCGCGCATTCAGGCCGCCGAGGCGGGGCTCCGGTTCGCGCGGGCGAGCTTCGAGAACACGCTGATCCACGCCCCGTTCACCGGGACGGTGCTGCGCAAGGAAGCCGAGGTGGGCGAGGTAGTGGCCCCGTCGGTGGGCGGGGGTCTCACCCGCGGCGCGGTCGTCACGCTGGCCGACCTCGGCACGCTCGAGGTCGAAGTCGACGTGAACGAGGCCTACATCGCGCGGGTGCGGCACGGCCAGCCCGCGCGGATCACGCTCGACGCCTATCCCGACACGGCGTTCCGCGGCCGGGTGCGCCAGGTCGTGCCCACCGCCGATCGCCAGCGCGCTACGGTTCAAGTGAAGGTCAGCATCCTCGACCGCGACCCGCGGATCTTGCCGGAAATGGGCGCGCGGGTGGATTTTCTCGAGTCCGGCGCCGAGCGGCCGCCGGCGGGGGGCGCCCCGGCCCCACGCATCCGCGTCCCCGCCGCGGCCGTCCGCGAGGACCAGGGGCAGGCGGTCGTGTGGCTAGTGCGCGACGGCCGCCTCGAGCGGCGGGCCGTGCAGGCGGGTCCCGTGAGCGCCGACTTCCGGGAGATCCGCGCGGGCCTGGCCGGCGGCGAGCTGCTGCTCGTCGGCGGCGTGGACAGTCCACGCCCCGGGATGCGCGTAAGAGTGACGACGTCCTCACCCTGACACCTGGCGAGGCTGGCGATGGCACTGGTCGAGATTCGCGACGTCCACAAGGCATTTCACCGTGACTCCCAGCGGATTGAGGTGTTCACGGGGCTGACGCTCGACATCGCCGAGCGCAGCTTCACCGCCCTCATGGGGCCGTCGGGCTCGGGCAAGTCGACGCTGCTCAACCTGGTCGCGGGCCTCGACCGGCCGACCAACGGCACGATCCGCGTGGCCGGGGCTGAGGTGAGCGCGATGAAGGCCGCGCAGCTCGCCGCCTGGCGCGCACGGCACATCGGCTTCGTGTTCCAGCTGTTCAACCTGCTCCCCGTGCTCACGGCCTACCAAAACGTGGAGCTGCCGCTCCTCCTCACGCGGCTCTCGAAGAAGCAGCGCGCCGAGCGCGTGCGCATCGCGCTCGGCGTCGTCGGCCTCGAGGACCGGATGCACCATTACCCGCGCCAGCTCTCGGGGGGGCAGGAGCAGCGGACGGCGATCGCCCGGGCGATCGTGGCCGACCCGACATTGATTCTGCTCGACGAGCCGACCGGGCAGCTCGACGCCAAGAGCTCGCAGGAGGTGCTCGCCCTGCTGCAACGGCTCAACGACGAGTTCGGGAAGACGATCCTCATCGTCACCCACGACGCGCACGCCGCCGACAAGGCCAAGACGGTGCTCCACCTGGAGAAGGGCGAGCTGATCGAGAAGGCGGGCGTCGCACCGTGAGGTACGTGCCGCTGGTCCTCGCCAACCTCGGCCGTCACAAGCGGCGCACGTTCCTCACGATCGCAAGCGTGGCGCTGGCGCTTCTGCTGTTCGCGTCGCTCCGCACCGTCGTGACGACCATCGGGGCCAGCGCCCAGTTCGGGAGCGCGCGCCGGATCGTGGCGACCAACGCCACGGGCATCGTGTTCCCCTTGCCGCTGAGCTACGCCAGCCGCCTGCGCGCGGTGCCCGGCGTGCAGCAGGTGACCTGGGCGAACTGGTTCGGGGGCCGGTACGGCGACGGGAAACGGTTCTTCGCCAACTTCGCCGTGGACGCGGAGTCCTACCTCGACCTGTATCCGGAGATCTCCGTCCCCGCTGACCAGCGCGCCGCGTTCTTACAAGACCGGGCCGCGGCGCTCATCGGCACTCGGCTGCTGGACGTGTTCGGCTGGCGCTTGGGCCAGAACATCACGTTGCAAGGGACGATCTTCCCGGGCGACTGGACCTTCACCATCCGAGGCGTGTACACCCCGACGGACCCCGTGATCAACGACGACGCGTTGATCTTCCACCACGCCTTGCTGGACGAGCGGATCGGGCGCGCGGGGATCGCGGGGTGGTACATCCTGGGGATCGACGACCCTACCCACGCCCCCCAGATCGCCAAGACGATCGACGACCAGTTTCGCAATTCGAGCGCGCCGACCAAGACCGGCACCGAGCAGGCGTTCAACGCGAGCTTCGCCACGATGTGGGGCAACGTGAGCCTGCTCATGAACACGATCGGGATGGCGGTGGTGTTCGCGATCCTGCTCGTCACCGCGAACGCGATGATGATGAGCGCGCGCGAACGCACGGGCGAAGTGGCCGTCCTCAAGACGATCGGCTTCTCGGATCGGCGGCTGTTCGGGCTGGTGATGCTCGAGGCGGGCGTCATCACGCTCACCGGCGCCGCGCTCGGTTTGGGGGGCGCGAAGTTACTCTATCGCGCGACCAACTTCAACGCCGCCGGCTTCCTGCCCGGCTTCGACGTGACGGGCTCCACCATCGCGCTCGGAGGCGGCATCGCCCTGCTGCTGGTCCTCGCGAGCGGCCTTGTCCCCGCGGTGCGGGTGGCGCGGCTCTCCGTGGTCCAGGCGCTGCGGACCGTCGAATGAAGATTCCCATCATCTACAACGTCCGGAGCGTGCTGCAA
>JACOVF010000151.1 GCA_016177465.1 Gemmatimonadota bacterium
GCTCTCGTTCTTCGGGGTGTCCGTCCCGTTTATCCATCAGAGCGGCACGATCGGGATCATCTTCAGCCTCGTGGTAGTGGGGGTGGCGGCACTGAATCTGGTGCTGGACTTCGATTTCATCGTTCAGGGGGCGGAGCGCGGCGCGCCGAAGTTCATGGAGTGGTACGCCGCCTTCGGGCTGATCGTGACCCTGATCTGGCTCTACCTGGAGATCCTGCGCCTGCTGAGTAAACTGCGGCGGCGGTAATACCGAGATAACGGGATACGAGAAACGGGAAACGGTGAGCCACACCGTTTCCCGTTTCCCGTTTCGCGGCTCTTACCGGTCCTCTCCTCCCCCGAACAATCCCGCCGTCCCCGGTGCGCTGGGGAGCCGCTCTACCCGTAGCACCTGGGACATCGTCTTGCCGTCCACGGTGATGCTGACGAGGTAGTCGCCGCTCGGCACGAGCGGTGTCGGGCCGATGGGACGGCCGAAGGTTTGGGCGATGAAGTTGAGGGCGCCGAACCCGCCGCCCCCGCCGGACTGGCCGGGCGGGCGCAGCAGGCCACCGAGCGTCCCGAGGAAGCCGGGTGGGGGCGCCTGCTCCTCGGCGCCTTCCTGCTGTTGCGGTTGCGGCTGGCCGGCGTCGGGCGCGCGCGGGGTCGTTTCGCCCGGGCGCTCGACGAACGGCGCGCCGGCGCGCACCGTCTGGGCACCGGCCCCGCCGCCCCCCCCGCCCCCGCCCCCAAACCCAAACCGCTGCGCCAGACCCTGCACGTCGCCCGACTGGATGGCGGTGCGGAGCGGGTCGAGCGTCCGGGCGGGCATCCCGGCCTTGGCGAGCGAATCGAAGACGACGGCGATTCGCCGCATGAGGATCACGCTGTCGCGCTTCCCCGCCGGGGAGAGCGGCTGGGGAGGCGGCTGCCGGCCCTGGAAGTTCCAGGTCACCCGGTGCAGGCCGGGGCCGCCCGGGCCGTTGAGCACGCGCACCGTGTCCCCCCGAACGTCGGTGATCACGACCCGGGTCTGGGTGCGGCGGTCTCCCGAGGCAAGGCGATAGGCGATCTCCGCTCCGTACTGCGGGCTTTGCGCGCGGAACACCTTGTGACCCGATGACCCACCGCCCAGCGGGGACTGCCCGTACTGGTAGGCGGTCTTCGGCTGGAACAGGTGGGCCCCCGCCGCGAGCACCCCCTCCATGAGCTGCTCGAGCGGCGCGATGTCCACGATCCAGATCGAGCGGCCGTGCGTACCTGCGATCAGCTCGCGCTCGCGCGGGTGGATCTTCAAGTCGTGCACCGGCACGGTGGGCAGGTTGTTCATGAACTTCTGCCACGTCGCCCCGCGGTCGAGCGAGACGTACACGCCGACGTCGGTCCCCACGAACAGCAGGTTCCGGTTGTACGGGTCCTCGCGGATCACGTGGACGAAGTCCGGCCCGCCCCTGGGGAGGTTGTTCGCGATCGAGCGGAACGTCCTCCCGAAGTCCGTCGTGACGAAAGCGTACGGCGTGAAATCGTTCTCCCGGTGGTTGTCGAACGTTATGTAGAAGGTGGACGAGTCGAAGCGTGACGGCTCGATGCGGCTGACCCATGTCTTGGGCGGAACGCCTGGGAAGCGACCGGTGAGATTCTCCCATGTGCCGCCGTCGTTGCGGGTGAGCCACACGTTGCCGTCGTCGGTGCCGGCGTACAGCAGGCCCGGCCGGATCGGCGACTCGGCGAGCGCCACGACAGTGCTGTGCGTCTCGGCGCTGGTGATGTCCGGCGTGATGCCGCCCGTCGCCCGCATGCTGACGCGGATGCGCATCGTGTCGCGCGTGGTCAGGTCGGGCGAAATCGGATACAGGTCCTCGCCGCGCCTGGTGGACTTCATCACCTTGTTGGCGCCGGCATAGAAGGTCGTCGGCGAGTGGGCCGAGATGAGGAACGGCGTGCTCCAGTTCCAGCGCAGGTCGAGCTCCGTGGAGTCGGCGCTGGCGCGGCGGCGCAGCTCCTGGATCCGCCGCCGTTGGGCGGGCGCCTCTGGTTTCGTGGTGTCCGGCCGCTCGATGATGATCGAGTCCTCGAACAGCTGGTAGCGGGGCCGCCAGCTCGGGCGCTGCAGCTGCGTGCGCTCGCCTGTCGCGAAGTTGAATCGCGACATGTTGCCGCCCTGCGACTCGACGTAGATGATGTTGGGGTCGGTCGGGTCCTGAGCGGTGTAGAAGCCGTCGCCGGTCCCGACGTTCGTCCAGTCGGCGTTCGTGATGTCACCCTGCCGCCGGCGGCTGGGTCCGCACCACGTGTTGTTGTCCTGGAGGCCGCCGCAGACGCGGTAGGGGAAGCCCATATCGTAGCTGATGGCGTAGAACTGGCCGAGCGGGATCGTGTTGATGAAGTCGTAGTTCCCGCCTTTGTCCCAGGTCTGCGCCACCCCGCCGTCGTTGCCGACGATGAGGTGGTTGGGGTCGTTCGGGTCGATCCACATGGCGTGGTGGTCCACGTGGATCCCCACAGTCGCGTTCCCTACCGTCTTGCCGCCGTCGTCGGAGTAATTCACCGGCGTCGACGACCAGTAGACGCGGTCGGGGTTCTTCGGGTCCACCCGGACCTGCGAGTAATAGAAGGGGCGGACGTTGTTGCCGTTGGTTCTCTCCCAGGTGGCGCCTCCGTCCTGGGAGCGATACAGCCCGGACGGCCGCCTCTGCCGCAGCCTGGTCTTGTCGGTGTTGAGCGCGGTGTCGGCTTCCACCATCGTGTAGATGACGCGTGGGTCGGAGGGCGCAATCGCAATGCCGATGCGGCCCTTCATCGTCTCCGGGAAGCCCCCGCCCTTCACCTCGGTCCAGGTGCGTCCACCGTCGGTGGTCTTCCACAGGGCGCTGCCCGGGCCACCGCTACGCAGGAAGTAAGGGCCGCGCACCCGCTGCCAGCTCGCGGCGAACAACAGGTCGGGGTTGGACGGGTCCATCGCCACGTCCACGAAGCCGGCACGGTCGCTGATGAACTTGCTGAGCTGCCAGGTCTGGCCGCCGTCGGTGGTCTTGTAGAGCCCGCGCTCCGGGTTGGGGCCCCAGATCTGCCCCACGGCGGCGACGTAGACGATGTTCGGATCGGTCGGGTGCACGACGATCCGCCCGATGGCGCCGCTCCGCTCGAGGCCCATCAGCTTCCAGGTGCGGCCGCCGTCGGTGGACTTGTAGATTCCCCCGCCCGGGGAGACCGAGTTGCGCGAGTCCTCCTCGCCGGTGCCCGCCCAGATGATGTTCGTGTCGGACGGCGCGATGGCGAGGTCACCCATCGAGACGACCCGTTCGTTGTCGAACACCGGCCGGAACGTCACCCCGCCATTCGTGGTCTTCCAGATGCCGCCCGAAGCAGCGGCGAAGAAGAAGGTCCGAGAGCCGGGGATGCCTTCGACGTCGGTGATGCGGCCTGCCATATTGGCGGGGCCGATGGAGCGCCAGCGTAGGGCGGCGAGCAGCGTGGAGTCGAGGGGGGTTGTGACCTGGGCGTGAATGGCGGGCACGCCGGCGAGGGATAGGACGGCGACAGCCTTCCACAGGCGATGGGTCATGACGGTCTCAGCGTGAGGGGTGACGGGTGTAACGGTGCACCGCATTGGCTACGCGCAGACTCCGTCCCTCGTTGAGGCGTCTGGGGTGCCCCTCGCGGTCGGCGGGGACGCCGCCCTCGGCGACCGCTCGGGGCACCCCGTCCGCCTCGTTGGTTCGACACGGATGGAGCCGGGGCGCGCGGAGCGCGTGCCGAGGGCGGCGTCCCCGGCACACGCGAAGCGCGTCCCGGCCCAGACGTGCCGGCCTCACCGTGCCGAGAGGTCCGCGGTGGGCAAGAACTTAGGCGGCCACCGTGGTTTCGACGCCTGCTCGTAGGCGTAGACCAGCTTGATCAGCGTCGGCTCGCTCCAGGCGCGTCCGATGAACGACATCCCCACCGGCAACCCGAAGGCATACCCAACGGGCACCGTGATGCTCGGGTACCCGGACACCGCGGCCGGAGTGGACGAGGCGCCGAGGAAGTGGTCGCCGTTGACCAGGTCGGTGGTCCAGGGCGGGCTCCCGGTCGGCGCGACGATGGCGTCGAGCTTGTGCTGGGCCATCACGGCGTCGAGCCCCTCTGTGCGGGAGAGGCGCCGGCACCGAGCCAGGGCCTCGACGTAGGCGTCGTCGGTCAACGGGCCCTTTTCCTGGGCACGGACGAAGATCTCCTGCCCGAAGTAGGGCATCTCCTTTTCCTTGTTCCGCTCGTTGAAGGCGATCAACTCCTGGAGCGTCTTGGCGAGCGCGCCGGCTCCGAGCCCCGCGAGGTAGGCGTTCAGGTCCGCCTTGAACTCATAGAGCAGCACCGTGAACTCGGCGTCGTCGTAGTCGCCCACGTGGGGGATGTCGGCCGGGTCCACGATCACGGCGCCCTGGGCCTTCAGCACCTCGACCGCCGCATTGACCAGCCGATCCGCTTCAGGAGAGTAGCCGAAGACCTTGGCACGCGCCACGCCGATGCGGGCGCCCTTGAGGCCGTTCGGGTCGAGGGATTTCGTGTAATCGGGCCGCCCCGGCGCGGCGGCGCGGGTGGCCTCATCAGCCGGATCCGGCCCCGCGAGCGCGCCGAGCAGGAGAGCGGCATCGGCGACGGTGCGCGCCATCGGGCCGGCGGTGTCCTGGCTGTGGGCGAGGGGAATGATACCCGTGCGGCTCACGAGCCCGAGGGTCGGCTTGATGCCGACGAGCGAGCTGGCGTTCGCGGGGCAGACGATGGAGCCGTCGGTCTCGGTGCCGACGCTCGCGGCGGCGAGGTTGGCGGCGATGGCGGCGCCCGAGCCGGAGCTCGAGCCGCAAGGATTGCGGTCCAAGGCGTAGGGATTCTTGCACTGGCCGCCGCGGCCGCTCCATCCCGACACCGAGTGCGTCGAGCGGAAGTTCGCCCACTCGGAGAGGTTCGTCTTGCCGAGGATCACGGCGCCGGCGTCGCGCAACTGCTTGGCGACGAAGGCGTCGCGCGGCGCGGGGCCGTGGGTGAGGGCGAGCGAGCCGGCGGTGGTGAGCATCCGGTCGCCGGTCGCGATGTTGTCCTTGAGGAGCACCGGGATTCCGTGCAGCGGCCCCCGCACCTTCCCCGTCCTGCGCTCGGCGTCGAGCTGGTCGGCGATCGCGAGGGCGTCAGGGTTCGTCTCGATCACGGAGCGCAGGGTCGGCCCGCGGCGGTCGATCTCGTCGATGCGCGCGAGGTAGAGCTGGGCGATGCGGCGCGCGGTCCACTTCCCGGAGCGCATGCCGTCCTGGAGGGTCGCGATTGTCACCTCTTCGAGCTCAAACGGAGCGGCCGAAGAATCGGGAAAGGGGAAACGGGAAACGTGTGTCTCAGAACCGAGCCTCGGGGTCGTGGCGGCGAGGGCGCCGAGGGCGGTGTATTCGAGGAAATCGCGGCGGGAGACATCGTTCATGGAGGCTCCTGGTGAGTCGATTCTCGGGTAGGGGAAAAAGTGCACCGCTTCGGGCGGATCGGCGAGCGCGGTTGAGGATCGGGAGCCGCCCGGCTATCTTGCGTCCCCATGCTCGACCCCAAGATCGAAGCCGCGCTCAACGACCACATCCAGCACGAGCTGGTGTCCGCGTACCTGTACCTCTCGATGGCGGCGCACTTCGAGGCGGCGAACCTCCCGGGGTCGGCCCGCTGGATGCGCCAGCAGGCCGGCGAGGAGCTGGGCCACGCGATGAAGGTGTTCGACTACGTCGCCGACCGGGACGGCCGGGTGACGTTGCAGGCGATCGGCCAGCCGCCGGCGCAGTTCTCAGGCATCGAGGACGTGTGGAAGCAGGCGCTGGCGAACGAGCAGAAGGTGACCGGTGTGATCGGCAAGCTCGTCGCGCAGGCGCAGCAGGCGGGCGACCACGCGACCCAGGCGATGCTGCAGTGGTTCGTGACCGAGCAGGTGGAAGAAGAGAAGACGGTGCGGACGATTCTCGAGGAGGTGCAGAAGATCGGGGAGTCGAGCTCAGCGCTGTACTTCCTCGATCGGCATTTGGGGAAGGAAGCGGAGAAAGAC
>JACOVF010000020.1 GCA_016177465.1 Gemmatimonadota bacterium
CGCCACCACGTCGCGCACGATGCGCGCAACGAACGCATACCCGCGCGGGTCGGCGGTCAGCCAGCGTTGCCACTCCAGCTCGTCGAGCGCTGCCGCCACCGCCACCGCGCTGAGCCCGGCTGCGCGGCCGAGCAGATTCGCCGGGACCCGCTCCCCCAGGACTCCGGCCGCCTGGAGCACCTTCTGGGCGTCGGGGCTCAGGCGGCGGAAGCCAATGCGGATCGCCGCCACAACCCCGTCGGGCAACTCCCCTGGGAGGCTCTGGTCGAGCGTCTTGAACGGCTCGGGCCATGCCCCCGTCGATTCCCGCAGATCGAGTCCCAGCGCGACCGCGTGCAGCAGCTCGACCGCGAGCAGCGGCAATCCCGCCGAATCGGTCGCCACGCGGCGGGCGAGCCGGTTGATCTCGGCGTCGCCGTAGCGCGGCATCGCCCAGCGCGTCAGGACTCGCAGGGCGTCAGTCCGAAGCGGGCCGAGACTGACCGCGACGCCCGTCAGGTCGCGTCCCAGCCGGGCGCGGAGGTCGTCCAGCTCCTCGCGGGGCGGGTGCGGAGCTGCGGTGAGCAGGATGCACAGCGGAGCCCGCGCCAGATCACGGACCGCCGCCGCCAGGGCCAGCAGCGAATCCCCGTCGAGCCAGTGCGCGTCGTCCACCGCCAGCAGCACCGCCTGTTCGTCGCTGAGCGCGCGCAGCACGTCCCCGAGCGCCCGCCCCGGCCCCGCAGGCGCGACGCCGCGAACCGCCGCCGCGAACTGCTCCGCCCATTCGGGGATCCGCGCGGCAAGCGCCGCCAGCGCGGCCGGCGGGGCGGCCGCCACCCCCGGCCCCTCGCGCAGCCCCCCCCGTGCGAGCGCGAACACGCCGCTCCACGGCTCCGCGAGGTCGGCTTCCACCGCACGCACCGCCGCCACGGCGGCGCCGTCGAGCCGGGCGCGGGCGAGCACCTCTTCGGCAAGTCGGGTCTTCCCCGTGCCGGGATCGCCGTCGATCAGCGCGAGCGTGGCGCGACGGCCGCCGCGGCAGCCCGCCCAGGCCGCGAGCAGCCGCTCGAGCTCGACGGCCCGCCCGACGAGCGGCGCACGGCGCGATTCCCCGGCGTCCGCCATCTCCGGCTTCGCGGGGCCGGGCCGGCGCCACGTGCGCTCCCGACGCACCCGCTCCGCCAGGGCGTTCGTTTCGGCATCGGGCTCGGTGCCGAGCTCACCCGCGAGGCGCGCGGCGAACGCGGCATACCCCTCGAGCGCACCGGCGCGGTCGCCCGCCAGCGCGAGGCACTTGATCAGCGCCCGGACGCTCGCGTCGGAGGTGGGCGCGAGCCCGAGCGCCCGGCGTGCCGCGTCTTCGCCCATGCGCAGGTCCCCCGCCGCCAGCAGCTCGTCGGCGCGGCGCACGAGCGCCTCGACCGCGCGGCGCCGCCACACGTCCCGCTCCGCGCCGAGCCAGGTGTCGAACTCGGAGGCTTCCGGCACGCCGAACCCCTCGAGGAACTCCCCGGCGACGAGTGCCGCCGCGCCGCGCCAGTCCCCTGCCGCAGCCAGCACCTCGAAGCGGTCGGTATCGAGCTCCACCGTGCCCGGGGCCAGCGCGACCCGACCCGCATCCGTCTCGAGGGCGTCGTCTCCTGCCGAGCGACGCAACACGCGCAGCGCCTCGTTGAGCGAGTGACGTGCGGCGGCCTCGGGCTTGTCCGCCCAGAGCAAGCCGATGAGGTGATCGCGGGCGCGGGTGCGCCGAGGAGAGCGAGCGAGGTAGACGAGCAGAGCCAGGTTCTTGCGCCACAGCAGCTCGGCTGGCGCGGGCCGGCCGTCCACGCTCACGTCGATCGGGCCGAGCGTGCAGACGGCAATCATTCCGGGCAGCGCCCCACCGCGCGACGGGCCTCCTCCACGAGCGGCGCAAACCCCGGCTCGGGCTGGGACCAGATCTCGAGCACCCGGCGCAAGGCCGGGCAGCCGCGCCCCAGGTCGCCGCGGCCGATGGCGTCCATCGCCAGCCGCCGCCGCGCATGCATTCCCAACACCCAGTCCACCTCCGCCGCCTGCACGTCGCCGTTCAGCCAGCCGTCGAAATCGGCGTTCTCGTGCCACAGCCGCGTGGAGTCGGCAGCGGGATGGTTTCCCAGGGCGCTTTGCCACTCGGCACGCTCGAGGTGCAGCACGGAGCGCTCGAACGCGTCACTGAGGCGCCCCCAGTCCTCGTGCCGGTCGAGCGGCGCGGTGATCCGCAATGCCAACACGGCGTCGCCCGTCGCGGCTGCGTCAAAGCCCTGGAGCAGCACGTCGAGGCGCCCGGCGCGGGCGTCTCGCATCGCCGCGTCGCGCACGCGACTCCGCCACGGCCGCGCCCCCACCACATCGCCCCGCCCGAAGGCATCGAGCGCAAGCGTCCAAGCCGCGCGCACGGCCACGGGGCCCGCGCGCGCGAGCTCTTCCAGCGTCCGCCGCCCGCGCTCGACCTCCGCCGCGGCCGGCCCCGGTAACCCCATCGCGCCCGGGACGACGCGCCACTGTGCCGCCTGGAGCGCGGCGCTTGGCGTGCCGAACAGGGCGGCGGCGGAATCGAAGTGCGGCAGCGCCGCTTGCGGGCGTCCGAGCGTCTCGAGCGCCAAACCCATCGCCACGTGCCCGTCGGCCCGCCGCGGGGGCGGGAAGCGGGGCGAGCCGGCGAGCAGCGTTCCTACCTGCAGCTCGGCTTCCGGCACGTCAAACGCGAGCCCGAGACGCGTCCGGTCAAACAGCTTAGCGACCAGCTCCGGCAGGATCTGGCGCAGCAGCGAGCCCGGCCCCGTTGGGGAGAACCGCGCCTGGTAGACGAACAGCAGCTCGCGCGGGTCGATGTCTCGGTTCTCCGGGTGGGGAATCGACTGTAACCGGGCCAGGGCGCTCTCGGCGGCCGCGCCTCGCCCTAGCCGAATCAGCCCCCATATGAGCTGGTCGTGCGCCGGGGCGAGGGTGGCGCGGGTCTCGATAATGCGCTCGAGGATGACGATGCTGCTGTCCAGCGGCACACCCGTGAGGGGCCCCCGGTGGAATAGCTCCGACGCGTAGAGGAGCCGGGCATAGTCGTCCCCCGGATCGCGGGCGACGGCCTCGGCGTACTTGGCGAGCCGCTCCGCGCCCGGCGACGCGCGCTCCGCCGCGATGAGGAGGGAATCCGCCGCGCTCAGCTGCTCCCGGTGCTGCCGCAGCCGTTGCAGGTCGACGGTGCGCGGGATGCGGCGCCACAACTGGACGTTCCACAGCCGCCACTGCGCCAGGGCGAAGTTCGAGTCGAGCGCCACCGCCTCTTGAAGATGCGCCTCTGCCTGGCGCCAGCGGTCGGTGCGGAAATCGCGGTCGCCCGCCAAGAACTCGTTTAGGGCCTGAACGCTCCGGGTGGGTGGCGGCACCCGACCGTAGTACTTCACCAGGTCGGGGCGCAGCACCTCGATCAGCTTGAACGCAATCTCGCCGCCGATGGCCCATTTGTCGTCGCCGACGATCTGCCCCCCGCCCTTCACTCGGCTGCGGGCGTCGAGGACCTCGAACTGCACGACGAGCGTGTCGCCGCGCTGCGCGACGCTGCCCCGCATCCAATAGCGCACGCGGGACGAGTCGATACTCTTCCGCGACGGCGCCAGCGAAATGGAGTCGAACCTCGCAAGGTTCTGCCGGGTCACTTCCGCAATGTCCTCGCCGAGGGAGGCACCGGCCCCGCTCGTCACGAGCAGCGGAGGAATCGCGAGATCCCACTCCAGGGGTGCGGGGCGAACGATCAGGTATGTGATCACCGCCGCGGCTCCCACGGGGAGGAGCCATTTCAGCACGGCGGCGGGAGCCGGCGCCCGCCGCGCCCACAGCGCGCGCATGAAGGCCGCGGCGTCGGGCCAGCGGTCCTCCGGAGACCACGCCAGCGCTCGACGCAGCGCGAGCGCCAAGCGGCGCGGCACGCCCGACCAGTCTGCTGTCTCCGGCCGGTCGAGGATCGACCACGGCCGTCCCGTGACCGCCTCGTAGAGCACCATCGCCACGGCGTAGAGGTCGGTCCGCGGCGTCACTTCCCCGCCCGCCGCCTGCTCGGGCGGCATGTACTCGAGCGTGCCCACCGGCTGGCCAGGTACCGTCAGCGCCGTGCCGGGGTCGGTGAGCGTCTTGGCGATCCCGAAGTCGGTGAGCACCGCGCTGTGATCGTCGAAGATGATGTTGCTCGGCTTGATGTCCCGGTGCACCACCCCCCGGCGGTGCGCCACCTCCAGGGCGGACAGGAGGTCGCGGGCAAGCCGCACCACCTCATCAGCGGGCACCCGCCCGCGCGCCAGGCGATCAGCCAGCGTCTCGCCCACCAGGTAATCCATGATGTAGTAGAAGATCCCGTCCGCCTGATCAGCGCGGTGGACGGGCACGATGTGGGGGTGCCGGAGGCCCGCCAGGATGCGCGCCTCGCGTAGGAACCGCTCGGTGGCCCGCGCCGTGGCGAGCTCGGGCCGCAGGATCTTGATCGCCACCGGCTTATCGAGCGCGACGTCCCGGCCGAGAAACACCGTCCCCATGCCGCCGCTCGCCAACTCGCGCTCGACGGTGAAGTGCGGCGCCAACGCGGTCTGCAGTCGGTCCAGCAGAGAGGGCATGCGGAGTTCTCCGAGGGCGGAGAGATAATCCGGGTCACGGGCCCGAAAGTCAAACGGCCCCGGGTTTCCCGGGGCCGCTTGGGTGCAGACGGTCCGCCTTACTGCACGGTGATCATAAGCTTCATCCCCAGCGCGAGGTGGGGCAGGCAGAACCCCGTGTACTTCCCCGTCGGGGCCCCGGTGAACGAGATATCGTAGGACTCGTTCGGCTGCGTCAGGAACGGGCCCGACAGGTTGTCCATCCGGTTCGCCATCGCGGCGTTCAGCACCGCGGCCGCACCGGTGGGGATCGAGTCGCCCCAGAACGCGACATTGTGAGGGCCACCGGTCACGTTGACGAAGCGCACCGTCGTCCCCGGCGCGACGGTTAGGGTGGCGGGCTCGAAGGCCGCTTTGGTGGAACCGTCGCCCGTCATCTTCACCTCGACCACCGCACCACCCGCCGCCGCCGCGGGGGCGCCGGCCGCCGGGGTCTCGGTCTGCTGCGCCTGCTTTTCGCCACCGCCGCATGCTACGGCGCCAAGCACCGCCACCGCGCTGATCCAAGTCAACCGCATTGCCTATCTCCTCCGGAAGTGCTGTTGCTGATGGGCTTGTGAACGCGTTCACAATATACCGGGGGAGTTCCCAAACGGGAGTCCCCCGTAACCAGCCAGCGCTTCCGCTCCGAGTCCGAAGCCGCGACCATTGGGGCTCGGTCTGGATCCCTCGCAACCTGGAAGGAGCCCGCTGTGCGTCCCTTGCTGGCCTTGTTCATTCTCGGAGCGCTTGCCGTCTGCGAGCTTTCGGCCCAGCACCTCTGGACGCCGGAGATCGGCGTGCGCGGTGGGTACGCCCGGTTCAAACTGACCGGCACTTCCGCGGCCGACCACACCGACCTGGTCGATCTGCCCGGATTCGGCTCAGGATACGGCTCGCTCTTCGTTGTGATCCCGGTGGGTCGCCGGATCGCGATCGAGCCCAGTGTCGCCTTGAGCCAGGTGTCCGCGGGCGAGCCCACGCTCTTCTTTGTGAGCAACACCAACGTGGCCCTCGGCCTGCGGGGCGATTACGCGCTCACCCCCCACGTATACGCGGCATTCGGTGGCCGGCTGATCTACTCGGAATCGGGCGGCCAGCACGACATGCAGTTCGGCGCCCAAGCCGCGATCGGATATCGCACGCCACTCTCGGCCCGCATCAGCGCGCGCCTGGAAGCCGAGATGAGCACGATGGCCCGTGGATCGCGGGACAACCTCCAGCCATCGAACCTCTACGCGCTGCTCGTCGGCCTGTCGGCCCGCTCCGGAAGCGCCGCCGGGCGCCGCGTCGTCGCCGCTGGCCGATGGGCCCCGGTGCTGGGCGTCGCGGCCGGGTACTCCCGCGCCCATCTCTCGGGAGCCGGGCTCACCATCGATTTCACGCTCCTCGCCGCTCCGGGCAGCGTCGCGGCCGCGGGGGTGTCGGCGCCGCCGACCCTTTTCGCCATCGTCCCGCTGACCGAGCGACTCGCCTTCGAGCCCGGCTTCGACATCCACCGCACCCAGTCACTCGGAACGACGAACTTCAGCGGGATGATTCTTACACGGCTCGATTACGCCGTCGGCCCTCACTGGTACGCCGCCGCCGGCCCGGCCATGCACATCATCAAGAACACCGGCAGCAGCGCGTTCGGCGTCGCGGGTTTCGGTGTCGCGTGGGGCAGCCGGTTCCATCTCGCCGGCGACCTGGGCGGCCGGGTGGAGCTGAATTACACCATGTTCAAGGAACGGAGCGGGTTGCCGTTCGCGGCCAACACGCTTGGCGTGATGTTCGGTGCGATGATGCCGCTACGGTGAGCCGTCAGCCATCACCCGTCAGCAACAGCCATTTGAGAGAAGGGCCGTTGCGTTTTACGAACAACGAAACGACACTAGTGGCCATGGCCGAGGCCTCCATTCCCCTGATCACCCCCGCGGAGCTGGCCCAGCGCCTCGATCAGGGCGAGCGCCTCCAGCTTCTCGACGTCCGCGCCCCCGACAAGGTGGCGCGGGGCCGCGTCACCTTTGGCGCCGCGCTCGACTTCCGGAACACGCCGAACTCGAAACTATTCGCCCTGCCGTCGCTCGAGCTGTCGGGCCTTGATCCGGGCACTCCGGTGGCGGTCATCTGCGGGCACGGCAACAGTAGCAAGCAGACCACGGCGTTCCTCCGGGAGCGTGGGTACCAGGCCTACTCAGTCGCCGGCGGGATGGCCGCGTGGGAGACGGTCTACGTCGCCCGGGCCCTCACTCCCCAGCCCTCAGTCGAGCGGGTCGTCCAGCTCGACCGGGTGGGCAAGGGCTCGCTGAGCTATGTGCTGGTGAGCGACGGCGACGCGGTCGTGGTGGACCCCGGACGTCACGTCAGCCGGTACGCCCAACTGGTCGAGCAGGAGCTCCGGGCCAAGCCCGTGGCCGTGATCGACACGCACATGCACGCCGACTACCTGAGCGGCGGGCAGGCGCTGGCCAAGGGCTGGGGGGTGCCATATTTCGTCCACTCCGACGACGCGGTGTCGCCCTACGACGGCACTCCAGGCCGCCTCAACTACCGGCCGCTCACCGACGGCGACACGGTCGTCTTCGGCCGTGCGACCCTGCGCGTGGCGCACACCCCCGGCCATACGCTGGGCAGCGTCACGCTGATCTGTGACGAGGGGCTCGCCTTCACGGGGGACTTCATCTTCGTGAAGTCGATCGGCCGTCCCGACCTGGGCGGCAAGGCGGAGGCGTGGGCCACGCTGCTGTGGCAGAGCCTCGAGCGGGCGCGCCGGGAGTTGCCTGGCGACTTGGTCGTGCTCCCCGCGCACTACTCCGCGGAGGCCGAACGGCGCCCCGATCGCGTCGTGGGCGCGCGGTTCGACGTCGTCACCGCCACCAACACGCCCGTCACTATCCAAGACGAGCGCGCCTTCCTGAAGTGGGTGTCCGACAATCAGTCGCCAGCGCCCGAGGCGTACCGCACGATCAAGCTCGCGAACCTCGGGTTGGTGGAGGTGTCGGAGACCGATGCGGAAGTGCTGGAATCCGGCCCAAACCAGTGTGCTGTGGGGACCTCCATGTAGCGACTCTTCCCGCGTCACCCGTGCCCCTCCCCCAGCTGTGCAATACCCTCATGCTCGATCGTCTCTCTGGTCGTCTCTCACAGGATGCGACCATGTCGGACATGAGACAGGTGACGGGGCTCACGCTTCTCCTGATGGTATCTCTCGCCGCCCCGGCCTTCGGCCAGGGGTGGATCGAGCCGATCCGCCCGATCCCAGGGGGCGGCGGAATCGATAAAGTCCGCAGCGCGGTGCAGGTCTCGGTCAAGGGGCGGGCGGCCCAGGTGACCGTCGAGGAGTGGTTCCGGAACTCTGGGCCCGTGGTGAACGAGGGAAGCTACCTCTATCCGCTCCCCGGCGAAGCGGTGTTCTCGAACTTCTCGCTCTGGCAGGGCGACCAAGAGCTACGCGGCGAGACAATGGATGCCGGCCAGGCGCGCGCGATCTACGAGGCGATCGTGCGGCAGCGCAAGGACCCCGCGCTGATCGAGCTGGCGGGCCACGGCCTCATCCGCGCGCGTGTCTTCCCGATCAACCCCGGCGAGACCCGCAAGATCACCTTGCGGTACACCCAGCTGCTCGACCGCACGGGGGACGCATGGCGCTTCCACTACGCGACCGGGCCTGGCCAGGGATCGACGGCGCGCAGCTTCCGCCTGGTGGTCGACAGCGCCGGCCGCGTCGGGGAGCCCTATTCGCCGACCCATCGCGTCACGACCCGCCGCGACGGCGGCCGGCTGGAAGTCGCACTCGCCGACACGAGCTGGAGCGGCGATCTCGAGCTGTTGCTGCCGCTCTCCCGCGGGCTGGTCGGGTTGTCGCTCCTGACGCATCAGCCGGCCGGCGAGAACGGCTACTTCATGCTGCTGCTCGCGCCCGGCACCACGCGACCAGCCGCCGCGTTGCGGCGCGACGTCGTTGCGGTGCTGGACGTATCGGGCTCGATGTCCGGCGACAAGCTGGCGCAGGCCCAGGGCGCCCTGGTGCAGCTGCTCGGCACGCTGCGGGAGGCAGACCGGTTCCGGGTGGTCACGTTCTCGAGCGGCGTGCGGCGCTTCGCCGAGGGCTGGACGGCGCTCACGCCCGAGAGTCGCCGGCAGGCCCAGGACTGGGTACGCGCCCTCGGCGCGGACGGCGGGACCAACATCGCCGGGGCGCTGGCCGAGGCGTTTGCCCAACCGGCGGGGGACGGGGCGCTCGGCGTGGTCGTGTTCCTCACCGACGGCCTGCCGAGCGTGGG
Organism: Gemmatimonadota bacterium; assembly: GCA_016177465.1. Taxonomy (GTDB): domain Bacteria; phylum Gemmatimonadota; class Gemmatimonadetes; order Gemmatimonadales; family GWC2-71-9; genus JACOVF01. Next base: position 8,891 of record JACOVF010000020.1, read on the forward strand.
CGAGTCGGATCCCGAGCGGATCGCCGAGCAGGCTGAGCGCGGGCGCGGCCGGTTCCGGGTGTTCGGGTTCGGAATCGGCCACGACGTGAACACCTATCTCCTCGACCGGCTTGCCGTGCGGGCCCGCGGCACGGCGGAGTACGTCCAGCCGGGCGGCGACATCGAGCGGGCGGTTGGGTCGCTCGCCGCCAAGATCGCGAGCCCGGTGCTCACCGACCTCGCCCTATCCGCCGGCGACGGGACTGAGCTGTACGACGTCCAGCCGGGGAGCCTCCCCGACCTGTTCGCCGGAGACGAGATGGTGGTGTTTGGCCGGTCCCGGGGGGTGGGCAGCCGTAAAGGACTCCCTGACGGTCGCGGGGAGCGGTCCGTAACGGTGACCGGGCTGCGCAACGGCCAGCGGGAGCAGTTCACCACGACGGCCGCCTTGGGCGGCACCGGGAACGAATACATCCCGCAGCTGTGGGCGTCGCGGAAGGCGGGCGCCCTGGCGCGGGAGATCCGGCTGCGCGGGGCGAACCCCGAGATCGTGAATGAGCTCAAGCAACTGGCCCTGCGCTATGGCATCCTCACGGAATACACCGCGTACCTCGTGCAGGAGCCGGGGATCGTGGTGGCCGGACGGCTGGAGGACCGGGCGTTCAACGCGCCTGCCCCGCTGGCGCAGTCAGGCGCCGGCGCCGTGGCTCGCTCGGCGCAAGAGGCAAAAGCCTCGGGTGTGGCCGTCGCCGCGGACGCCGCCGAGATCGACGCGTCCCTGCGTGCGCGCTCCGGCATCGCGCCGACGAAGCGGGTGGCGAACCGGCTCTTCATCCTGCGCGATGGCGTCTGGACCGACCTGCGGCACTCGGATTCGCTGCGTGTGGTGACGGTCGAGCCGTTCAGCGAGGCGTACTTCGCCCTGCTGCGCGCCCTGCCGGAGCTCGCAAAGCCAGCCGCGCTCGAGCCGGCGGTGCTGGTGGCCGGCAGCCGCATGAGCATCAAGATTCAGGCCGGGGGTACAACGATGTGGCGGGCGGGCGAATTGGATCGCGTGATCAGGGAGTTTCGGTCGTGAGCCCAATGCGGAATGGCGAATGCGGAATGCGGAATGGAAGGGTGAGTGACGTGCACGAAGCTCGACTTTCCATTCCGCATTCCGCATTCCGAATTCCGCATTGATTCTTCAATGCCCGACGACCTAGCCGAGGTGTACCGGACCACCTACCGCGCGCTCGTGCGGTTCCTGTACCGCAAGGTCTGGGACCCCGATCGCGCGGAGGACCTCGCCCAGGAGGCGTTCGCCCGGGCGTTGGTACACCAGCCGGAGAACGCGCGGGGGTGGCTGTTCGTGGTCGCGGCAAACATGGCGCGGGATGAGGCGCGTCGGGCCGCGCGGGAGCGGCGACACCTCACCCTCCTGAAGGGTGAGCCGGGGGCCGTGAGCCGTGCGCCGGACGAGGAACTGGAGCAACAGGCAGAGCAGGCGAAGGTGCGCGCCGCGCTCGAGCTGCTCACGCCGCGGGACCGGGAAGTGCTGCTGCTCTGGGACGCGGGAATGAGCTACGGTGAGATCGCCGCCCAGACCGGACTTGCCAGGGGCGCCATCGGCACGACGCTCGCCCGGGCGCGGCGGCGGCTGGTGGAAGCCTATGACGCGGGAAGCGAGGGAATCGATGTCGCACGTGGATGACGGGACGCTGCACGCTTTCTTCGACGGGGAGCTCTCAAGCATGGAGACCGTGCGGCTCGAGGCGCATCTCGCCGAGTGCGCGGCCTGCCGGGCCCGGCTGGAGGAAGAGCGCGCCCTGATCGAGCGGGCCGGGCAGCTGCTCAGCCTCGCGGCCCCACCCGCGCGCGCGATGCCCCCACTGCATCAGCTGCGGCACCCGCAGCCCCGGCTTTCGTGGCGGCTGCCGCTCGCCTGGGCCGCGACGGTGGTGCTGGCGCTCGCCGCGGGATGGTACGTTCGCGGGCTCGGGGTTGCTGAATACGGGCTGCGCGCGCCGAGCGAGGACGCTCAGGCGCCAGTGTACAATTTATCCTCGGTTGACACCGGGAGTGCGATCGACTCAGCGCTCACGCCCTTGGCGCCCTCTGCCGCCCGCGGGCGCCTCGCCGAGCGTCAGGAACAGGCTCGAGAGGCGGATCGGCCGGTGGACCAGGTCGCCGTCGCGCTGGCCGACCGCGCTCCCCGGGAATCCGCGGCCGCGGGCGCCGGGGTGGCTTCGGCGGCCCCACCGCCGGCGCCCGTTGCCGGTGTCGTGGCCCAGGATGCCGCCCGGGAGTCGCGCGTCGCAGCCGCAGTGGAGGTGAAGAGCGGGATGGAGTCAGGCGAGGCGATTGCGGAGGATTCCGCCCGCCGCCTCCTCGGGACCGATCTCGCGGTGATCCCGGGGTACCCGGTCACGAACATTCGCCGGCTTCCGGGAGGAGCGCTTCAGGTCGAGCAGCAGCTCGATTCCACGACCGTGATCACGCTGCGGCAGTGGTCGGCGGACGCCGCGCCGGACGTTCGGCGGATCGAACAGGCAACGAGCGAGCGGCTCGCCCGCTTCGTGCGCGGGCTCCGCGTCGAGATCTCCGGACCCTTGGCGGCGGATTCCCTCAGCAGACTGCTGGAGTCGGTGCGCTAGCCAAGCAGCTACGCCGTTTGTCGTCTCCACGCAATCAGTTCGGCCACCACGCTGACCGCGATCTCCTCGGGCGTCACGGCGCCGATGGCGAGCCCCACGGGCACGCGCACGCGCTCGAGGGCCGCCCGCGGCACCCCCGCCGCCGTCAGCCCCTTGATCACGACCGCCCTTTTCCGCCGACTGCCGAGCAGCCCCACGTAGCTCGCCGGCGACGGGGCGACGCGCTCCAGGATGATTGCGTCGTGGCGGTGGCCGCGGGTCGCGATCACCACGGCGTCAGCCGGGGCGATGGGGAAGCGGGCGAGGGCGTCGTCCACGTCGCCTGCGGCGACGGTCACGCGCTCGGGGAAGAGCCGCGCATCAGCGAATTCGGGGCGGTCGTCGACCAGCACCACGCGAAAGCCGGCGGCGTCCGCTGCCCGGGCGATCGCAGCGCCCACGTGCCCCGCCCCGAAGACGATCACCCGGGGCGGCGGCACCAGCCGCTCGATCACCTGGCGGCGGTCGCGCGTGAGGGTCGCGGCGGGGCCCGCGGCCCGTTCCGGCGGGACCGGGTCGAAGCTCTTCACGGGACCGTCGGCCCACTCGGTGGCCGTGGTGACGATCCCCGCTTCAGCCGCGGCGGCCGCTGCCAACACCCCGACATAGCGGGGATCGGGGACGAGCGGCTCGACGAAGATCTCGACCGTGCCGCCGCAGGACAGGCCGAGATCGCCGGCCAGGTCGGCGTTCAGGTGATGGGTCACGAGGGACGGTAGGCGCCGCCGTTGGACCTCGAGCGCCACCGCGATCACGTCCGCTTCGACGCAGCCGCCGCCCACCGTACCGATCAGACGCCCCTGCCCGCCCACGAGCATCTTCGTGCCGGCGGGCACGGGCGTGGACCCGCGCACGCGCGCCACGGTCGCCAGGGCGCCCGAATGGCCGCCCTGGGCGAGGTCAGCCGCCGCGCGCCACAGGTTCATGCCGGGGGCAGCTCCTCCAACCGCGCCACCGCCCGCCGCAGGTGCGGAATCACGATGGACCCGCCGACCACCAGCGCCACAGCGAAGGCGTCGTTGTGCCGGAAGGCTTCCAGAGTCTCGGTCATGGCCGAAAACTAAACTCCCGGAGCGGAATCCGCTCCGGGAGCGCTGCCGGCCGGGCGGCCGTCAGTTCACGACGATCGTGCCGTGCATGCTCGCGTGGAAGCTGCAGTGATATGCGAAGGTGCCGGGCGTGTTGAACTGATGCGAGAACGTCTCGCTCGGCACCAGGTTGCCCGACGACCAAGTGTCGGCGGAGCCGCCGTCGGAGGTCGTGGTGTGCGACGTGCCGTCCAGGTTCGTCCAGGTGACCATCGTCCCGGTCGTGATGATCCGTGTCCCGGGGCAGAATCGCGTGTTCTGGATGTTGACGTTCGGCGCGGACGCCGAGGTGCAGTTCCCGCCGCCGTAGCCGTCGTTGTCGCACGCCGCCCCGCCCACCCCCACCACGCCGATCAGGATCCACCGTGCCAGTCGCACCGCTGCCTCCCAGGTTGCCGTGAGCCGGTCGCTCTTCCTACCCCGAAGTACGTCGGGAAGGTCATGGGAAGATTGGCGACGGTTCTAGTGGTGCTCCCGCTCGAGCGTGTCCGTCGCCAGCCGCGCCGAGATCATGGGATACCGCCCTGCGAACCAGCCGTAGGCCAGCAGGAACAGCCCGCCAAAGCACAGGGTGACGCCGATCTCCGGCAGGCCGATGGCCGGGCCCGCGCCCTGGTTGATCGATGGCACGACCTCGAGATAGCGCTCGAGCCAGATACCCACGAGGCTCACGAGAGCGAAGAGCAGCATGGTCGGCGGGTACCGCTTCGCTTTCACGGTGAGGAGTCCGATGAACGGGAACAGGAACACGAGACAGAACACCGCGATCCCAACCGGACGCCACGGGCCGTACAGCCGGTAGAAGACGAACCAGGTCTCCTCGGGCAGATTGCCGTACCAGATCACGAGGAACTGGGACCACATCAGGTAGGCCCAGAACACCGTGAACCCGAAGCACAGTTTGCCGAGGTCGTGCTGCTGCTTGAGTGAATACACGTACCCGAGCCCCATCGCGCGCCGCATCGCGACGGCGAGCACGGCGAGGAGCATCAAGGCACCCAGGAAGCTCCCCATGAAATAGAACGCGCCGTAGAGATTGCTCACCCACTTGTGGGCGAGCGACATCACCAGGTCGTATCCCAGCAGGCTGTAGCCGAAGGCGTAGCCCACCACGAGGAACGCGGCTTCACGACTGATCACAGCCTTCCCGGCCGCGTCCAGGTCCACCGGCTGCCGGTCGGCGATCTCTCGGAGGTCGGGCGCCATGTCGTGTCGCACGAACCGCCAGGAGAGCCACGCGAGCACGACAAGGATCCCGCCGTCGCGGAGGAAGAACCACTTTGCGGTAAGCCATCCGCCCAGCTCCCCGCGCGGCTCAGGCAGCCAGCTGAAGACGTGCTCGCGCCCGAACCAGAGCCCGGCGAACAGCACCAGGGCCACAACCTGGAACGCGACCGCGGCTTCGGCGAAGCGGATGATCACCCCCGACCAATGGCCCTTGGCGAGCTTCTGGGTCGCGGCGAACACCACCATCGCCTGCGCGAGCGCCGCCCAGAACACGAAGTTGAAGTGGTAGGCCCACCAGAAGCGGGCGGCGTTGCCGCCGCCGAGCCCCCACACCAGCACGGCGCCGCCCACCAGCGCGGCCGCCGCCCCGATCAGCGTGAACTGCCGCGCGGGGAACCGCCCGGCCAACCGGGTCAGCTCGCCACGATCCACGCCCGTGGCTACGCTCACCGTCCACCCCCCTGGGCCTGCTGCTGCAGGTTGCGCACGTAGTTCACGACGTCCCAGCGGTCGGTCCCGCGGACCCGGTCCCAGTACCTGGGCATCAGGCCGCGGCCCAGCGCCGCGCCGTTGATGACCATACCGTAGATGTAGCCGTCGCTGCGCCGGCGGGCGACCGAGTCCACCAGGCTGCGCACGCCGACGAACGGCCCCGGCGGCGTCTGCCCGTTGGTGGCGGAGATCGGCCCGTCCCCTTTGCCGCCCGCGCCGTGGCAGACCTCACAGTAGGTCTGGTAGACCCACTGGCCGCGGTTGAGCGACTCGGCGGTACGGGTGCGTGAGTTGACGAGCTTGTCGGCGAGCGCGAGTGGCAGCGAGTCAGGCTCGGCGCCGGTCACCGGCACGGTGCCGGGCACGGGATTCAGAGGCATGGCGTACGGCTTGATGTTGCGCTGGTGGCGCATGGTGGCGAACCACCCGACCTTGTGCACAACGGTGTCGGGGTTGCAGGCGGCGAGCAGCACGAGGCCGGCCGCGAGCCAGCGACGCTCAGCCACGGCGCACCTCCTCCGCCCCGGCGCTCGTCAGGAGCGCCTCCACGGCGCCCGCCTTGTCGGCCCCACAGGGGACGAAGATCCCGAACTTGTCGTTCGTGAAGCGCGGGTCCCAGGTGATGGTCCCCAGGCGCCGCGCGGCAAGCGCTGAGTTGAACAGGATGCCGAGCAGCGTGCTGAGCGCGCCGAACAGGACGGTCATCTCGAACATGATCACGACGTACGGCGGGACCGACCCGATCGGCTTCCCGCCGACCACTACGGGCCAGTCGTACGACATCCAGAGCGTGATCCAGGCGCCGGTGGCGCAGCCCGCGATGCCGCCGATCAGGGTGAACATGCGGACTGGGCTGACGGGCTGGTCCAGCGCGTCTTCCAGCTCGTGCCGCGGGATCGGCGAATAGACGGTGATGTCGTGGTACCCGCCGCGCTTCAGGTGCCTGATGGCGGCGGTGGTCGCATCGAGCGCGCCGAACACGCCCAGCACGCCCGGGGTTGGCGGCGGGCGGAAGATGTCGTGCAGCGGCTGCGGCAGCGGGATCGGGATCCGCGGCAGATGGACGCTCATACAACCGCCGCCTTGGCCGCGCCCAGCCGGGGCGGCGGCAGGACTTCCTTGACCTCGGAGATCGAGACGGCCGGGAAGTTCTTCACGAACAGCAGGAACCACATGAAGAACCACCCGAAACTGCCAGCCATGATGCCCCAGTCGGCCCAGGTCGGGTTGTAGGCCGCATTCGCCCAGGGCGTGTATGGCTCCCCGGCGAGCGACACGACGATGATCACGTAGCGCTCGAACCACATCCCGATGTTCACGAAGATCGAGACCACGAACAGCGCCGTGATGTTGGTCCGGATCTTCTTGAACCAGAGCAACTGCGGTAGGAAGGCGTTGCAGATGATCATGGTCCAGGAGGCCCACCAGTAGGGCCCGAAGGCGCGGTACCAGAACGCCGCGCGCTCGATGGGGTTGCCGCCGAACCACGCGATGAAGTACTCGGCGACGTAGGCGTAGCCGACGATCATCCCCGTCAGCAGGCACAGCTTCGACAGGTTCTCGAAGTGGTGAACGGTGACGATCTCTTCCAGGTGGAACAGCCGGCGGATCGGCACGAGCAGGGTGATCACCATCGCGCAGCCCGAGTAGATGGCGCCGGCCACGAAGTACGGGGCGAAGATCGTGGCGTGCCATCCCGGGACGATGGCCATCGCGAAGTCCCACGACACCACGCTGTGCACCGACAACACCAGGGGCGTCGCGAGCGCGGCGAGGTAGAGGTAGCCGCGGGTGTAGTGCCGCCATTCCTCGTTCGTGCCCCGCCAGCCGACAGAGGTCATGGTGTAGAGCTTTTTGCGCCACCCGGTGGCGAGGTCGCGCACCGCCGCGATGTCCGGGATCAGCCCCAGGATGAGGAAGCACGTGGAGACGGTGAAGTACGTCCCGATCGCGAACTCGTCCCAGATCAGCGGCGACTTGAAGTTGGGCCAGAGCCCGCGCTCATTGGGATAGGGGATCAGCCAGTAGAAGTACCACTGCCGGCCGATGTGGATCAGCGGGAACAGCCCCGCGGTCATCACGGCGAACACCGTCATCGCCTCGGCGGTGCGGTAGACCGCCGTGCGCCACCCCGAGCGGAACAGGAACAGGATCGCCGAGATCAGCGTGCCGGAGTGCGCGATGCCCACCCAGAACACGAAGCAGGTGATGAAGACCGCCCAGTAGACCGGATGTGAGTAGCCCGCCAGCCCCAGGCCGTACCGCAGCAGGAACAGCAGCGTAATGATTCCCACGCCGAGGATCGCCACGGCGGTGCCGAGGAGGAGATAGTAGCCCTTCCCGGGGTTGCCGAGCGTCCGCGCGATGGCGTGGGTGACGTAATCGTAGGAGAGCTTCGTCGCGGGCGTCGTCGCCATCGGCTAGTGCTCCGCGCCGGCCGCGGCCGCGAGTCCCGAGTGGACGACGCGCGCGAGGTACGTGACCGCCGGCTTGGTGTTCAGCCCGGCCAGCACATGGTAGCCGCGCGGATCCTCGGCCAGCGCGGCGACACGCGAGGTCATGTCGTGCAGGTCGCCGAAGACGATGGCCTCCGACGGGCACGACTGCGCGCACGCCGGCACGATGTCGCCGTCCCGGATGCGGCGGTCCGCGAGCCGCGCCGTGTTCTGGGCGCCGCGGATCCGCTGGACGCAGAAGGTGCACTTTTCCATTACGCCCTTCTCGCGCACCGTGACGTCCGGGTTCAGGAGCATGTGCAGCGGCTCGGGCCACGCTTCCCACTGCCCGCCCGGCTCGGCGAAGTTGTACCAGTTGAAGTAGCGCACCTTGTAGGGGCAGTTGTTGGCGCAGTAGCGCGTGCCCACGCAGCGGTTGTAGAC
>JACOVF010000154.1 GCA_016177465.1 Gemmatimonadota bacterium
GCCGACAAGCTGTTCGGGGGCCCCGAGCCCGCCGTGGGCAAGCGCATCCGGGTGCGCGGCATCCAGTTCACGGTGAAGGGCGTCATCGCCAAGAAGGGCACCGTCCTCGGGCAATCGTGGGACGGCTTCGTGATGCTGCCACTGAGCACGTTCGAAACCATGTACGGTCGACGCCAGACAACGGTGATTTCCGTGAAGATGCGCACGCCCGCGAGCGTGGCGGAGGCAATGCTCCGCGCCGAGGAGGCGATGCGGATCGCGCATCGGCTCCGCCCGGGCGAGGAGAACGACTTCACGGTGGACACCGGCGAAGGGCTGATCGCGTTTTGGGGCAGGTTGACCAAGGTGATCTTCACCGTCGTGCCCGCCGTAGTGGGCATCGGCATCGTCGTCGGCGGGATCGTGATCATGAACATCATGCTCATGAGCGTGACCGAGCGCACGCGCGAGATCGGCATCCGCAAGTCCCTGGGCGCGTCCCGGCGCGACATCCGGCGCCAGTTTCTGGCGGAGGCGATTACGCTGTCCCTGCTCGGCGGCTGCGCGGGTCTCCTTGCGGGCTCCGGCCTGGCTACGCTCGTCCAGGCGGCCTCACCCCTGCCGGCCCGCGTGACGTGGTGGTCGATCGGCGTGGCGCTCAGCCTCGGGGTTACCGTGGGCGTCGTGTTCGGCGTGTACCCCGCCCTGCGCGCCGCGAGCCTCGATCCCATCGAGGCCCTCCGCCACGAGTAGATGGCCCTCCACTCGGTCCGCGAAGGCTGGCTGATCGCGCTCGATCAACTCCGCGCGAACAAGCTACGCTCGGCGCTTACCATCCTGGGCGTCGTGATCGGCATCGCCACGGTGATGGCCATGGCGTCGATCGTCACCGGCTTCCGCGAGCAGATCGTCAACACCCTCGAGGTGGTCGGCCCGACCACGTTCCGCATCCTGCGGTTCTTCTCCGAGGCACCGCTCAATCCCGACGCCCTTCCGCGCGAGGTCCGGATCCGGCCGAAGCTCGCGCCCAATGAGGCGGACGCCATCGCCGCGCTCCCCGAGATCCACTACTCGGCCATCTGGACGCAAGTGTTCAACCGGTTCGAGTACGCCGGCGTACGCACCCAGAACCTGAGCGTGTTCGGTGCGGACGACCGCTTCATGGAGATCCTGGGCGGCGGCCTGGTGCGCGGCCGAGCCTTTACTACCACCGAGCTGCGGAGCGGCGCTCCGGTCGTCGTGGTCGAGCAGCGCACGGTGGACCGCCTGTTCGGGCCGCTCAACCCGGTCGGCCGGCTCGTGCGCATCGCGGGCCATCCGTTCCGTGTCGTGGGCGTATGGCAGCGGCCGACCAACATCTTCGAGGTCCCCGGCACGCCTGAGATGGCCGGCATCGTGCCGTTCGAGGCGGCGCGCCGCAGCTTCCTCATCGACGAGGTGAACGCGCTCATCATCCTGGTGAAGCCCAAGCCCGGCGTCTCGGTCGCCCGGGCGATGGACGCCGCCACGCTACAGCTGCGGCGGATGCGAGGGCTGCGCGTCGGGGACCCGAATACGTTCGACCTGCTGACCTCGGATCAGGTGCTGAGCATCTTCGACAGCCTCACATCCGCGTTCTTCTTGGTCATGCTCGTGCTGTCGAGCATCGCGCTGATGGTCGGCGGGATCGGCGTGATGGCGATCATGATGGTGTCCGTCACCAGCCGAACCCGCGAGATCGGCCTGCGTAAGGCGTTGGGCGCGACGCGCCGGGCGATTCTCTGGCAGTTCCTGGTGGAAGCCGCGACGCTCACGCTGCTGGGCGGGATGATCGGCATCGTCCTGGGGCTCGGCGTGGGCGAGGCCTTGAAGCGGCTGCTCGCCTTCACTTCGACCGTGCCGGTATGGAGCGCCGTGATCGCGACCCTCGTGTCGGTGACGGTCGGGCTGGTCTTCGGGATCGCCCCAGCGGCCCGGGCGGCGCGGTTGGATCCGGTGGAGGCACTGCGTTACGAATAGCGGGAGGAGGACCCCCTTCCCGATTCCCGAAGGCACCGGAGGAGCGCCTGTGAACCAGCAGGTGGATGTGCTCGCGATTGCCGCGCATCGAGACGATGCGGAATTGACGTGTGGCGGCACCCTCGCCAAGGCCGTGAAAGCCGGCTACCGCGTGGGCATCCTCGACCTGACGCAGGGCGAAACAGGCACCCGCGGCAGCGCCGACACCCGCGCGGCCGAAGCGGCGCTCGCCGCTCAGGCGCTCGGGGTGCAGGTGCGGCTCAATGCCGGCCTGCCAGACGCGCACCTGCAGAACGATGAGGCCTCGCGCACGCGGCTGGTCGAATTGCTCCGCACCACCCGGCCGCGGGTCGCGATCCTCCCCTACCCCGTCGGGCGGCACCCCGACCACCGCATGGCCGCCGAGGTGGCGCGCGATGCCTGTTACCTCGCCGGGCTCGCCAAGTACCCCGACCCCTCCCGGGCGGAGCCGCACCGCCCCTTCAAGATCCTCTACGCCCTGGCCTACCGCGAAGACCCGGTGAAGCCCTCGTTCGTGGTGGACATCTCGGAGACGTTCGACGCCAAGATGCGGGCGATCCACTGCTACGCCTCGCAGTTCGACGGCGCCACGGCGGCAGGGGAGATCTTCCCCACCGGCCAGGACCTCTACGAGCTGATCCGGATCCAGTCAGCGCACTACGGCTCACTGATCCGGAAGCCTTACGGCGAGCCCTTTTTCACCCACGAGACGGTCGAGGTTGCGGACGTGCTGCAACTTGGCGTCCAGTCCCTCTAGTCGATAAATTCGACCGCAATGACCAAGCGCCTGGTGTACCTCGACAACGCGGCCACCACCCCGGTGCGACCGGAGGTGCTGGACGCGATGCTGCCCTACCTCGGTAAGGAAGCGTTCGGGAACCCGTCGTCCGCCCACCGCTTCGGGCGGGCCGCCCGCGCCGCCGTGGAGCAGGCCAAGCGGGCGATCGCCGAGACGGTCGGCGCCGAGCCGAACCAGATCGTGTTCACCTCCGGCGGGACGGAGGCCGACAACCTCGCCGTGATCGGCGCGGCGCTCGCGTCACGCGACCGCGGGGGCCCGTTCCGCGTGGCGGTCACCGCCACGGAGCACAAGGCGGTGCTCGCGGCGGCGCATGCCGTGACGCACCTCGGAGGCGAGGAGATCATCCTCCCGGTGAGCGGCAGCGGGACGGTGGACGAGGCCGCCTTCGAGGCGGCGCTGGCGCGCGGCCTCGCCTTGGTGAGCGTGATGTGGGTGAACAACGAAGTGGGAACGGTGCAGCCCATCGAGCGACTCGCCGCGCGATCTGGCGACGCCGGGGTTCCCTTCCATTGCGACGCCGTGCAGGCGTTCGGCAAAGTTCCCGTGTCGCTGCGCGACGTCCCCTGCACGCTCCTCACCATCTCCGGCCACAAGATCGGTTCCCCGAAGGGGATCGGTGCGCTCGTCGTGCGCGACCGCCATGCGGTCGAGCCGATCATCCACGGCGGCGGCCAGCAGTTCGGGATCCGTCCAGGTACCGAGAACGTCCCGGGCATCGTGGCGCTCGGCAAGGCCGTCGAGCTGGCGGCACAGGAACACGTGGAGCTGGCCGCGCGGCTGCGGGCGCTGCGCGACGATTTCGAGGGACGCGTGCTCGCCATCGTGCCCGACGCGGTGATCAACGGCTGGACGGCGGAGCGCGCGCCGCACGTGTCGAACGTCTCGATCCCCGGCACCGACAGCGAGGCGCTCCTCATGCACTTCGATCTGGCCGGCATCGCCTGCTCCTCCGGGTCGGCGTGCAGCACAGGCGCGGTCGAACCGTCGCACGTGCTCACAGCGATGGGCGTACCGCGCGACCTCGGCATCGCGGCGTTGCGCTTCTCGTTCGGGAAGGACAGCACCACGGACGACGTGGACGCGGTGATCGCGGCGCTGCCGAAGATCGTGGAGAAGGTGCGGTCGCTCGCAGCCGTCTTGCATCGATGATGCGCAGCACTGATTGGGGGGGTGAGGCAGGGTGAAGGGCCGAGTGCTCGTCGCGATGTCGGGTGGGGTCGATTCCTCCGTGGCGGCCGCGGTGCTGGTGGAGGCGGGGTACGAGGCCATCGGCGCCACGATGAAGCTGTTCTGCTACGGCGACGCGGTGCC
>JACOVF010000155.1 GCA_016177465.1 Gemmatimonadota bacterium
CCGTGGTCGACGTGGGCGATGATGGCGATGTTACGGATCTGCACGGTGTTACGTCCTGACGGTGCCCTGAATGAGGGGCGCAGTATAGGCGAGCCGCGTTCAAAAGACAAGTCTCGGACGTGCCGTGAGTGGTGAGTGGTAAGTGGTGAGTGGCAGTGCATTTGCTTCCCACTCACCACTCACCTCTCACCACTCACGGTTGTTCACTCACACGTCGGATCCCGTTCCATCTGCACCGTCACGTGCCCGATCCCCAGCTCCTGCATCCGGTCCTGGACCTGCTCCAGGATGCGCTGGTTGTCGGCGGGGTTCTGGACGACGAGGTGGCCGCTCATCGCCACGACGCCGCTCGTGACGGTCCACACGTGGAGGTCGTGGACCGACGAGACCCCCGGCAGGGAGGCCATCCGGTCGTGGACGTCCGAGAGGGAGATGCTGGCCGGGGTCGCCTCGAGCAGGACGTCGGTGCTCTCGCGCACCAGGCGCCAGGCGCTCCGCAGCACCAACGCCGAGATGAAGACGGAGATGATCGGGTCGGCGGCGGTCCAGCCGGTGGCGAGGACGATGACCCCCGCGCCGAGCGCCCCGATCGAGCCGAGCAGGTCCCCCAGGACATGGAGGTAGGCGCCGCGCTGGTTGAGGGAGTGCTCGTGGCCGCGGTGCAGGATCACCGCCCCGACGACGTTGGCGACGAGCCCGATGGAGGCGATCGCGAGCAGGAGCCGCGCGTCCACGGGCGGCGGCGCGCGGAAGCGGTCCCACGCCTCGAGGCCGATGCCCGTGGCGATGCCGATCAGCAGCGCGCCGTTCACGAGCGCGGCGAGGATCTCGAGCCGCAACAGCCCGAAGGAGCGCTCCGCGGTGGCGGGGCGGCGCGCGAGATGGGAGACGAAGAGCGCGAGCCCGATCGCCGCCACGTCCGCGAGCATGTGGCCGGCGTCGGCGAGCAGGGCGAGGGAGTTGGCGACGAGGCCGCCCACGGCCTCCGCGACCATCACGCTGGCCGTGAGCGCCAGCACGACCGTCATCCGCCGGCGGCTCTCCGCGCGCAGCGGGGCGACGTGCGTGCAGTGGGCGTCGATCGGAAGCGTCGTCACGTGGTGGGCTCCAGCCGGAAACATATATGCTTGAAGTCGAGTGGGCACCAGGTAGGTTTCGCGGGTCCCAATGACCGAACTGGAACTCGGCTCCCTGTGGCTGCGCCTGCTCGCGGTCCTGGTCCTCGTGGCGGCAAACGCGTTCTTCGTCGCGGCCGAATTCGCGCTGGTCGCGTCGCGGCGCACGCGGATCGACGCGATGATCCGCACGGGGGACCGCCGGGCGAAGGCCGTCAAGGAAGCCATCCAGCATCTCGACCGCTACATCTCCGGCACCCAACTCGGCATCACCCTGGCCAGTCTCGGCCTCGGGTGGATCGGCAAACCGGCGCTCGCCGGGACGATCGAGCACCTGTTCACGGGACTCCCCACGCCCCTCGACGTGATCGCGACGGAAAGCGTGGCGGTCGGCGTCGCGTTCACTATCATCACGTTCCTGCACATCGTGCTCGGCGAGCTCGCCCCCAAGGCGCTGGCGTTGCTGCATCCGGAGCAAACGAGTCGCTGGGTGGCCCAACCGCTGATCGTCTTCACCGTCGCGACCAACCCGTTCATCTGGTTGTTGAACGGGACGGCGAACGCCATCCTCAAGGTGTTCGGCGCGCGCGCGCCGACCGAACGGGAGCGGGTGCACTCGCCCGAAGAGATCATGATGCTCGTGGAACAGAGCCGCGCCACGGGAGAGCTCGGGCCCCAGGACGCCCGGATGATCGAGGGAGTCTTCGAGTTCACCGAGAAACTCGCGCGCGACGTGATGACCCCTCGCACGGCGATCCTCGGCATTCCCGCCCAGTCCACGCTGGCACAGGCGGCCGACCTCGTCGCCCGCGCGGGACGGTCCCGCTACCCCGTGTTCCGCGACACGCTCGACGACGTCGTGGGCACGGTCCACGCGAAGGCGATCCTCGCCGCCCTGCGGGCCAATCCGCAGGACACCATCGAAACCGTCATGCGGCCGACGTTCTTCGTGCCCGGGACCCGCGAGGTCGAGGACGTGCTCGCCGACATGAAGCGCCAGAAGGTCCACATGGCGATCGTGCTGGACGAATTCGGCGGCACCGCCGGCCTGGTCACCATGGAGGACCTGCTGGAGGAGATCGTCGGCCAGATCTACGACGAATACGACCGGGCTCCCCCCGAGGCGGCGGGCGCGCCCGCCGCCGGCGCCGCGCCGGTCTTGACCGGTGGGACCGAGATCCGCGAGATCAATGGCAGCTACGGGCTGGAGCTGGACGACACCGACTACACGACGATCGGCGGGCTGGTGTTCGGGACGCTGGGGCGGTTGCCGAAGGTGGGGGACACGGTGGAGGTGAAGGGGGCGCGGTTCGAGGTAGTGGAGATGGAAGGGCGGCGGGTGGGCAGGGTGAGATTCCTGGGCAAACAGAAGCAAGCTTGAGCAGTCGCCAGAGGAGTTGCCAGACGCCAAGCGAACAGTGGTTCCAAGACGCTAGCCGCTCGTGGCTTTGGGTTCGCCCAACTTGCGGAGCAGACCGAACACGGTCCTCGCGCACTCGTCGCGGACAGCCTCGACTCGTTCCAGTTCTCCCTGCGTGAAGTAACCCAGTCCAATCACGAGATCGAGAATCGCTTCGACCTCGTCCAAGGAGGCACGGGCGATGTCCAGGTGGCGACGGAGGTCTTTCGAACCACGCCGACTCGCACCCTCGGCGATGTTCAGCACGACGCTGTAGGAAGCTCGCTTCCACTGATTCGCGAGACCGTCGCATTCGTATTGCCAGTCGCGCGATCGCCGCCTTGGACAGGATGGCTAACGTCCTCGCATGCTCCCAAGCCTTGAGCTTCTTGAAATGCCCCATGGGAGCGGAATCTGGCGAGACAGCGTCAGGTCGCATAACCCGAATCCCGCAGCTCGGCGCATTCTCTTGCAGCTAGGCTCTGAAAGCCCCTGTTCGCTTGGCGTCTGGCAACTACTCTGGAGCCTTGGGTCTGGCTTTTCCGGCAAGCTGCACCGCTAGTTCGAGTGCAGCCCGCATCGATCCGGGATCGGCGATGTTCCGGCCCGCGATATCGAACGCCGTGCCGTGATCCGGCGCGGTCCGCGGGAACGGTAGCCCCAGCGTCACGTTCACCCCCTTGCCGAAGCCGGCGACCTTCACCGCGGTCATCCCGACGTCGTGGTACGGGGTGAGGACTGCGTCGAACTCCCCGCGCAACGCCTTCACGAACACGGTGTCGGCCGGAAGCGGGCCCGCGGCGTCGAGCGCGTGGGCCGCGGGGGCGAGGACGCGCTCATCCTCGTCGCCGAACAGGCCGCCCTCCCCCGCGTGCGGGTTGATCGCGCAGACGGCGAGTCGCGGGCGCGGGATCCCCCACCAGTGCTTGAGGGCGGCCGACGTGATCCTTCCCGCGGTGATCACTCGCTCGGCGGTGACCGCGCCCGGCACGTCGCGCAGAGGGATGTGGGTGGTGACGAGGACGACACGCAACGACCCTGCTGCGAGCATCATCGCGACCTCAACGTCGCCGGCAAGATGGGCGAGGAACTCGGTCAGCCCGGGATAGTGGTAGCCGGCTGCGTGGAGTGCGTGTT
Source organism: Gemmatimonadota bacterium (assembly GCA_016177465.1). Classification (GTDB taxonomy): domain Bacteria; phylum Gemmatimonadota; class Gemmatimonadetes; order Gemmatimonadales; family GWC2-71-9; genus JACOVF01. Next base: position 3,652 of record JACOVF010000155.1, read on the forward strand.
TGTGCGTCGGACCCGTGACGATCGCGTCGACCTCGCCGACGCGGGCGAGCTGCGCTGCGCGCTCGACCGCAACGGCCGCGAGCCGGCCAGCGGCGTGTTCGTCATCCTCCGCGTGCCAGGGCCCCACGCCGATCCTGCTCTTCGCCGGCATTCCGCCGACCTGCCCGTCCGCCCCAATGACCAGGACGTCCGCTTGGAGCGGCCCGGCGGCGAGTGCCTTCGCCACCACCTCCGGCCCGATCCCGCGGGGGTCGCCGAGCGTGACGGCGAGGCGAGGCCGCGCGCGGGACGGGGAGGGGGCCACGGTGTTACAGGCGGATGTCGATGTAGGTCTGGCGGCGCAGCTGGTCGAGGTAATGCTTGATCGCGAGGTCCTGTCCGAGCCGCTCACGGATGCGGTCCTTCACGTCCTCGAACGTCACCTCGCCCTCGGCCTGGCGTTCAGTAACCTCGAGGATGGCGAACTTCGGCCGCTCGCTTTCGGGGCCGATCGTGAACACGGGCTTCAGCCCGAGGGTCGTGTCGGCGTTGACGAGCTGCTGGTAGTCGGGGGGCAGCTGCGAGACCGGCACGGCTTCGGCGAGCTTGGACTCGTTGGGGTCGCCGGCCGCGCGGGCCAGGGAATCGAACGGCGCGCCCGCCGCGAGCCGGGCGTGCACGCTGTCGGCCAGGCGGCGCGCGATGTCCACCTGCGTCGGCGCGATCGCCGGCGTGAGCAGGATGTGCCGCGCCAGCACCTCGGCCGGCTGAGCGCGCTGCAGCTGGATGATGTGGAACCCGAACTCCGTCTCGACCGGATCGGAGATCTCGCCCGGCCGCAGCCGGAACACCGCGTTCTCGAACGACTTCACCATGACGCCGCGGCGGAACCACCCCAGCTCGCCGCCGTTCTGGGCCGAGACCGAGTCGCGCGAGTACTGGCGGGCGAGGGTGGCGAAGTCCACTCCGCCGTGCAGCACCGCCACGAGCGACTCCGCGAGCTGCAGTGTCTGCGCCCGGGCGGCCGAATCGGGCTTCGGCGTGACGACGATCTGCCGGAACGAGACCACTGGCGGGCGCCGCTGCACCTGCCCACGGTTCTGTTCCCAGAAGGCGCGCATCTGCGCATCGGTCGGTGGGATCGGGCGCAGCTTGCCCTTCTGGCGCTGGACCTCGAGCAGGCGCTGGGTGAGGATCTGGCGGCGCTGCTGGTCGGTGAGCCAGCGGCGCCACTCCTCCACCGACCCGAAGTTCGCCTGCCGCAGCTGCTCCTGGAACTCGAGCTCGGAGGCGAACTGCCGCCGCACGTTCTGCACGCTCTGCTCGACCTGGTCCTGGATCTCCTGGTCGGTGACTTTGATCGTGGTGTCGCGCTCGGCCTGCTGGACGAGCAGCTCCTCCTCGATCATCCGATCGAGAATCCGGCGGCGCGCCTCGGCGCGGCCGGCCGAGTCGGGCGGGAACGGCTGGCCTTGCGACTGCAGCAGGACCAGCTGTTCGTCCACCTGCGACGTGAGGATCGCCCGCGTCCCCACCACCGCCACGATGCGGTCCACTGTCCGCCGCTCCGCCTGCGCGGTAGCACCCCCGCCAGGCACCAGGACCGCGAGGAGACCGCACCAGAGGAGCCGGGGCACGACGCGTATCACCTTATCGGCGCCGCGGGCCCTGGCCCTGGACGCTGTCGAGCGCCGGGGCGGGGCCCGGCGCGGGCGTCAGCGTCGGTGGCCCTTGCTGCCCCGGCGGCACGCGCAGTGAGTCGGCGGTGGCCCGCATCTCCTTGGCGCGCTCCACGGCCCGCCGGAGACCCGCTTGGCTCACCGACCAGTCCGCGCGCGCGCGCAGCACTTCGGCGAGCAACGGCGGGATCGGCATGAACTGGGCGCGGCTCTGCACGACGCGGTCGAGGTAATCGTTGACGCGCGCCGCAGCGAGCTGCTCCCTGGCGGCGGGGGGCTGCGCCGAGTCGCGGAACAGCTGCGGGCTGAGGTTCAGCAGGGTCTCGAGGATCGTCAGCGCGGAATCGTGCTGCGCCTTCAGGTAGGCCCAGTCCTCGGGCGCGAGGTTCACCTTGGCGGAGTCGGCCTGCTCCAGCAGGAGGTGACGCTGGGCGACCACCTTCAGGAACTGCTCGATCTGCTCGTCGGTGCCGCCGGGTAGCGCCTGGGCGACCGACGGGTCGAGCGAGTAGACCCAGCGCACCATGTCGCGCACGCGGAAGCTGCCGCCCCGGTACTTCACGAGCGTCTGCCCGCTCGCGCGCGCGGCGTCGAGGTCCTGCATCACCTGGCGCACGATCGCGGGCGCGCCGTCCACGACCTCGAGCTTGCGGTGCTGTGCGAGGCTGTCGGCGTAGATGGAATCGAACCGCATGGCGAGGCGGTTCTCGAGCCCCACGCGGAAGGAATCCCGCACCTCGGCGAGCGGCGGGCGGCGGATCAGGTGGAACCCGTACGGCGAGCGCACCACACCGCTCAGGGCGCCGGGGGGCAGCGCCCAGGCGGCGTCCTCGAATGCCGGGACGTAGGCGCCGCGCTCGACCACCGGGAGCATCCCGTGCTGCCGCTTGCTGCCCGGATCGTCGGAGTAGCGCGCCGCCAGCGGGCCGAACCGCGTGCCGCGCTGCAGCTGGCGCGCGAGGTCCTCAATCAGCCGGCGCTGCTGCTCGATGACCGGCGGGGCGGCGCTTTGCGGCACCTGGAGAAGGATGTGCTGGAACAGCCGCGCCTCGCCCGCCTGGTACGCCGAATCGGCCTGCGCCGCGGTGAGCTGCGCGCGGGCGGCGACGAGCCGATCGTGGAACCGCTCCCACCGCATCTGTGAGGCGATGGGCCACATCGCCGAGAGGGTCGTGGCGGAATCGTCGAGGGTCTGGCCCTGAGCCAGTTGCTGCGCAAACAACGTGTAGTCCACGTACACGTGGGCGAGGCGGGAGAACGCCTCCGGCGTGAGCGGCACCTGCTTGCTCAGGCCCGCCCACTCGGCGATCCGCTCCACGCTGAGGGTCTGGCTGCCCGCGCGGGCGACGACTTCCACGCGCGCCGAGAAAGCGTCCTTGAGGACATCGCAGCCGGCGAGCGCCAGCACCATGAATACCGCACCCAAACGACGCATCCCGTCTCCTTTAGGAGTGAAGGTCCTGCAGGACCGCGGAGAGGGCCCGCACCAGCCCGGGGCCGATCGCTTCCCCACCCAGCCGGCGGAGCCTGAGGGAGAGCGGCACCGCACGCCGCACCTCGGCTTCAAACTGCACCGCGTCAAGCGCCGCCGTGAGCCCTGAGAGCCGCGGCCGCGCGTCCTTCCGAAACGTGAGCCGCGCCTCGTCGCCCCGGACGAGGACCGTCTCCAGCCCCAGCCGGGCGCCGAGCGCGCGGAGCTCGGACACGAGAAGCAGGCGCTCCGTGTCCTCCGGCAGCGGGCCGAAACGGTCGCGCAGTTCTTCCCGAAGCGACGCAATCTCGCACGGTTGCTCCGCCCGCGCCAGCCGCCGGTACAGGTCCAGCTTCGCCTCGTCGTCGGCGATGTACCAGTCCGGGAAATGCGCGGCCTGGTCCATGAGGATCTCCGGCGGGATCCCTGTTCCCATTCCCCCGTCCCCCTTCCCCTTGATCTCCCGGACGGTCTCCGCGAGCCAGCGCAGGTAGAGGTCGAACCCGACCGCCTGGGCGTGGCCCGACTGCTCCGCCCCCAACAAGTTCCCGGCGCCGCGCAGCTCGAGGTCGCGCAGCGCGATCCGGTACCCCGACCCGAGGTCCGTGTGGTGCTCCAGCACCTGCAGCCGGTCCTCGGCCGCGGGGTCGATCAGGTCGGGGACAAGGAGATAACAGGAGGCGCGGCGGTGGCTTCGCCCCACCCGCCCGCGCAACTGGTACAGCTGCGCCAACCCGAACCGGTCGGCCCGATCCACGATCATCGTGTTGGCGTTGGGGACGTCGAGCCCCGACTCCACAATCATCGTCGAGACCAGCACATCCACCTCGCCGCGGACGAACCGGGCCATCACCGCCTCCAGATCCGCCTCCTTTATCTGACCGTGCGCCACGGCGATCCGCGCGCGGGGCGCCAGCGCGCGCACCCGCTCGGTGATCGTGGCGATCGTCTCGATGCGGTTGTGCACGAAGTACACCTGGCCGCCACGGTCGAGCTCGCGCGCCATCGCCTCCTCGAGCAGCGCGTCGTCCCAGGGCTCGACGAACGTCAACACCGGCGAGCGGTCCTTGGGCGCCGTCTCGAGCAGCGAGAGGTCGCGCAGGCCCGCGAGCGAGAGGTGCAGCGTGCGCGGGATCGGCGTCGCGGTGAGCGACAGCACGTCCACCGCCAGCTTGAGCGCCTTGAGGCGCTCCTTGTGGCGCACCCCGAAGCGGTGCTCCTCGTCCACCACCAGGAGGCCCAGGTCCTTGAAGGCGACGTCCTTCGAGAGCAGCCGGTGCGTCCCGATCACGATGTCCACCTCTCCGCCCGCGATGCGCCGCGTGATCTCCGCCGTCTCCTTCGGCGTCCGGAAGCGCGACAGCACCTCGACCTGGGTGGGGAAGTCAGCCAGCCGCTCGCGGAACGTGCGGCCGTGCTGCTCGGCGAGGATCGTCGTCGGCACCAGCACCGCCGCCTGCTTCCCCGCCTGCACCACCTTGAACGCGGCACGCACCGCGACCTCCGTCTTGCCGTACCCCACGTCCCCCACGAGCAGGCGGTCCATCGGGCGCGCCCGCTCCAGGTCGCGCTTCACCTCCTCGGCCGCGCGGCGCTGGTCCGGCGTGTCCTCATAGAGGAAGGCGGATTCCAGCTCCCGCTGCCACGGCGTGTCCGGGGGATAGGCGACGCCCGAGGCCAGCTGGCGGCGCGCGTACAGGTCGAGCAACTCGTCCGCCATCGCCCGGATGGCCGCGCGCGTCTTGTCCCGCTGGCGTTGCCAGGCGGTGCTCCCCAGGCGGTGGAGTCGCGGCGGCGGCGCGTCCCCGTCGCCGGCGGTGCGGTAGGGCTCGAGCTGATCGAGGCGGTAGAGCGGCACGTTGAGCCGGTCGCCGCCTTCGTACTCGACGACCGCGACCTCGAGCGTCGCCTCCCCCACCGGGATTGTCTGCAGGCCGCGGTAGATCCCGATGCCGTGCTCGAGGTGCACCACGTATTCCCCGGGCGCGAGCGCCCCCGCCCCGGTCACGCCCGACGGCGCCGCTGCGCGGTAGCGCCGCGGCCGCCGCAGCCGCCGCGCCCGCCGGAAGATCTCGTGGTCGGTGAGCACGCGCAGCGACGGCAGGAGGAAGCCGCCGTCCAATGCCCCGAGCGCGAGCGTCGCTCGGGTCGTTTGCGCTGGGCCGAGCAACTCCTCGAGCCGCTCGAGCTGGCCCTCGTTGTCGCATAAGATGACGGTCGCGGGGGGTCGCCCGAGGATGTCGCGCAACCGCCTCAGGTCGCGGTCGACCGCCTCGGGCGGCGCGACGTCGAAGCGGTCCGCCGCGTCGGGCGCGTGCAGTGCCAGCCGCCCGAAGCCCTCCAGCGTGTGCCGCCATGCCGGCGGATCGAGGAACAGCGCTTCGCGCGCCGGCGGCTCTTCACCCATCCGCCGCGCGACCTCGAGATGGTGGGCCGCGTCCGCCCAAGCGCGCTCGACCTCACGCTCGACGGCGGACTCCTGATCGATGACCAGCAGGACGTCAGCGGGCAGGAGATCGAGGAGCGAGGACGTGATCTCTCCCCCTTCCCCCTTCCCGCTTCCCGAGGTTTTAATCGGCAGCACCGTCACCCGCGTCAGGGCTTCGCCGGATCGTTGCGTATCGAGATCGAAGTCCCGCAGCGACACGATCTCGTCGCCCCACCACTCGACGCGCGCCGGCGCCGCCATGCCGAACCCGTAGACGTCGAGGATGCCGCCGCGCACGCTGAACTGCGCGACTTCCGTGACCACGGAGACACGCGTGTAGCCCATCTCCCCAAGCCGCCGCGCGACGTCGGTCAGGGATCCCATTCCCCTTTCCCCATTCCCCACTCCCTGCGCCAGCTCAAGTCGCGAGGCCTGGAGCACCGCGGGCACTTCCGTCCGCTCGGCGCTCGCCCGCGCCGTCGTGACGAGGATCCGCACCGCGCCGTGTAGCAGCGCTTCGATCGTCTCGACCCGCTCGCCCGCGATCTCGAAGTGCGGCTCCTCGGCCCCGAGCGCCTCGCGTTGCGGGTAGAGCACGGCGGCGTCACCCGCGAGGGTGCGCACGTCCGCGAGCCAGCGCTCGGCGTCGGCGGGCGTCTGCACCATGACCACGAACAGCCGCTGGGACAGACGCCGGGCGAGCGTCGCGACGAGCACCGCGGGACTGGAGCCCGGGAGACCCGAGACCGGGAGGCGGGACCCGAAAGGACTCCCTGACGGTCGGGCGGGAGGCCCTAAGGGACTCCCTGGCGGTCGCGGGAGGCGTCCCATCAGCCCTCGGGTCGCGGGGAGCTCGTCGAACCGGTCGAGGAGGAAGTCCAGCGCCATCAGGTCATCAGGGTCGCCACGCCCAGCTCGAGCGCGGCGAGGAGCAACGCGAGCAGGAGGAGCAGGCCGCTCACGTCGACCGCCCTCGTCCCGGCAAAGCGCGCGGCGGCGAACGCCGCATCATCATACACCTCGGCGCGCAGCGCGCGCCGCAGCTCGTCGGGGGTCGCCGGCGTGAGGTCAGATTCCCGAGGGTCGAGGCCATAGACGGTCGCCCCCACCGTGTCGGCGCCGTGGACGTCGAACGCGACCCGCGGGCTTCCCTCCCCGTCGGCGATCGCCGCCTCACCGCGCGCCACCCGGTTCACCAGCGCGTCCACGAATGACACGAACCCCGGCGCCGTGGCGAGCGCGGTCCACGCCGTGTCCAGACGGCTGCCGACGAGCACGGCATCGCCGGCGCGCACGAGCCACGGCGCGCCGTTCACGGTGGCGAGGACGTCGCCGCCAGCGCCGGTCGGCGCCTCCAGCCGGTAGCGGCGGGTCACCCGGGCGCCGGCGAGCATCGCCAGCTCCCGCGACGCGAGCGGGCCCGGGGTGCCGAGGGCCCCGAATCGCCACGCCACCCCACGCGCGCCGAGGGCGCGGTTGGTCGGCCCGAGGAGAGCAGGATCGGTGGGCGGTAGGATCACCAAGGGGCCGGCAACGGGATGATCGGCGACCGTCACCTCGCTGCCGGTGCCGACGCGCCGCGCTTCTCGCAGCACCGCCAGCGCGGCGGCGAGGAAGGGGCCCGCGTCGGGGCTCACGGCCACGCGCGCAGGCGGCGCCACCCGCCAGGCGATGGCGCGCTGGTCATCAGCGCGCAGCTCGTCGGGTTCGAGCGCCACGTCCCCGGCCCACCAGCCGGGCGGCAGGGGCGGCAGCAGCAGGGAGACCGCTGATCCGGGCGCGGCCAAGACCCTGGCCCCACTGCGCCCGCCGATCCGCAGCGACACGGGCGACGGCGCGGCGCCGGCCGTGCCGGTGACCGTCACCGCCACGGCGCCCTCCGTCACGCGCGCGGCGCCGAGTCCGCGGTTCAACGGCGCGCGACCCGAGGTCCCGAGCGCCAGCACGCGCACGCCGCGCGGCACGTCCGCCGCGCCAATGCCGAGGGCGGTCCGCTGCAGGTCGCTGAGCACGTGCACCTCCCTTGCCGCGAGCGGCTCGGCGCCGACGAGCCGCGCCGCGCGCTCCACCGCGCGTGTGACGTCGAGGCGGCGGCTGTCCGGAGTGACGCCGTCGAGCACCGCGAGCAGCGCCTCACGGGAGCCCGCGCGCGCGACGCCGTCGGCCAGCACGAGCCAGACGCGGTCCGCCGCCGTCGCGCGCGCCAAGGAGGTGCGCGCCGCCACCCGCAGCCGGTCCATCACCGGGCGGCCGTCGGCCACCGCACCCGCGGAGGGGGAGTTGTCGAGAATCACCGCGAGGGCAGTGGGGCGGTGCGCGCCGCCCACGACCCCCAGGGAGTCCTTTAGGGCACGCGCCGGTACCAGCGGCCGCGCCGCCGCCAGCACGATCGCCACGATGAGCGCCGTCCGCAGCACGAGCAGCACCAGGTGGCGCAGCTTCAGCCGCCTCGCGCTCTGCCGCTCGGCTTCGCTGAGGTAGCGCAACGGCGGGAACTCGATCTCGGGCGGCACGCGGCGCTGCAGCAAATGCAGCAGCGCGGGGATCGCCACAGCCGCGAGCCCCAGCAACGCGAGCGGATGGAGGAACGTCACGCGAGGAGGCGCAGCGCCACGCCGAAGGGCATGTCGGTCTGTACAGGGTGGTAGGCGATGCCGTGCCGCCGGCAGGCGGCCCGCCACGCGGCCATCTCGCGCTGCACCGTCTCGCCGTAGGCGCGTGCCAGTTCGCGCGGGCGCACCACCACGCTCGCGGAGGACTCGGGATCGCGGAACCGGACCTCAGGCGGTCCCGAGAGCTGGACCTCGGCCGGGTCCATGAGATGAAAGACGATCACCTGGTGCCCGCGATGGCGCAGGTAGCGCAACGCCGTCAGCGCCAGCTCGCGGTCGAACAGCAGGTCGGACAGCAGCACGACGAGCCCGCGCCGTGCCAGGAGGCCGGTGATGTGGCGCAGCGCGTCGTACGCCGCCGTGCCGCGGCCATCGGGGGTGTCCAGCAGTCCGCGCACGAACCGCGTCCACTGCCCCGTCTTGACCCGCGCCGGCACGACCTGCCGCACCGCGTCGTCGAAGGTGACCAGTCCCGTCGCGTCCCGCTGGCGCAGGAGAATGAGGGCCAGCGCGGCGGCCAGCCGGTCGGCGTAGGCCCGCTTGGTGAGCCGGCCGGGGGCGCCGCGCCACGCCATCGAGCGGCTCGCGTCCACCAGGATCATGGCCCGCAGGTTGGTCTCTTCCTCGAACTGCTTCACGAACAGCCGGTCGGAGCGCGCGAGGATCTTCCAGTCGAGATAGCGGGGCTCGTCGCCCGGCTGATAGGCTCGGTGTTCGGTGAACTCGACCGAGAAACCGCGGAACGGGGAGCGGTGCAGCCCGGTGAGGAATCCCTCCACCACTCCCTCAGCCACGATCTCGATTCCGCCTAGTCGGGCGACTTCGGCGGGGTCGAGGAGGTCGACGCGCTGCGCTGCAGGCATGGAAAGCGGAAGCTAACGGGCGGACAAATGTCCGTGGTAGAGGACAACGCGGCAACCGGGAGGTGGGAGGCGGGAGAGCATATCTAGTTGCCGAATAACCACTTGAGGCACTCGCGCAGGGTGGCATGTTACGTGCCTGAAGGGGATGCCGGAGGACCTATGCTTACGCAAGTTGCGCTCCTGAGCCTGATGGTATTGCCGTCTCCCGCGACCGCCAGGGAGCCCTTTAGGGCCTCCCGCCTCTCGGCGGCGTACCGGCCCCGCATCGAGGTCTGGACCAACCGCGGGGATGCGGCGGTTTATACCCGCGGCGACGGCGTCCGGGTCTACTTCCGGGTGGACCAGGATGCGTTCGTCACGCTGTTTCGCGTCGACACCGATGGCCGGGTACGCGTGATCTTCCCGCGCGAGCCGTGGGAGGACAACTACACGCGCGGCGGCCGCGAGTTCGAGGTGGAAGGCCGGTCCGCCCGCGACGCGTTCTACGTCGACGACTACCCCGGGGTGGGCTACATCTTCGCCGTCGCGGCGGCGGATCCGTTCGTCTACGACCCCATCGCGAGCGGCGATCACTGGGATTACCGCGAGATCGCCGGCGGCCGGGTGCGCGGCGACCCGTACGTCGCGCTCACCGATCTCGCCCAGCGCATCGTTCCCGAAGGATACAACGACTGGGACTACGACATCGTGTCGTACAGCGTCGAGCGCCACTTCGATTATCCGCGCTTCCTCTGCTACGACTGTCACGCGTATGCGAGCTGGCCGTACTGGGACCCGTATGCGTACTCGTGCGTGCGCTTCCGGATCGTGATTTTCGACGATCCCTGGTACTACCCGTACCGCTACTACGGCGGGACCCGCGTCGTGTTCGTGCGCCCGTTCCGCCCCGCGCCGCGGTTCATCTTCAAGGAGTGGGGCGGCGCCGGCCGCGACCAGTTCGTGACGCGCGAGCGCGCCCGCCCGGTGAATGACAATACCCGGCGCGGCGTACGCGGCCGCGACCTGGGTGGTGTCGGCGCGATCCCGGCACCACGGGAAACCGGGCGGCGCGAGCGGCCTGGCGACGACCGGCCCGGCCATGAGCCCGAGGGCCGTCGCGAGCGGGCGCGCCCGGACCGCCCCGATCAGCCGCAGCGCGGCGACAGGCCGGCAGACCGCCCCGGCGTGGACCGCCGCGACCAGCCCGGCCCGCGCACCGTCGAGCCGGTGCGGCCGGCGCAACCGCGTTGGGATCCGCGACCCCAACGGGCCGAGCCCCGCGCCGAGCCGCGGTCGGACCCGCCGCGCGCGACTCCACGGAATGAGCCCCGCAGCGAGCCGCGGAGCCAGCCGCGCGCCGAGCCGCGGAACCAGCCGCGCAGCGAGCCCCGCAACCAACCGCGCGCCGAGCCGCGGAAGGAGTCGCCACCCGCGCGCAGCCAGCCCGAGCTGCGGCGCCGCAAGCCTTCCTGATTCACGAGCGCCACCAGCCTGCCCGGCCGTAGTCCCACGCGGCCGGGCAGATTAGCTTTTCGGTCCCTCATCCCACGACCGACAGGCATGACCTTGCGGTTCACGAGCTGGCTCCTGCTGGCGTTGCTGGCCGCGGCGGCCCCCGCCCCACCGCTCGCCGCGCAGGCGCTCGATTCCATCACGCCCCAGGCGATGCGGCGGCACATCACCCGCCTCGCCGCCGACTCGATGCGGGGCCGGGCCACGCCGTCGCGCGAGCTCGACCAAGCGGCCCGCTACGCCGCCGCCGCCTTCCGCCGCGCCGGCCTCGTGCCCATCGGGGACAGCGGGACGTTCCTCCAGCGCTACAAGATCCTGACGACCCGGCTGGTGCCGGAGAGCTCCACCGTGCGGATGACGGGACCTCGGCCGGCCAGCTGGCGGCTGGGGCGCGAGGTCGATTGGCTGCGCGGCAGCGAGGTCAGCCCGGCCGTGGTGTCCGGGCACGCAGTTGTCCTCACCGGCCTGCCCGACTCCGCCGATCCGTTCGGCGGCCTGGACGTCCGAGGCGCGGTGATCATTCATCTCGCCAACATGACGCCGAATGGCGGCGTCGAGGCACCGCTGTGGCTCTTCAGGGCGGCCGCGCACGCCGGCGTGGTCGGCTGGATCCAGGTCGTGCAGCGTGACTCGGCGGACTGGCACCGCCTCGTTTCCTTCATCCGCGAGCCGCGGACATTCGTATCCGGCAGCAAGGACGTGATCCCCTTCCCGGTCGTGGAAATGCTTGACGGAACCATGGGCGCCTTCCTCGCCGAGGCCGGCGTCGACCAGGCCGCACTGCGACCCCTGCCCAACCCCCTGCCGCCTCCCCTGCCCCTTGCGGGCTACACGGTCCGGCTCCGCCTGGTGGAGCGAGTGCGCTCACGTCGCACCGCCCCGAACGTCCTCGGCCTCCTGCCGGGCGCCGACACGGCGCAGTCCGGCCATCTGCTCGTGGCCGCCCACCTGGACGGCCTCGGGGTCGACCGCCCCATCGGGAGCGACAGCATCTACAACGGAGCTGACGACAACGCGTCGGGCGTGGCGGCCGTACTGGAAGCGGCGCGAGCGCTCGGGCGGGGACCTCGTCCCCCGCGGTCCATTCTGTTCGCGCTGTTCAGCGGCACGGAACGGCGGCTGTGGGGCAGCGCATTCTACCTTGCCCACCCGGCCGTGCCGCTCGAGCAGACGGCAGGGATGATCAACGTCGAGTCGATCGGTCGAAACCTGAAGGACTCGCTGGCCGTCATCCTGGGACCGGTGCCCACCCCGCTCGAAGCCGCAGTGGAACGCGCTGCGCGGGCGCACGCGGCCGAGCTTGGCATCACGGTGGTCACCGCCCCCAATCCGAAGCTGCGGCTGTGGTTACAGGGGGACCACGCTTTGTTCTTCGGCCGCGGCATCCCGATCCTGTACTTGCACAACGGCGCTCACGGCGACCTGCACAAGCCCGGCGACGAGCCGCACAAGATCGACGTCGTAAGCACGGCCCGCATCGCCCGCTTTCTCGTGCTGCTCGCCCGCGAAGCCGCCACTGCTACACCATGAACAATGACCAGGTGAAGAGGCTATCGCTCGCGCTCGCGACGCTGCTCGCGCCGGCGTTGCTCGCCGCGCAGAGCCCCGCCAGCATTAGCCGTGCGGTGAACTCGATCACCCCCGAGGACATCCGGCGCCGCATCGGCATCATCGCCGACGACTCCATGCGTGGCCGCGACACGCCGAGCCCCGAGCTGGAGAAGGTCGCGGCCTACGTCGCGAGGGAGTTCCGCCGATTCGGCCTCCAGCCCGGCGGCGACAGCGGGACCTACCTCCAGCGGTACCACTTCGACCGCGTGCAATTCGTGGCCGACAGCTCGATCGCGTTCGTGCACGGCGCCGGCGACGACGTGACCCTGCGCTATGCCACCGACTTCGTGTTCGCGGACAACGCGTTTGCGTCGGGGGACTACGCGGGCGCGCTCGTGGTGCTGCATGGGCCGCTCACGGGCGCGACGCCGGTGGATACGGCGGCGCTCGCGGGCAAGATGCTCGTGCTAGCGACGCCGGCGCGGAATCGCGCCGAGCGGGCCCGGGTGTTCGGGTGGCGTCCGGCGGGCGTGGTCCAGCTCGCGAGCGACCCCGACTCGGTCTGGGCGGTCGCCACCGCCCGCTCCTCCCGGCCGCAGTTGCGCGATCCGGTGCGGGGCGTCGGGAGCACCGCGACGTTGCGCGTCCGCGTGCAGTCGCTGCGGCCGGCGCTCGCGCGCGCGGGGCTCGACCTGGACGCGCTGCGACAGGCCGGTCCGGCCGCGCTGGAAGCGACGCCGCTCCCGGGCGTCCAGGTCCACGTGCACGCGACGGTCCGGATCCTGAAGCGCAACTCCGCGCCCAACGTGGTCGGCATCCTCGAGGGGAGCGACCCGCGGCTCCGACAGGAGTACGTCGTCTTCAGCGCCCACATGGACCACGTCGGCGTGGCGGGACCCGCCGGGAGCGGTCAGTGCCGCGCGATCGGCGCGGACTCGATCTGCAACGGCGCCGACGACGATGCCTCGGGCACCATCGCCGTGGTCGGGGCGGCCGAGGCGTTCGCCCGGCTCCGGCCGCGCCCCAAGCGCTCCATCCTCTTCCTGACGGTGAGCGGCGAGGAGAAAGGCCTGTGGGGGAGCAGCTACTTCACTGAGCACCCGACGGTGCCGCTCGCGAACGTCGTCGCCGACCTCAACATCGACATGGTGGGGCGGAACTGGACGGACACCATCGTGGTGATCGGGACGGAGCACTCAGACCTCGGCGTCACCCTCCACCGCGTCGCGGCCGCCCACCCCGAGCTCGGCATGCGGCCGATCGATGACCTCTGGCCGCAAGAGAACTTCTACTTCCGCTCCGACCACTACAACTTCGCGCGCAAGGGGGTGCCGATCCTCTTCTTCTTCAACGGCACCCACCCCGACTACCATCGGGTGGGTGACGAAGTCGCGAGAATCGACGCGGAGAAGGAGTCGCGAATCGTCAAGCTCGCCTTCTACCTGGGGCTCGAGATCGCGAACCGGACCGAGCGGCCGAAGTGGAATCCGGCGAGCTACCGGCAGATTGCTGAAGGGGCGAACTAGGGCCGCACGGCGGAGAGCAGCTCGGCGTTCGTCTTTGACCGCCGGAACTGCTGCAGCAACGCCTCCATCGCCTGCGCCGGCGGCAGCCCCACGAGCTGCTTGCGCAACGCCTGCCGCCCCGCCACGGTCGCGACGTCGCCCAAGAGCTCCTCGCGTCGCGTGCCGCTCGCCGCCACGTCCACCGCCGGGTAGATGCGCCGATCCGCCATCTCGCGGGTGAGCCGCAGCTCGGCGTTGCCGGTCCCCTTGAACTCCTCGAAGATCACGTCGTCCATCCGGCTCTCGGTCTCGACCAGCGCCGTGGCGATCACCGTGAGCGACCCGCCCCCGTCGGCGGCCGGTACCGCACGCGCCGCGCCGAATAGCGCCTTGGGCTTGGCGAGGGCGTTGGCATCGAGCCCGCCCGACAGGGTGCGGCGGCTGCTCTTCCCCGTCGTGTTGTGCGAGCGCGCGAGGCGCGTGAGCGAGTCGAGCACGATCACCACGTCCTTGCCGATCTCCACCTGCCGCCGCGCGTGCTCGAACACCATCTCGGCCACGGCGACGTGCCGCTCGTGGGACAGGTCGAAGCTCGACGCGATCACCTCGCCGCGGCCCCAGTCCACCATCTCGCTGACTTCCTCGGGGCGCTCGTCCACTAACAGTACGAGCAGCACGGCCGCGGGGTAGTTCAGCGCCACGCCCTCGGCGACCGCCTGCAGCATCATCGTCTTCCCCGCCTTGGGCGGCGACACGATCAGCGCTCGCTGACCGAAGCCGAGCGGGCAGACCAGGTCCACCACGCGCTGGAGCTCCGCCGTCCGCGGACTCGAGGCGCGTGCGGTCTCAAGCCCGAGCGGTCGCGACGGATGCACGGCGCCGAGCTTGGCGAACTCGGCCCGGCCCCCGGTCGTCTCGGGCGCCTGTCCGTTGACCGACTGGACCCGGCCGTTCACGAGCGTGAGCAGGTCGCCGCGGCGCAAGCCGGGATGGCGCACCCCGGGGTCGCCCTTGGCCGGGAGGTAACTGTTCGCGGCGACGCGCACCGCGCCGCCGTTGGCGGTCGGGTCGAACCAGCCGGTGACGAGAGTCAGGTGATGGTTACCAGAGACGGGAGATGTGATGTGCGCTCCATCCCCAGGCTGAAGCCTGGGCTCGGCCGGGCACGGTCCTTAAGGACAGTGAATCGCCGAGCCCACCCTTCAGGGTGGGAGAACGTGCGCGAGGAAACGGTCACTCGGTTTATATTTGACCCCGCATGCGCCAAGCCAACATCCGCAACTTCTGCATCGTGGCCCACATCGACCACGGGAAGTCCACCTTGGCCGACCGGCTCATCGAGCTGACAGGCACCTTGGACAAGCGGCTGATGCGCGAGCAGGTGCTCGACACGATGGACCTGGAACGGGAACGGGGGATCACGATCAAGCTGAACGCCGTGCGGATGAACTACCACGCCCGGAACGGCCAGCTCTACGAGCTCAATCTAATCGACACGCCCGGCCACGTGGACTTCACCTACGAGGTGAGCCGATCCCTCGCGGCCTGCGAGGGCGCGATCCTCGTCGTGGACGCCTCCCAGGGCATCCAGGCGCAGACCCTGTCGAACCTGTTCCTGGCCCTGGATGCCGGGCTCGAGATCATCCCGGTCCTCAACAAGATCGACCTCCCGGGCGCCGAGCCCGACAAGCGCGCCCGGGAGATCCACGATCTGATCGGCGCCGAGGAGGAGGAAATCCTCTGCATCTCGGCCAAGGAGGGCCGGGGCGTCCCCGAGGTGCTGGAGGCCGTGGTGCGCCGGGTCCCGCGGCCGCGGGGCGATCATGATGCGCCGCTCCGCGCCCTGATCTTCGACTCCTACTACGACCGCTACCGCGGGGCGATCCCGAGCATCCGCGTCGTGGACGGGATCCTGAAGCCCGGGATGCAGATCGCCTTCGGCGCCCACACGGACGACGTGTACGAGGTGGACGAAGTCGGCTATCTGCAGCTCGGTCACAAAGCGACCGAGCAGCTCGAGGCAGGCGAGGTCGGCTACTTCATCGCCAACGTCCGCGGGGTGCGCGACACTCGCCCGGGCGACACGGTACTCGACGCCGCGCGCCGCGACGCCCCCCTGCTCCCGGGCTACCGCGACATTCAATCCATGGTGTTCGCCGGGCTCTACCCCACCAACGCCGAGCAGTACGAGGAGCTGCGCGACGCGCTCGCGAAGCTGCAGCTAAACGACGCGTCGCTGCACTACGAGCCCGAGACGTCGGTGGCGCTGGGGTTCGGGTTCCGCTGCGGCTTCCTGGGCCTGTTGCATATGGAGATCGTGCGTGAGCGGCTGGAACGGGAGTTCGACCTCGACCTAATCTCGACCGTCCCCAACGTGGAGTACCACGTCCACAAGACCGACGGCACGCGGGAAGTAGTCGAAAACCCGAGCCTCATGCCCCACGGCTCGACGGTGGACGGCATCGAGGAGCCGTTCGTGAAGGCGCGCATCCTCGCCCCCGCCGACTACATCGGCGGCATGATGAAGCTGGGTCAGGAGCGCCGCGGCGTCTATCAGGGGATGCACTACCTGGACCCGACGCGGGTGGAGTTCAGCTGGGAGTTCCCGCTCGCCGAGATCATCCTCGACTTCTACGACAAGCTCAAGACGATCTCCCGTGGCTACGCCTCGCTCGACTACGAGTTCCTCGAATACCGGCGGTCCGAGCTGGTGCGGCTCGACATGCTGCTGAACGCCGAGCCGGTGGACGCCTTCAGCGTGATCATTCACAAGGACAAAGCCTACGAGTGGGGCAAGAAGATCGCCGAGAAGCTGAAGGAGCTGATCCCGCGGCAGCTGTTCGAGGTGGTGATCCAGGCGGCGATCGGCACGAAGGTGATCGCTCGGGAGTCCATCCGCCCGCTGCGCAAGAACGTCACCGCCAAGTGTTACGGCGGCGACATCACCCGCAAGCGCAAGCTGCTGGAGAAACAAAAGGCAGGCAAGAAGCGGATGAAGCAGGTGGGGACGGTGGAGATCCCGCAGGAGGCGTTCCTGGCGGTGCTGCAGGTTGACTAGCGGCCCGCTTTCCCCTTCAGGTCCGTGAACCAGTTCTGGACCAGGATTAGCTCGGTACTCTGGTCCGCCGCTTCCGTCCGAAGCATGATGAACCGTCGGTCGTCAGGGCTCACGTCGTAGGCCTGGTGCAGGACGAGCGCCGCGAACGAGATGGCCGAAAACAAACTCTGCTGCCGCCCCACCGAGAACGTCGGCGTCGTCGTGACGGCCGCCACCACCAGGTCGCCGTTGCCGCTGCGGTAGAAGATCTCCCGCCCGCTGTGCGCCCAGCGCGGCTCCGTGCCCCCCGCCGTCGACACCTGCCACCGGGCTGCCCCCGTGTTGGGGAACGGTCGCACGTACACCTCCGGCCGTCCCGACTCCGTCGACGTGTAGATGAGGTAGCGCCCGTCGGGCGAGAGGGCCG
>JACOVF010000156.1 GCA_016177465.1 Gemmatimonadota bacterium
CGGGCGCTGTTCGAGCGCCTCCCCGCCGAGTCCGTCATCTACTTCGGTGACACCGCGCGCGTCCCCTACGGTCCCAAGTCGCCCGACACGGTGCGCCGCTATTCGGCTGAGATCCTGGCGTACCTGGTGCACCGCGGAGTAAAGGCGGTGGTGGTCGCGTGCAACACGAGCACCGCCCACGCCCTCGCGTATCTCCAGGAGCACTCGCCGGTTCCCGTGGTGGGGGTGATCGAGCCGGGGGCACGTGCCGCCGTGCGTGCGACGCAGACCGGCCACATCGGCGTGATCGGCACCGCGGGGACCATCGCTTCCGGCGCCTACGAGCGCGCCATCCAGGCCCTGCGTCCCGACGCCGTCGTGCATGCCAGGGCCTGTCCGCTGTTCGTGCCGCTCGTCGAGGAAGGATGGTTCGATCGTCCCGCCACCGAGCTGATCGCGCGCGAATACCTCGAGCCACTGCAGCAGGCCGGCGTGGATGTGCTGGTGCTGGGGTGCACGCATTACCCGCTCTTGAAGCCGTTGCTCGCGCGGGTGATGGGCCGTGGCGTGACGCTGATCGACAGCGCGGAGGAAACGGCCAGCGCCGTGACGCGTGAGTTGCGGGAGCGCGACTTAACGGCCACGCGGCCCGACCACCCCGAGCATCTGTTCGTCGTGTCGGACGACGAGCCGCATTTCCGGAAGGTCGGGGCGCGATTCTTAGGCGAGAAGCTGAAGGACGTGGAGGTGGTCCCTCTGGGATAATGCATTCATGATCTGAAGCTCTTCAGCTCCACCGTCTCTCTCGTCACGACCGCATACCGGCCACCATCCAGAAAGGCTCCCGGGTTCAGGTACGCGCGTCCATCGGGCAGCTGCTCCAGCCGCGGCCGGTGCGTGTGCGCCAGGATGACGAGCCCCAGCTCCGCCCGCTTCGCCAGTACATCCTTCGCGTACGCGAGTTGCGCCTCGGCCGCCCGGTCGAGCACGGCCCGGTCCTTGGTGTTGTCGGCGAGGTGGCGGGAGAACTGGTCGGCGATCCAGAAGCCGATGGTGGGATGGAGCGCGCGAAACGTTGCGATCGTGACCGGGTGGCGGGTGAAACGGTGCATCAGGGCGGCGCTCCAGTGCTGCTCGGTCAGCCCGTCGCCGTGCGCCACGAAGGCGCGCCGCCCCGCGATCTCCAGCTCCGCCACGCCGGCGTGGAACGCGATCCCCACGTCCTTGCGCAGGAAGTCGCCGCCCCAGCGGTCGTGGTTGCCGCCGATGAAGGTGATCGGGATCCCCCTGGCCGCGAGCGCCTGCAGCCGCGCCGCGGTGCCGAAGTGCTTCCGCGGGATCACGGCGCCGTACTCGAACCAAAAGTCGAACAAGTCGCCGTTGATCAACAGCGCGTCGCCGAGGGAGGGGACCGCCTCGAGGAAGGCGTGGAACGCCGCTGTGGTGGCGTGGGGCACCTGCCCGAGATGGGCGTCGGCGACCACGACGACTCGGTGGGGGGCTGGCACGGCACCAAGCTAGGAATCCCCGGAAAGCGCCGCAAGCGCCTGTCCCATTTGACTTTTCGCCCCAGTGTTCGCATTCTCCCGGCGAGCATGACGGCCACCCGCGGACAGACCCGTCTTGACCGGCTCCGCGCCCTCCACGGCGCGGAGGAACGGGGCCCGCGCGCGCCGGAGCGCCAGGAACGCAACCCGGGCACGCCCTTGGACCTCGACGCGGTGCGCGCCCTGCGTGTGAACCGCAGCGCCGTCGAGCGCCGCGCTGCCACGCTGCCGCGGCGCCGTACCGTCAAGAAGGAATGGCAGGCGGCCTGGCTGCTCCGCGCCATCACTTGCATCGACCTCACCACCCTCGCCGGCGACGACACCCCCGGCAACGTCCTCCGACTCTGCGCCAAGGCGCGCCAGCCGGTGCGGCGCGACCTGCTCGAGGCGATGGGCGTCGCCCACCTGGACATCACAGTCGGGGCGGTGTGCGTCTACCACGCTCTGGTCCCGGTCGCGGTTGAGGCCCTGAGGGGCTCGGGGATCCCCGTGGCCGCGGTGTCGACCGGGTTCCCGGCGGGGCTCAACCCCTTCGAGGAGCGGATCCACGAGGTGCAGGCCTCGGTCGAGGCAGGGGCGCAGGAGATCGACGTCGTGATCACCCGGGCGCACGTTCTCACCGGCAACTGGGAGGCGCTCTACGAGGAGGTCCGCGCCTTCCGCCAGGCCTGCGGCGAGGCGCACATGAAGGTGATCCTCGCGACGGGCGAGCTCGCCACGCTCGTCAACGTCGCCCGCGCGAGCCGGGTGGCCATGATGGCGGGCGCCGACTTTATCAAGACCTCGACGGGGAAGGAGCCGGTGAATGCCACTCTTCCGGTCGGGCTCGTCATGACGCGCCAGATCCGTGAGTACTTGGAGGAGACCGGCTCAGCGGTCGGCTTCAAGCCTGCGGGGGGCATTCGCATGGCCAAGTCGGCGCTCGACTGGCTGGTCCTGATCAAGGAGGAGCTGGGCGACCGCTGGCTTCGCCCCAATCTGTTCCGCATCGGCGCGAGCGGGCTCCTCACCGACATCGAGCGCCAGCTCGAGCACTTCGTCACGGGGCGCTACTCCGCGGCGCACCGGCATCCGATGGTGTGACATGACGTCGACCGTCGCGAAGATTTTCGAGACGATGGAGTACGGCCCCGCCCCCGAGGCGAGCGGGCCGGCCCTGGAGTGGCTCGAGCGGCACGGCAAGGAGCTCGGGCATTACATCGACGGCCGCTGGGTGCAGTCGGCGGACGGCCGCTCCTTCGAGACGATCAACCCGGCCACCAAGGTGGTGCTTGCCCGCGTGGCGCAGGGCGGTCGGCCCGACGTGGACGCCGCAGTGCGGGCGGCGCGCGCCGCGCTTCCCGGTTGGGCGGCGCTGTCGAACCACGCCCGCGCGCGCTACCTCTACGCCCTCGCGCGCGAGGTGCAGAAGCACTCGCGGCTCCTGGCGGTGCTCGAGAGCCTCGACAACGGAAAGTCGATCCGCGAGACGCGCGACCTCGACATCCCGCTCGTCGCCCGGCACTTCTATCACCACGCGGGCTGGGCCCAGCTGCGCGATGCCGAGTTCCCGGGCTACGGACCCGTGGGTGTGGTGGGCCAGATCATCCCGTGGAACTTCCCGCTCCTGATGGTGGCGTGGAAGGTGGCGCCGGCGCTCGCCGCGGGAAACACGATCGTCCTGAAGCCTGCCGAGTTCACCCCGCTCACCGCGCTGTGTTTCGCCGAGCTCACGCACCTCGCGGGGCTGCCGTCGGGAGTGTTCAACGTCGTCACGGGCGACGGCGAGACTGGGACCTACCTCGTCGACCACCCCGATGTGGATAAGATCGCGTTTACCGGCTCGACCGAGGTCGGGCGGATCATCCGCAACGCCACGGCGGGAACGGGGAAGAAGCTCACGCTCGAGCTGGGCGGCAAGAGCCCGTTCATCGTGTTCGACGACGCCGACCTCGACAGCGTCGTGGAGGGCGCGGTGGACGCGATCTGGTTCAACCAGGGGCAGGTCTGCTGCGCCGGTTCGCGCCTCCTCGTGCACGAGGGGATCGCCGAGCGGCTCCTCAAGAAGCTGCGCGCTCGGATGGAGCAGCTCCGGGTCGGCCCGCCGCTCGACAAGGCGATCGACATGGGCGCGATCGTCGCGCCGGTCCAGCTCGAGCGCATCCGCGGGCTCGTCAACAAAGGCGTTGAGGAAGGCGCCAAGATGTGGCAACCGTCGTGGGCGTGCCCCACGGAGGGCTACTTCTACCCGCCGACGCTGTTCACCGACGTTTCGCCCGCGGCCACCATCGCACAGGTCGAGATCTTCGGCCCGGTGCTCGTGTCGATGACCTTCCGCACGCCGGCCGAGGCGGTCGCGCTCGCGAACAACACGCCCTACGGGCTCGCCGCGAGCGTGTGGACGGAGAACATCAACCTCGCGCTCGACGTCGCGCCGAAGATCAAGGCCGGCGTGGTGTGGATCAACTGCACCAACTTGTTCGACGCTGCGTCGGGATTCGGCGGCTACCGCGAGTCGGGGTTCGGCCGCGAAGGTGGACGGGAGGGGATGTGGGAGTACCTGAAAGCCGACTGGGAGAAGGGAGGGGAGAGTGGGGAGTGGGACTCGACGGCCACGAGGCAGGCCACGGTCGGCCGTGACGTCGTCCCGGGAGCGGAGACCACCACTTCCCCCTCCCCCCTCCCCCCAATCGATCGGACTCCCAAACTCTTCATCGGCGGGAAACAGGCGCGCCCGGATCAAGGCTACTCGCGCCAGATCTGCTCGCCCTCGGGCAAGCTCCTCGGCGAAGTCGGGGAGGGGAACCGCAAGGATATCCGCAACGCCGTGGAGGCGGCGCACGCCGCAGCGGAGTGGAGCCGGGGCCCCGGGCATACCCGCGCGCAGATTCTCTACTACATCGCCGAGAACTTGTCGGCGCGCGCCGAGGAGTTCGCGCGCCGCCTCGCCGCGATGACGGGGCAGGGCGAGGACACCGGGGTCCGCGAAGTGGAGGCCACCATCGCCCGGCTCTTCAGCTACGCCGCCTGGGCCGACAAGTACGACGGCGCAGTTCACCATGTCCCGATCCGCGGCGTGACGCTCGCCATGCACGAGCCGATCGGCGTCATCGGCATTGCCGCGCCGGAGCTGTGCCCGCTGCTCGGCTTCATCTCTCTCGTGGCCCCGGCGGTCGCCACCGGCAACACGGTGGTGGTGATCCCGTCCGAGGCACACCCGCTC
>JACOVF010000157.1 GCA_016177465.1 Gemmatimonadota bacterium
GCGGACGTGTTATCGGGGTCGGTCATCTTGTAATCTTTGTGGAACGCCGTGACGTGCCACGGGATCTCTGGCGACACCGACGCGATGTATTCCGCGGCGCGGGTCAGTTGCGTCTCGTCGTCGTTGAACCCCGGCACGATCAAGGTCACGAGCTCCATCCAGAACCCCCGCTCGTGCACCATCCGGATGGCGTCGAGCACGTGCTGCAGTACACCGCCGAGCTCGCGGTAGCGCTTATCGTCCATCGCCTTGAAGTCGATCTTGTAGCAATCGGTCCAGGGGCGAATGTAGTCGAGCACCTCCGGTGTCGCGTTGCCGTTCGAGATGAACGCGGTCCGCAGGCCCTGCGACCGCGCGGCCTTGAACACCTCCACTGCCCACTCGGCGGTGATCAGCGGCTCGTTGTAGGACGAGCCGACCAGCTTCGCTCCCTGCCGTAGCGCGAGCCGCACCAGGTCGTCGGGAGTCACGTCGGTCGGCACGACGCCCGCCGCGTCGTCGCGCAGCGCTTGGGAGGTGAGCCAGTTCTGGCAGTAGCCGCAGTGGAAGTCGCAGCCCAGCATCCCGAACGTCAGGGTGTCGCTTCCCGGGAAGCAGTGGAAGAACGGCTTCTTCTCCGTAGGATCGCACTGCAGGGCGGCCACATACCCCACCGGGACGTACAGCGTCCCTTCCTTATTGAAGCGCACCTTGCAGATGCCGCGGCGGCCGGGCTTCACGAGGCAGCGGTGCCCGCAGGCGAAGCAGCGCACGGCCCCGTCGGGAAGCGACTCGACCAGCTCTCCCGGCCGGACGCGCGCGTCGAGCGTCTGCGCAAGCGTCGCGGGGCCGCCGTCGGGGACGTCGTGCGTCAGGAAGGTGGTGATGCTCCGGGGCGTCATGGGGCCGACCTCTCCCTGCAAGTTACTCCGCCTGTCAGGGCGGGGGCTACCCCTAGCGGATGCTGCCCGGGGAGAGCCGGTACAAGAGCAACACGGTCTGGATGTCCCGGCCCGAGAGGTCTCGCACCTTGGCCACCGGGTACATCAGGTCCGTGGAGTCGAGGGAGTGATCGAGGCCGATGAGGTGGCCGATTTCGTGCAACGCGACGACGCGGATGTCATCGGGGCCCATCGGCTGGCCGAGCTGGTTGAACGTCGCGAGTGTGACGACGCCGGACTCGAGGTGGCCGTCCTGGTCCCAGGTGAGGTCGGTCTGCCCGGTGCGGTCGATGTCGAACTGCACGCGCCACTTGAACACGACTTCGGCGTTCGCCGAATCGGCGGTGACGTCGAACCGGACCGGCACGCCCGCGTCCTGCCATTGTCCGAACGCCGCGCGCACCGCGTCCAGGAACGCCGGCTGGTAGTTGGCCGCGGTGCCGGGCGCCAGCCAGACGCGGACGGGGTTGGTGATGCGGTTGTCCCAGCGATGCAGCATCGAGTCGCCGCTAATCGCGAGGATCTCGTTGAGGTAGGTGACGCCGGCGCTGGCGCGGATCTGGCGGCGGGTCTCGGCGCGCGCCAGCAGATCGATGTAGTGCTCTTCTTTCGCCGGCGGTCCCGTCGCGCCCTGCGACGCCGCGGGGGCCGCAGCGGCCCGCGCTCCGGCGAGCGAGGCGGGCGGGGCGGTGTCGGTGACGGACGATGCGGGAGACGAGGCGGGACTCCCACCACCCCGGAGCACATCCCAGAGCATCGCCGCGACGAGGGCGGCGGCGAGGAGGAGCATCAGCCCCGAGAAGCGGCGCTCGGGCATGCGCGCAATATGTCTCGACTGATCCCGGCGCCGCTAGCATTGGGTTGGGCGTGCGTCTATGATTGTGGCCTGCTTATGCTTGGACAATAGGTGCTTGCATTACCCGCGAAGACCCTCATCCGGTACCGCGGATGGGTAATCGCGGCGTGGGCAGCCTTGGCGCTGCTGTTCGCGCCGAAGGCCGCGCGTGTCCACGATGTGCTCACCGTGCGCGGCGCCTACACCCGCGTCAACGAGTCGACGCGCGCCACCCAGTTGATCAAGCAAGCATTTCCCCGCCCCATCGCCGACTACCTCGCGATCGTGGTGCGCGGGCCGGTCCGCTGGACCAACCCCCGGTTCGAAGCCGTCATCGACTCGCTCACCGCGGTCGCGGCCCGCAAGCCGTACGTCACCCAGGTGATCTCGCTGCGCACGCTGGGGGATTCGAGTTTTGTCAGCAAGGACCGCCGCACCACCGTCCTCGTGGCCGCGCTCGCCCCTGAGCGCAACGATGACATCAGCAAGAACTTCGTCCCCGACTTGCGCCACAGCATCCGGGACATGCTCACCCGCCTCCCGGCGGCAGCCGAGTTCGACGTCAAGATCACCGGCAACCAGGCGCTGGATTACGACGTGCGCACCATCAGCGCCGAAGACACGCGGCGGGGCGAAGCTCGCGCCCTGCCGCTGACGCTGGCGGTGCTGGTCCTGGCGTTCGGCGCGCTGGTCGCGGCCACGCTGCCGGTCATCGTCGGCATCGTCGCGATCACCATCGCGCTCGGCGTCGTCGCCGTGGCCGCGCAGTACGAACCAATGTCGGTGTTCGTGTTGAACATCACCACGATGGTCGGTTTGGGCGTGGGGATCGACTACTCGCTCCTCGTCGTGACCCGGTTCCGCGAGGAGCTGAACCGCGGCCTGTCGCCGACCGATGCCGCGATCCGCACCATCCAGACCGCGGGCGCGGCGGTGATCACGTCGGGGGTCACCGTGGTCGTCGGGTTCGCCGCCCTGTTCACGACCCCGCTCAGCGAGACGCGCTCCGTGGGGATCGGGGGTCTGCTCGTCGTCGCCACCGCGGTGCTGCTGGCCGTGTCGTTTCTTCCCGCCGTGCTGGCCGTGCTGGGACGCGACATCGACCGCCCCAGATGGCTCGCCCGACCGCTGGCGCGGATCCACGCCCCGTCGGGGTGGGAGCGCTGGGCGCGGTGGCTGAACCACCGGCCGTGGCGCGCGATCGCCATCGGGGGCGCCGCGATCGGCTTGCTCACTGTGCCGCTCACGCAGATCCGCATCGGCCTGCCGGCCGCCAACTGGTTCCCGCCGAAGTCGGAATCCGGGATGGCGCTCGCGGCGTTGCGCGCGATGGGCGCGGGCGGCGTGATCTACCCGACCCGGATCGTCGTGCAGCTCCCGGAGGGAGAGTCGGCGCTCTCAGGGCGACGCCTGCCGGGGCTCAAGGCGCTCACCGACTCGCTCCGCAAGGACCCGCGCGTGCGCGACGTGCGCGGCGTGGCGAGCCTCCGCCGCAACCTGTCGACCCTGCAGCTCGCGTTGTTCTACAGCGACCCGGCGGCGGTGCGGGTCCGCTACCCGGAGTTCTTCAACGCCTACCTCAGCGACGATAACCGGACCACCCTGATCGACGTGATCCCCGCCGACACCGTCACGCTCACCGGCCTGATGGACGTGGCGCGGCATGCCCGGCACATCGCGGCTGGCGGGGTGCGCGGGCTCCAGGGCGCCGACGTGCTGGTGGGCGGGTTCGCGGCGACCAACGTGGATGTGCAGCACGATTTGCTGACCCGCTTTCCGGGCGTCGTCGCCATGATTCTCGGGATCACGGCGGTGATGCTGTTCGCCGCGTTCCGCTCGCTGCTCGTGCCGCTCAAGGCGGTGCTGCTCAACTGCCTCTCGGTGAGCGCCACCTTCGGCGTTACGGTGTTCGTGTTCCAGCACGGCTACGGCGGCGCGGCGTTCGGGCTGGAGGGGCCGACGGGGGCGATCTGGGCGGTGGTGCCGGTGCTCGTGTTCGCGACGGTGTTCGGGCTGTCGATGGACTACGAGGTCTTCCTGTTGACCCGAGTGAAGGAAGTGTTTGACAAGACCGGCCGCAACGACCATGCGACCATGGAAGGGCTCTCCGCCACCGCCTCCACGATCACCTTCGCGGCCGCGATCATGGTGCTCGTCTTCGGCGCCTTCGCGTTCGCACAGGTGCTGGCGGTACAGCTGCTCGGCTTCGGCCTCGCGATGGCGGTGCTGCTCGACGCGACCTTGATCCGGATGGTGCTCGTCCCGGCGATCATGCACATCGCAGGGAGATGGAACTGGTGGCCCGGAGTGAGAGCGCCAAAATCAGACGGGTAGGTGCTGAGTCAGGCGCGGAGAGGTGCGCCTACGCGTCTGACTGTTCCACCTTCGGATCGAGCTTCTTCAAGTGCGTTCCCCACAGATCCCAATGCCAGGCGGGCACTCTCAGTCCCGTGCGCGGGTCCTTCAGCGGCTTGTACTGCAGCCACGCCGGGTGCAGGCCGAGCGCGCGCCCCAGCACGAGCAGCCGCTCCTTGTCGCTGCTCACCAGGTGCGCCATCGGCTCGCGGCGCACCGCATGCCGATGAAGCCACACGCCGCCCTCGAGGGCGAAACACATCCCCTCGCGGCGGCGCGTGAACTCCCGGTACGGTGCGTCTAGCCGCAGCTGATCCGGCCCTCGATCGTCGCCGTCCCCACCGGCGGCCCCGTGCCGGAGAAGAGGTAACACTTGCGCGGCGTCTGCGTGTGGGTGGCGGTGGCATTCCAGCCACCTACGGAAACCGCGACCAGGATCGCGATCCCGGAGCTGGGACTGAAGTTGTTGAGCGCGATGAGGCTCGAGGTGTACTTGGTGCTGTCGTAGAAATACGCCTCCTCGGCGGTGGCGAGGTTGCGCAGATCGGATTTCATCTGCGCGACGTACGTCTTTTCTTTGGTGTTGATGAACTTCGGGATGGCGATGGCCGCCAGGATCCCGATGATCACGACCACGATGAGGAGTTCGATGAGCGTGAACCCGCGCTGCTGCACGGCATGGCCCTCCGGGCGCCACAGAGCGCCGATCCCTGCTGTACGGCTAGGGGCCGACGCACCTATAATTCGCGCCGCAGCGGATTGACGCAAGAGTTGTGCTCACCCCTTGGCATCCAGCCAATCGTTTCCCTCGCCGAGACTTACGACGAGCGGCACCCGCAAGCTGGCCGCTCCTTCCATCTCGCGTTTTACCAACTGCCTCGCGGCGGTCCGTTCCGCCTCGGGCACCTCGAAGATCAGCTCGTCGTGCACCTGCAGGACCATTTTTGTGGCGAGCCCCCGCGCCGCCAGGGAGGCGTGGATGCGGATCATGGCCACCTTGATGAGGTCCGCTGCGGAGCCCTGCAGGGGCGAGTTGGTGGCGGTCCGCTCCCCGAATGCCCGGATGTTGAAGTTCTTGTCCTGCAGCTCAGGGATGTAGCGCCGCCGCCCGAACAAGGTCTCCACGTACCCCTTGGCGCGGGCCTCCGCCACGGTGCGGTCGAGCCACGCCCGCACTCCCGCGAACCGCTCGAAGTACCGCCGGATGAACTGCTTCGCCTCGTCCTGGGTGATGCCGAGCTGGCGGGAGAGGGCGAACGGCCCCTGGCCGTAGATCGTGCCGAAGTTGATGGTCTTGGCGCGGGCACGCATCTCCGGCGTCACCCGGTCCTGCGGCACGCCGAAGATCAGCGCGGCCGTCTGACGGTGGATGTCGCCGCCCTGCTCGAACGCCTGGACGAATGCCGGGTCGCCGGACAGGTGCGCCAGCAGGCGCAGCTCGATCTGGGAGTAATCCGCGACCAGCAGCACGCATCCCGGCGGCGCGACGAACGCGCGGCGGATGGTGGCGCCCCGCTCGGTGCGGACCGGGATGTTCTGGAGGTTGGGGTCCGAGCTCGACAGGCGGCCCGTAGCAGCGCCGACCTGGCTGAACGAGGTATGGATGCGCCCCGTGGCTGGGGTGAAGTAGCCGGGCAGGGCGTCCACGTAGGTGGACTTGAGCTTTGACAGCTCGCGGTACTCGATGAGCAGCTTCGGCACCTCGTGCCCCATCGCGGCCAGCTGCTCGAGCACCTCGTAGTCCGTGGAGGCCCCGGTCTTCGTCTTCTTCAGCACCGGCAGCTGCAGCTTGTCGAATAGCAGGGTGCGGAGCTGCGGGGTCGAGTTGATGTTGAAGTCGGTGCCGGCAGCCTGGTAGATCGCGGTCTCGAGCGCCGCCAGCTCGCGGGCGAAGCCCCGCCCGATCTCCGCGAGCAGCGCGCGGTCCACCCGCACGCCGTGCCATTCCATCTCCACCAGTACCGGGATGAGCGGGATCTCGATCGTGTCGAGCAAGGGCAGAAGCCGGTGGTCCTCCAGCTCGGGCTGGAACGCCTCGCGCAGGCGGAGCAGCATCTCGCTGTCGGCGCAGCAATGGCGCGCCGCGTCCGCAACGGCGATCTCCGCGAACGGCCGCTCGCTCTTTCCCTTCCCCACCAGCGTTCCATACGTCTGCAGCTCGATTCCGAGCCGGTCGCGCGCCAGCTCGTCCAGGGCGTGCGAGCGCCGGCCGGGGTCGAGCACGAAGCTGGCGAGCATCGAGTCGTAGGCGACGCCGCGCAGCTCGATGCCGGCCCGCCGCAGCACCAGCCAATCGTACTTAACGTTGTGGCCCCCCTTCGCCACCGCGGCGTCCTCAAGGAGCTCGCGCAGCGGGCCGAGTCGGTGGTCCGACACGGGCGGCAGGTTGCGCGGCGGCGGGCCGCCCGTCAACTCGCCGTCCGGGAGCCGGTGGCCGAACGGCAAGTACCACGACCGGCCCGGGGCGACGGCGAGCGACAGCCCCACGAGGTCGGCGCGCATCGGATCGTTCGACGTCGTCTCGGTGTCGAGCGCCACGAACCCCACCCGCCGGCACTCGCCGACGATGGCGGAGAGCCCGATGGGGTCGTCGACGACCGTGAACCCTGGGCTCGGGTGCGCTACCCCCGGGGCCACGACGGGAAGGGAGTCATTTCGCGTGCTCCGGGGTTCTTGCGGGCCGTACCGCTCGAGCCTCGGCAGGAGCGAGCGGAATTCGAGCTCCGTGAACAAGTCAGCGAGGCGCGTGGCGTCCGGCGGCCGGACCCGGAGCGCGTCGAGATCGAGCACGATCGGCACGTCGCGGCGGATGGTCACGAGCTCGCGCGACAGCCGTGCGAGGTTGGCCTGCTGCAAGATCGCCTCGCGCGCGCGCTTGCCGGGGATGTCCGCCGCTCGCGCGAGGATCGTGTCGAGGTCGCCGTAGGTCGCGAGCAGCTGAAGCGCCGTTTTCTCACCCACCCCCTTCACGCCGGGGACGTTGTCCGAGCTGTCCCCCACGAGGGCGAGGTAGTCCACCACCCGCTCCGGCAGCACGCCGAGTCGCTCCGCCGCGTTCGAGGGATCGACCCAGTGCTCCTCGACGGCCGCCGGGCCGCCGCGCCCCGGGTTGAGGAGGGCCACGCGGGGCCCGATGAGCTGGTAGAAGTCCTTGTCGCCTGACACGATCACCGCCTGCAGCCCGCGGCGCGCGGCTTCCGGCGCCAGCGTGCCGATCACGTCGTCCGCCTCGTAGCCCTCGAGCCCCAGCACCGGGACGCGGAACGCGTCGAGGATCTGGCCGATCCGCTCGACCGACCGGTCGAAGTCCTGCTGCTGCTCCTCGGCGAGTTTCTCGCGCGTCGCCTTATAGGCGGGGTAGGTCTGGTGGCGGAAGGACTCGCCGATGTCCTGGACCCAGCCGAGGTAGTCGGGAGAGTGCTGCTCGAGGAGACGGAACAGGAAATTGGTGACGCCCCAGGCGGCTGAGGTGTTCTCCCCGCGCCGCGTGGTGAGGGGGCGCGCGATCATCGCGAAGAAGGCGCGATAGATCAGCGCGTAGCCGTCGACGAGAAACAGCCTGGGCCGGGACTCGGGAGCGGGGCGGGGCGCGGCGGGCATGGGCGGAAGAATAATAGGCCGCTACCGAAAACCCCGCCCGAAGCGTCCGGGCGGGGCGGAACGAACGGCGCGGGGTGCAGCTAGGCGCGCATCACGTTCGTGGCGTGGAGTCCCTTCTCGCCCTGCTTCACCTCGAACTCCACAACCTGTCCTTCGGCAAGCGTTTTGAAGCCCTCCATCTGAATCGCGGAGAAGTGCACGAAGACATCCTCGCCACCTTCCTGCTCAATGAAGCCATACCCTTTGGCGTCATTGAACCACTTCACTTTTCCCCTGGCCATTCGATCCGCCTCCTGCGAAGTCACACATTAGGCGTTCACGCCTGCCCGGCGGGCGTGTCGGGCGGCATAGAAATGTCGCGGGCCGGAAAAGTTGTCAAGCAGAATCCTGGGGGCTGGCGCGGGGAGGCTAAGTGCCCGTCGCTCAATTGGTTGGCGTAGCGTACAGCGCCCGATAAAGCTCGCGGTTGCGCAGCACGCCACGCACGTAGCCGCGCGTCTCGGGATAAGGGATCAACTCGAGGAACTGGTCGGGATCCGCCGCCCCAGAGCGCTCCAGCCACCGCTGCACCGGGCGCACGCCGGCGTTGTAGGCCGCCACCGCTGCGTCCACACGCCCGCCGAAGCGGCGCAGTAATTCGGCCAGGTGAGCCGCGCCGAGGTGCAGGTTGAGGTCCGGGACCGTGATCCATTCCGGATAGAACGTGACGTCAAGCCCGCGCGCCGTGAGCGCGGCCGTGCCGGGGAGGAGCTGGGCCAGGCCGCGGGCGCCCGCGCGGGACAGTGCTTCGACGTCGAACACGCTCTCCTGGCGCACGATGGCGACGAGCAGGAACGGATCGACCTGGAACTCCTGCGCCTCCGCCTCGACCGCCGCGTGGTTCGGCCAGAGCCAGATCGCGCGCAGCGTGCGCGAGTCGTTCGGCGCGGCCGCGGCCGCCTGCCACCCCAGCCGCACCGCGGCGGGCCCCCAGCCGCGGAGCCCGAGCTGCGTGCTCCAGGCAAGGAGCGCGGCGGGATCGGCTGGCGGATTGGCGAGCACAGCGCGCACTTCGGCCCGGGCCGCGCTGTCGAGCCCGGCGAGCACGAGCGTATCGATCCGCGCCAGCGCGGCCGCGACGGCGGGCGTCGGCTCGGGCGGAGGAGGCGCAGTGAGCCGCAGGGGAGGCAGATCCACCTCCCGCCGCGCGCGTAGCCCGTAGTAGCCGAGGGAGTCCTCACCCGCGAGCGCGAGCCAGATCGCATGCGCCCCCGTGGTGTCGCCGAGCTGCTGCGTCACCGCGCCGAGCCAAAAGCGCGCGGCCGTGCGCTGGGGCGCCGCGACCGCCACCTCCGCCCGGTAGAGTGCGGCCGCGCTGTCGAGCCGCCCGTCGGCGGCGGCGCGCGCCGCGAGACGGAAGCGGGCCAGCGAGGCCCGGGGATCCGTGGGGTAACGAGCGATCAGCTCTCCGAACCAGCGCGCCGCCCCCTCCTCATCGCCCCGATCCGTCAGCACATCACCGAGCAGATAGAGCGCGGTGGGCGCGGCGGTGTCGGCCGGATGCGTCTCCGCGAAGCCGGACAGCGCGAGTGACGCGCCTGCGTCCCCTAGGCGGAGGAGCACCCGGGCGCGGCGGTAAAGGGCGAGCGGCCGGGCGGCGGAATCGCGCGCGGCGGCGGCGAAGGCGCGTTCCGCCTCGCGATAGCGCCCGGCCAGGACGCGCAGCTCCCCCAGCAGCAGCACCGTGGCTGCGCTCGAATCCCCCGTGCGCACTGCGCGCTCGACCTGCACGAGCGCATCCGCCGCGGCGCCATGCGGCCGCATCGCCCGCGCCAGCGCGACGCGCTCGGCCAGGGCGCGGGGCGGTAAGGCCTTCGTCGCGATGCCGACGGCCGCGGCTGCGTCGTCGCTCTCCGGGGCGCGGGCCATGAGGTCGTACAGCGCCAGCCGGGCGCGGGCCGAGTCCCTGAGCGCCAGCCCGAGGCGCGCCACGGCCAGCCCCTCCCCTGCGCGCACGAACTCTTCGAGCGCGCCCGCGCTGTCCCCCGCCGCGAGCCGCGCCGCGCCCCGGGCGCGCGGCGCTTCGCGCGCCGCCAGCGCCGGCAGCTCGGCGAGCAACCGGAACGCGACGGCGGTATCCCGGGTGACGCGGGCTTGGCGGACGCGGAGCCACGCGTCGATCGCGGCGAGCCCCGCGGCGCGCGCCGCAGCGAAGGCCTCCGCGCCCTCGTCGGGCCGGCCGGCTGCCTCGAAGGCGAGGCCGGCCCGCACGGTCAGCAGCGCGACGCGCGGCCCCCGCGTCCGCGCCGCGGCGTCGCTGAAGTACCCGGCCGCCGCGGCGAACGCCCCGAGCCGCGCCTCTGCTTCGGCGAGCACCGCGAGCGCCTCGCCCTCGCGGTACTCCGCGAGCCACGGCTGGCCCACCAGCAAGCTGCGCGCCCGGTCGTAGCGCCGCGCGTGCAGCTCGGCTTTCGCGCCTTCGACGATGAACGCGGCCCCGGGGCGCGCCTCACGCGCGGCGGCCGCGAGCAGGGTTTCCGCGGCATGCCAGGGGCGGCCCGCGACCCGCAGCGATTCGGCGCGCAGTGCCGCGTCGCTCGGCTGTTGTGCCGGAGCCGCCCCAGCCGCCAGCGCGGCCCACAGCCACAGGGCCGCGGCGCGCCTCATTGGGCGCGGCGGACGCGGGCCAGCACGCGCACGTATTCCGCGCGCGACAGGGGCGTCAGGCGGAACCGGCCGAAGCCGGTCTGGTCCTGGAAGACGAGCGTGAGGCGGAGCGAGTTGTAGGTCCAGCGAATCGCGCGGATGCCGCTGCGGTCGAGCCCGCTCGACAGGTCCAGCACGTCGTCGGGCTCGCCCAGCGTGATGAACACCTCGCCGCGGTCGGTGAGCCACCCCGCATCGCCTTCCGCCTGGAAGCGGAGGTTGGCCTGCTGGACCCGGCGGAAGTAGTCGTCGAGCGCCTCGTTCTCGGGCGTGAGCGGGACCGGATCCGTGGCCAACCAGAACTCACGCCACACGACGGGCCGCTGGTCGACGGGCACCTCGCGCAGCTTGCCCACCAGATCCTGACGGTCGAAATAGCGCAGCAGGCTCACGATGTCGCTGAAGTTGGTGATCACCCATTGGTTCGAAAAGCTCACCAATAGGGGCATGTGCCCGGTGAGCCTGGTGCCCGCGGCCGTTACGTCCAGCTGCGCCTGGCCCACGGGCAGGTGGTCCGGGCCGACCGCCAGCACGACGTACGAGAGTGCCTGGTCGCCCCCGAAGGCCACCGTGTCGTGCCACAGCACGCCGCCTGCGCCGTCGGTGATCTGCGCCGCGAGGGGCGCGCCGGGCGGCAGGTCGTAGCCCTCGATGTAGAAGCGGAGGGAGTCCCCGCCGTAGGGCAACGTGGCCCGGGGGTTGGTGACCAGTCGGGGCGGCTCGGCGCGCGCCGTCCGGCCCGCGCCCTCGTAGAACGCGATGGGCTCCGCCAGCGCGGGGCCCGCGAACCGCGGCACGGTATCGACGCGCTCCGTGCGGCCGAGCGCAGGGCCGTTCCGGTCGCGCATCAGCACGCTGACCATGTAGACCCCCGGCGGCACGCGCAGGACCTGCTGGAAGATCACGCTCTCGTCGGCGCGCAGGGTTTCCTGGAAGCTTCGCACCCGCACCGTTTCGTCGCGGGCGATCTGCAGGGGCGTCCCGGTGTCGCCGCGGAAGGCGACCTCGACGTGGTAACGCGCCACGAACTCGTTGCCGTCGCGGCGGAAGCCGATGGCGTGGTTGGCCAGAGAAAGGGCGAAGATGGCGAGTGTCGAATCGGAGACGCCGCCCGCGAGGTAGCGCACCGAGGCGACGAACGGCAGCGGGGCTCCGGTCACCCAGAAGCCCATCGAGCGGTAGACGGACACGGCGTCGAACAGCCGCGGCAGCGTCGTCCCGGATTGGGGCCGGTCCTCGCTGCCGACCCGCTGCCAGGGCCCGCACCCCAATGTCCACAGCGGCACCAGCACCAGGGGAAGGAATGCCGCGCGTCGCATCACTTGCTCTACCTCAAAGCCGGACGTTAGTTTCGCGCATTCCCATGGCCAGCGAGAACCTTGCCGGGCGCACCATCGCCGGCTACCGCCTCCTCGAGCGCGTGGGCGAGGGAGGAACGGCGGAGGTCTACCGCGCTCAGCATCCGGAGCGTGGCGCCTGTGCGTTTAAGGTATTGCGCCAGCGGCTGAGGGGCGACCCCACCGCGGTCAAACGCTTCCTCCGCGAGGCCGGCTACGGCGCCCGAGTCCAGCATCCCGGCGTGGTGCGCACCTACGATTACGGCGAGGCCGACGGGCTGCACTACCTCGCGCTGGAGTGGGCGGACGGCGAATCCCTCGCCAAGTTCCTACACCGCAGCGGGCCGCTCGCTCCCGCCCTAGTCGGCCACCTGGTACGCCAGCTGGCGGACGCGTTGGCCGCGGCCCATCAGGCGGGGATTATTCACCGCGACCTGAAGCCCGAGAACATCATCTACCACCCGGACTCCCAGCGGGTGCGGCTGCTGGATTTCGGCATCGCGCGGGACGCCGAGCTGCCGCCCGAGGAGCGGTTGACGCGCACGGGGTTCTTCGTGGGGACCCTGCAGTACGTGGCGCCGGAGGCGCTCTCGGGCGAGCTGGTGGACGGCCGCGCCGACATCTACAGCCTCGCCACCATCGCCTTCTATCTGCTCACGGGCCGGCATCCCTACATCGGGCGGAACCCCCGCGAGTTATTCCAGCAGCTGCTGAGCGAACCCCCGATCCCGCTGAACCAGGCCGTCAAGGGGCTGCAGTTCCCCGCCCCGCTCGAAGCCGCCGTGATGCGAGGCCTGGCCCGCAACCCAGC
>JACOVF010000159.1 GCA_016177465.1 Gemmatimonadota bacterium
GCGGTGACGCTGGAGCTCTGGCGGGCCTGGGCGTGCATATGGCCCGGGAGGGCGAGGACCAGGGCGCAGGTGATGACTCGGCGCCACGGGGTGGCACCGGCCTTCCCCGCTCGATACCCTATATAAAGGAGAGAGCGGGCGCTCGGACCGCACCGGGGGGCGTCCCGGTGGCTCGGGAACGGCGATGTTTCCGGCTGGAGCGACGAGGCGGGCGGTCGCATGGACTCCAACCTTACCCCCTTGTGTCCCGGGTGATTTAGGCGTCAATATTACCTTAGCGTTTCCGCCCAAGGTCCGCTACTGGCGCTTGTCGGAAAACGCCTACATAATCTCCGATCATCCCGTGTCGCAGCGCGGGTCCCGCGCCGCACATTGGCGATCAGAGCTGTCGTAACTTCGAAGCCGTCGAGTGCGCGAGCGTCCTCCCTAGCCGTTGGGCGCCCACGCGCTACCAGATAGTCGAACAATTGCAGTGTGGGAAGCGGAGAGGAAGCGCGCGGCTCGAGTCCGAGCGCGCGGTCTCCAGGGCTCCATTCTGAGGAGGGCGCATCATGCGTCACGCTCTGGTTCGCATTGCGGTCGGCTTGGGCCTGGTGGGCCTGTTCGCTGTTGCGTCACCCGCGGTCGTCGCGGCGCAAACCGGCAAGCTGACCGGCGTCGTTCGGGATCAGGCGACCAACAATCCCCTCGACGGCGTCGAGATCTTCATCGAGGGCACCGGCATCACCACGTTCACGGCCGCGAACGGCCGGTTCTTCCTGCTGAGCCTGGCGCCCGGGAACTACACGCTGGTGGCCCGCCGGCTGGGCTACCAGCCGGTGCGGACGCCGGGAGTCACCGTCACGATCGACGTGACCCGCGAGGTGAACTTCGGGTTGCAGCCGGCGCAGGGGCCGCAGACCCTCGAGGCGCTGACCGTCGAGGCCACGGCGGTGCCGCTCGTCGAGCCCGGCGTCTCGAGCAGCACGGTCGGCATCAGCGGGGACGTGATTCGCGCCTTGCCGGTGGTGACGATCGAGGGCGCCCTGAAGCTGCAGCAGGGCTTCCTCCAGGTGCCCGACAACACGGACATCATCTCCTACACCGCGTCGCGGCGCGACGCCACCAACCCCGTCCGCATCCGGGGCGGCCGTGCGGGCGAGACCCTCACGCTGATCGACGGCATTCCCGTCAACAACTGGATCTTCGGCGGCCCCGCCATCAGCATCACGCCCGAGGCCGTCCAACAGCTCGAGTACGTCAAGGGCGGCATGGAGCCCCAGTACGGGAACGCCCTGTCGGGCATCATCAACATCGCGACGCGCGATGGCGGCACGAACCTGGCCGGCTCGGTGCGCTACCAGACGTCCGACGTCGGTGGCTGGATGGGCAACCGCTCCGACGAGCTGCGCGACTACTCGCTCCTCGACGGGTACATCTCGGGGCCGGTCCCGGCCACGAACAACAAGCTGCGGTTCATGATCGCCGGCCGGCAGTCGCGCGGCGCCGATGCCGTGCACGAGTTCGACGACGACGTCCATGACCCGTCCTGCACGCAGATCACGAACCCCGCGTCGTGCACGGTGGCGGTGGCGCCGCTCCTCGGCGCGAACTGGATGGATGTGTGGCCCGGCTGGCGCGCCTTCGGGTTCAGCAACTTGCGCGAGGTCTTCGGGAAGCTGACGTACTTCTTCACCCCGTCGATGAAGCTGGGCGTGTCGTACATCGACCAGCAGCAGCAGCGGCAGCCGTTCGACTTCGTCTACCTACTGACCTACGGCAACCCGCTGGAGTCGCCGATCATCGACAACCTCGCCGATTCCGTGGCCCTGATCGGGAACCGCGCAGGGTCGCGCGTCGGCACGTTGGAGTTCACCCGGGTCGTCGAGGGCTCGATCGACGCGGCGCGCCGCCTCGGCGTCGCGCGGTTGGACCACACCCTCGGCCGCACCGCCTACCATCTCGCGTTCGGGCTGTTTCAGCTCGACCGCAACACCTGCAACTTCTGGCAAGGCGTCTGCCTCGGCGACAACTTCGCCGACCCGAACTTCACCGACGACAACTTCATCTCGCCGCTGGCCGGCACGTGCGCGATCCACCCGACCTGCGGCGCCGACTACTTTTCGGGCGGCGAGGATCTCACCTCGCAGATCTTCCGCGGCGATATCGAGTCGCAGGTCACCGACCACCACAACGTGCGGGGTGGGCTGCTGTACCTGCGCCACGACGTCGAGCTCGACCTCGTCGAGAACATCGGCGGCAACAACGTCATCAAGTACCCGCAGCAGTACAGCGCCAAGCCGTGGGACGTCGCGTTTTACGTGCAGGACAAGATCGAGTACGACTTCCTCACGGTGAAACTGGGTGTGCGCTTCGACCTCGGCCAGGCCGGCGGCCGCTTCTGGGTCAACCCGCTCGACCCGACCAACGGCACCCAGGCCGACGACGTGTGTGCCACCCCGAGCGACTGGCAGAACCGGACGGTCCGGGTGTTCGACCAGACTTCCGGCACGGCGCGCGACAGCGTGGTGAGTGCGGATCCCGCCTGGTCCTCGCTCGGGCCCGCGTGCGGCGGCGACGAGGCGATCCTCAAGGAAGCCGCCGTGATCGCGACCGCCGACGACTTCGGCAAGTCCAAGCGGCGCCGTCAGTTCAGCCCGCGGATTGGCGTGTCGTTCCCGCTGGGTCAGGCGAGCGCCGTGTTCTTCAACTTCGGCCGCAATACGCAGAACCCGCTGCTCAACAACCTGTTCGTCGCGACGGGCATCGGGACGCCGGCCGAGGGCACGGTCGCGGGGCCCACGATCCTGCTGCCCGACGGCGGGTCGTCGAATTACATCGGGAACTCGAACCTGCTCACCGAGCAGACCACGTCGTACGAGCTGGGGTACGCCGCCGAGCTCGGCGAGGACTACGCCGTCGGCTTCACACTGTTCAGCAAGGACCAGCTCGGCCTTACCGGTTTCCGCACCGGCGGGATCGTCAACGGCGTCCAGGTGTTCGATCCCGGCGTGACCTACGGGTCGAACCAGCCGTCCTACCGCGTGCTCGTGAACCAGGACTTCCAGACCGTCCGCGGGCTGGAGCTGTCGCTGCGCCGCCGCGTCGCGAACCACTGGGGCTTCGACGTGAACTTCTCGGTCGCGGAGGCCCGGACCAACGCGGCCGATCCCGAGAAGGAATTCGAGCGCCAGGTCGGCCAGTTCGACCCACGGCTCAACGCCGAGGTGGCCTCGGACATCGACCAGCCGACCACGTTCAACTCGTCCCTGATCTTCCAGTGGGGCACCGACGTCCCATCAGGCACGTGGGGGAGCCTCCTCCGGCACCTGTCCACGAGCTTGGTGTTCCGGGCCCAAAGCGGCCTCCCGTATACCCCGACGCTCGACTTCTACGGGTTCACGGGGAGCCAGCTGATTCGGAACTCGGGACGCGGGCCGGCGACCTACCAGCTCGACTGGTCGCTGAGCAAGGACTTCACCATCTCCAACCTCCGGTACGGCTTCACGGCGCAGGTGCTGAACGTGACCGACCGGAAGAACTGCATCCAGGTCTACGAGACCACCGGCCAGTGCACCGTCGGCTCGGTGGACGCGAGCCGTCGCCGGGAAGGGAACCCCGTGGCGGCGGACGAGATCACGTCCACCTACCTCGATCGGGCGCAGTACTACGGTGCGCGGCGGTCGGTGCAGGCCGGGCTTCGGGTGTCGTTCTAGCGATGGCGGCGGGGAGACGCCGGGCGACCGGTGTCTCCTCCGCGCCTGCCAACTCCTTTCTCACGAGGATCTGGCCCATGAAAGTCGAACGTCCGTTCTTCCGCTTCGTACTGGCTGCGCTGGCCGTCGTCGGCGGGTTGCTCGCCGTTGACCGGGCGGCGGCGCAGGACAGCCTCCGCGTCGGCGCCGGCGGCGAGCCGGTCAAGCCCCGCGGGCAAGGCGCCAGGCTCGCCGGCGCCGCGGACCGCGCATTGGCGGATCTCAAGAGCATCGGCTACTTCGCCAACGCCACCTGCGCGGACAACCGAGCCAGCGGCATGGGGTGCGGCGGCTCCTTCAACATCATCCCCGCGACGGGGAGCTCGAACACGAGCTTCTTCGAGGACGAATGGCAGTGGGGCGTCCCGAAGACGACGTGGGACAGCGCGGTCGCCCGGGTGCCCACGCTCGCCAACGCGATCGGCGGCGGCTGGACGGTGAGCAACCGGAACCAGACCGGTAACGACGACCAGCGGGCGTCCGACGGCGGCCTGGGAATCCACCACGCCGGCACGACGAGCACCAGCGACCGCAGCTGCCGCGACCACACGAACACGTTCGGGGCCGGCACGCCGCTGCTCGCGGTAAGCGACTGCGAGGAGACCTGGGGCACCGAGCCCGGGGCGCGTGTACGGGCCAAGAGCGACCCGACCCGCGGCTGGGCGGGCGCGCGTCCCATCCCGCTCGAAGCCTGGCTGGCGCGCTACACCGCCAGCCCGGCGGCGTTCAACTTCGACTTCTGGCGCGTGTCCGACGCGGAGATCGACGCCGTGGGCGTCCCCGAGTTCAAGGCGATCGGCGCGCTCCAGACCTACGGCTACACCAGCGACTACGGGGCCGAGATCCTCTGCGGGACGAGCACGGTGCGCAACTTCGCGCACGTCATCCCGACGACGAGCCCGTTCGTGCCGGGCGGGTGCACCGGCTCCGACCCGACGCGGCGGCGGCCCGGCTGGCCGCTCGGCATCGAGGTGCGGTTCGACGCCTTCATGTTCCAGCTGCCGGCGCTGAAGGAGATCTCCTACTTCCAGCTGACCTTCACGAACAACTCCCGGCAGGTGTACGGCGTCGCGCTGGAC
>JACOVF010000158.1 GCA_016177465.1 Gemmatimonadota bacterium
CCCTCAACGCGTGCGTCCGCAGGCACATCGTCCAACGCCGTGACGTCGATGGCCCAGTCGCCGATGAGGGCGACGCCGAAGCGGCCGGCTTGGCGGAGCAAGGCGACGAGGAGATCGTCCGGAGAGACCTCGTCGCTATGGCGGTGCTTCGCCCGCTGGATGGCGGCTTTGGCGGCCTGGACGACGCGGTCCGTCTGGGGCACTTGGGAGGCTCAGTGGTGGTCTATTGTTAGCATGTAATATATCTTATATAGCTCAATTGTCAATAGATTGCCACTAGCAAGGACATCTCGTTAAACCAAGCCCCCCGCGTAGCGTCACCGGAACGCCATGCGGGGGGCTATCGATTCACGACCTACCGTTGAAGCGGCACCCTCACCCCGTCTCCCACCACGCCACTTCTCCCGTGTGCTGGCACACTGGGCACTCGATCTCCTCCGGTTGCCCGTACAGCCGTACTCGGGTCCCCGACACGGGGCACACGGCGTACACGCGGCCGAGATCCTTCGTGGTGCCCACGGCCGGGTTGGGGTCAGTCGCGGTGCGGTAGACGACGGTGAACCGGTCGGGCCGCCTGTCGCGGATCTCGACGAGGTCAGCCGGCAGGTCGAGGCGCCGCCCGTGGACTTCCAGCACCACGCGGCTCGCGCCGCGGCTGACGACCGGATACCACACCCCCAGCCGCGGCATCGGTTTCGTCGGCGGGCGCCGCACGGCCGGAAACACGCGGGCCCACTGCACAGCGGTTGCCATGAGTTCGTCTCCTCCTGCCTCCCATCCTGGGGCCGGCGGCCCATTGCTGGCTGTGACGCGGGCTACAGGGCGCGGGGTCGGGCGCTTGACGCTGTGCGGTCAGCCCCGTATATGGGGGGCGGTGATAGGCCGCTCCGGCCTGGCTCCTCTCCCTCAGAAGGAGACCCCCTATGCGTCGTGCCCTCGTGTTCACCGTGTGCATCGCCTTGGTCCTGGCCGCGCCCGCGCGCATCCTCGCCGCGCAGGGCGGCACCGTGCGTGGCAAGGTGGCGGATGCGACCGGCGCGCCGCTCGCCGGCGCGACCCTCACGCTGGTAGGCGCCGCTCAGCAGGCGAGGACCGACGCCCAGGGCGAGTACGAGCTGCGCGGCGTCCCCGCCGGCACCCATACGCTGCGCGTGCGGGTGCTCGGCTACGTGCAGCAGACCGTGTCCGTCACGGTCCCCGCCGGGCAGATGGTCACGCAGGACTTCACCCTGGCGAGCCAGCCGATCGCCCTCTCGCCCGTCGATGTGGTCGTCGGCTCCCGCGCGCGCCACACCGCCGCCGAGGAGTTGGCGGTGCCGGTCGACGTCTTTCCGGCCGAAGTCCTCGCCCAGCAGGGGACCACCGAGACCAGCCAGATTCTCCAAGCGGTGTCGCCGGCCGTGAATTTCCCGCACCAGAGCGTCACCGACGCCACGGACATCGTGCGGCCGTTCACGCTGCGTGGGCTCTCGCCCGACCATACGCTGGTGCTCGTGAACGGTCTGCGGCGCCACCAGACCGCGGTCGTGAATACCTTTGCCTACGGCACGGGCGCCGGCTCCTCCGGGGTCGACCTGAACACGATCCCGGCAGGCGCCATCGACCGGATCGAAGTGCTGCGCGACGGCGCCTCGGCCCAATACGGTTCCGACGCCATCGCGGGCGTCGTGAACCTCGTGGTGAAGGAAGTGCCGTTCTTCACGCCGTTCCTGAACGTCTCCGCCGGCCGGTACCTC
Source organism: Gemmatimonadota bacterium (assembly GCA_016177465.1). GTDB lineage: Bacteria > Gemmatimonadota > Gemmatimonadetes > Gemmatimonadales > GWC2-71-9 > JACOVF01. The sequence goes on from JACOVF010000158.1 coordinate 1,737, forward strand.
CCCAAGGACTATCCGGACGACGGCACGACGGTGGACGTCAACGCCGGCTGGGGCATCGGGCTGGGCCGGGGCTCGCTCTCGCTCTTCGCCGAGTACCTCGACCGTCAACCGACCAACCGCGCCTGGGCCGACGCCTTTGAGGATGCCGTCACCGGCGTGACCGACTCGATCAGCCAAGGGCAGGTCGTGAACAAGCGGAACCCGGTGCCCCAGCCGAACCACCACTGGGGCGACGGCCTGGAGCGGGACGTGCTCACCCTGGCCAACTTCCGACTCCCGCTCACCGACACCCGCACGAGCGAGGTGTACGCTTTCGGGGGGTACAGCGCCCGCGAGGGCACCGGGAACGGGTACCGGCGGTGCGCCGTGGACTGCGCGAGCTTCATCACGGGGCGTAACTGGCCGCAGATCTATCCGCAGGGCTACCTGCCCGAGTTCAACCCCGATGTGACCGATTACTCCGCCGCCGGCGGTTTCCGGGCGGCGACCGGCGGCTGGTCGGTGGATCTCGGGGCCTCCTTCGGGCACAACGATTTCGAGTACAACCTGCGGAATACCCTGAACGTGTCGCTCGGACCCTGTCTCGCGCCCGCCGCGCCATGCGCGCCGGGGCCCGACAGCATTATCGCAACGGGGGACGAGATCGCCAATCAGACCGCGTTCTTCGCGGGGCGGGTGTCGCGCGAGGAAATGGGGGTCGGCCTCACCGCGGCCCGGTCGCTGAGCCTGGGGCTCCCCGCGCCCGTGAGCCTCGCGCTGGGCGCCGCGTTTCGCCGCGAGCGCTTCGAGATCACCCGCGGCGAGCTGGCCTCGTATGTCGACGGGAACCACCTCGCCGAGGACAGCAGCGACGGGCGTCCCTACTCGCAAGTCTTCCCCGGCTTCCGCCCTGCCGATGAAGCCGACGAGGATCGAACCAACTTCGGCGTGTACGCGGACCTCGAGACCAACCTCACCCCCAAGCTGCTCGCCGCTGTGGCGGGGCGATTCGAGTCCTATAGCGACTTCGGGGAGCGGCTGACGGGCAAGCTGGCCCTCCGCTATCAGCCCTCGACCCAGCTCACCCTGCGGGCCGCCGGCAGCACGGGGTTCCGAGCCCCGGGGCTGGGACAGTCGCACTTCAGCCACGTCACCACCAATGTCATCGGCGGCGTCGTCACCGATGTCTTGATCGCTCCCGTGGGCGATTCCGCTGCACTCCTCTTCGGATCCAAGCCGCTCCAGGAAGAGACCTCGGTGAATCTGAGCGCGGGCTTCGCCTGGAGTCCGCAGGACAACATCACGGTCACTGCGGACTACTTCCGCATCACGATCAACGACCGGATCCTGCTC
>JACOVF010000152.1 GCA_016177465.1 Gemmatimonadota bacterium
GGAGGTGCTGAAGTCAAACCTTCAATTCCTGGACGACGGGATGCGGGGGTTCTACTGCACGGCTCAGGGGACAGGCGTGATCTCGGTCGGGGATCGAATTATGCTGCCGTGAAGCAACGTTTGTCCTGCTCTCTGCCCCCTCACAACTCCATCCTCAGGACAGCTCATCCCACGCCAGCGCCGCCGTCTTGTGGCAGCGGTCGCAAGTCATCTCGTCGACCCGGGACTGAAACCCCTGGCGGTGCCGACACGAGGGGCAGACGGCGTAGGTGAGGGGGAAAGCCCGTCCCACCCGCTCGATGTCGCGCGGAGTGCACCGGACGATACTCCACCGCTCCGGGGGATGGTAGCGGATTTCCAGGAAGCGGCGGTCCACGGGGACGTTCTGCCGATTCACATCCAGCACGACGATGTTACTCGAGGAAATCCGGACGACGGGGTACCAAGCGCCACGGCGCAGGGTGTGCGCGCCCGAGGGACCGACGCGCGCCCAGCCCCGGGCCTGCAGGCGGGTGGGGGTGATGGGACGGAATTCTCCGGTCACGGTTTAAACTACCACGCCGCTGGGCGCACGGGAGTGATTTCGGTCACACGGGCGCTGTCGGCTATCAGCTGTCGGCCTGCTGATAGCCGACGGCTGACAGCGTTTCTCACCCACACTCACTGTACCCGCACACGTGGCACTTCGCGCAGCCTTCGATAAAGGCGAGTTGGGAGCCGCAGTCAGGGCAGGCGCCGATGAAGTCCTGGTCGGGGCCGTCGGCGCGCAGGACGGCCTCCCCGATCCCGCCGGTGATGACCTCCCGGGCCTTGAAGGACTCTGCCGGCACCTGGGGCGCTCCCGTCGCTGCAAGGAGGTCTTGCTGCACCCCCTGCTTCTCCTGCATCCACTTCTCGATGGCGATGCCGATAGCGTCGGGGACCGAGAGCACCTTGTTCGGGCCCAACCCCACCGCACGGTCGGAGGAGATGCCGCGGAGCTGGCGATGGATCTCCCTGAGCGGGATCCCGGAGCGCAGGCTGAGCGAGATAAGCCGCCCGATCGCCTCGACGTCGGCCATGAGGGCGCCGCCGGCCTTTCCGAGGGAGATGAAAACCTCGAACGGCTGGCCTTTGTCGTCCTCGGTGATGGTGACGTACATCGTGCCGAGGGGGGTCTCGATCCGCCGGGTGGCCCCGCGCAGCAAATCAGGCCGGGAGCGCTTGGCGCGGCGCTGGAGGTTCTCCGCCTCCGCTTCGTGCAGCTTATCGCGAGTGCGGTCGAGCTCGGCCTCGAGCTCGGCGAGGCGGCCCAGCGCCTCGGCGAGCGGGGCCTTCCCGGCCTCGGGCGCCGCGACCCCCGCGATCGTCGGGGAGTCCTTGAGGGCCCCGGTCGCCTGCTCCTGCACCTTCTTGGCGGTGGACCCGGTGGACAGCACCTGCATCTCGCGCGAGGCGTCGCGATACACGGTCACGCCCTTGCAGCCGAGCGTGTAGGCGTAGCGGTAGATCCGCTCGACGTACTCCTCGGTGGCGTCGTTGGCGAAGTTGCAGGTCTTGGAGATTGCCGAATCGGTGAACTCCTGGAACGCCGCCTGCATCTGAATGTGCCACTCCGGGGTCACGTCGTGGGCGGTAACGAACACTCGCTGCCACTTGGCCGGGACCTCGTCGAAGTGGATATGGCCCGCCTCAGCGATCCGCTGCATCAGGTCGTCCGAGTACCAGCCCTCCTGCTTCGCGATCGCCACGAAGTCCTCGTTCACGTCGGGCATCAGCACACCCGCCTGATTCCGCATGAACGCCACGGCGAAGAGCGGCTCGATCCCCGAGGAGCAGCCGGCGATGATCGAGATCGTGCCGGTGGGGGCCACAGTGGTCAGGTTGCAGTTGCGCAGGCGCCGCATCGGTCGGACGCGCTCGCCCTGGGGGCCGCGCGCGCAGGCGGCGTCGGGACCCCAGATCGACTCCTCCCACTTGGGGAACACGCCGCGCTGCTCGGCGAGCTTCTCCGAGGCGATCTTGGACTCCTCGTCCACGAACTGCATCAGCTTGCGGCCGAGCGCGACCCCTTCCTCCGAGTCGTAGGGCACGCCGAGACGCACCAGCAGGTCCGCCCAGCCCATGATCCCCAGGCCGATGCGGCGGATCTGCTTGGCCAAGTCGTCGATCTCGGGCAGCGGGTACTTGTTGGCGTCGATGACGTTGTCGAGGAAGTGGGTGCAGAGGTGCACCGCCGTCCGCAATCGCTCCCAGTCCAGGTTGCAGTTCTTGAGGAAGAGACCGACGTTGATGGAACCGAGGTTGCAGACGTCGTACGGGAGCAGCGGCTGCTCGCCGCACGGATTCGTGGCCTCGTACGCCCCAAGGCGCGGAACCGGGTTGTAGTAGTTGGCTTGGTCGATGAAGAACACCCCAGGCTCGCCCGTCTTCCAGGCGCCGTGCACGATCGTGCGGAACACCTCGTGGGCGTCGAGCTGACCCACGACGTTCCCGGTCCGCGGGTGGATCAGGTCGTAGCGCGTCCCCTCCTCCACGGCCGTCATGAAGGCGTTCGTCACGGCGACCGAGATGTTGAAGTTCGTCACCTGCGAGAGATCGTCCTTGCAGGTGATGAACTCGAGAATGTCGGGGTGGTCGACGCGCAGGATGCCCATATTGGCGCCGCGGCGGGTCCCGCCCTGCTTCACGACGTCGGTGGAGGCGTCGTACAGCTTCATGAACGACACCGGTCCCGATGCGACGCCCATGGTGGAGCGCACCACGTCGTTCTTGGGCCGCAGCCGCGAGAAGGCGAAGCCGGTCCCCCCGCCCGACTGGTGCACGAGGGCCATGGCGCGCAGGGTGTCGTAGATACCGCTCCTGCCGTTGGAGAGGGCGTCATCCACGGGCAGCACGAAGCAGGCGGAGAGCTGCCCCAGGGGCCGGCCCGCGTTCATCAGGGTGGGCGAGTTCGGCATCCAGACGCGAGTGGCCATCAGCTCGAAGAAGGTCTCGGCCAGCCCCTCCACGGCCTTGTCGGAGGCGCCGTAGGTCTTGTCCGGGGCGGCGATGGTGCGGGCCACACGCCAGAACAGATCCTCCGGTTTCTCGACGGGCTGCCCCTGGTCGTCCTTGACCAGGTAGCGCCGCTCGAGGACGGTGACAGCGTTGGCGCTCAGATCGAGCGTGCCTTTCCGGGTGGAAGCGGTCATCCTGGCTCGTCCCTCACGGTGAGAGCTGTGCAA
>JACOVF010000153.1 GCA_016177465.1 Gemmatimonadota bacterium
CCCAGTCGACTTCCATCACGCCATGAGGCGTCTTGCGACCGGGACGCGTATTCCGAGGCGACGAGAACGGCGGGACGGGGGGCATGGAGGGGGAAGCTACATTGCTAAACGCAGCGGCCGCAAGCTATTTTCGGCCCATGGGTTTCTGGCGCCGCCTCTTCGGCGGCTCGTCCCGCGACGAGCTCAAACCCCAGCGCCTCGATTACTTGAACGAGGCTCTCGCGCTCGAGCGGCAGGGGGATTACGACGCGGCCCTCACGTCGTACCGCCTGGCGCTCCGCGACGATCCCAACGACGCCCGCATCCTGCAGAACATGGCGATCGCCTTCACCAAGACGAATCGCCTCGACGAAGCCATCCGTCACTATCGCCGTGCCTTGGAGCTGGATACCTCGCTCGCCGGCGCGCACTATGGGCTCGCATTTCTCCTGCTGAAGCGCGGGGACCCTGACGGCGCCGTGCAGCACCTGAAGGAATTCCTCGCCCATCCGCCCAAGGGGCCGGACGCGCAGAAGTGGATCGAGCACGCCACGCTGGCGCTCAAGGACCTGGGGTCCGGGCAGCCCGTGACCCCGGAGGCGCCCTGACGCGCTGGCAGTCCCGGGGCACCTGCGCCGCCGCCGCCGCCGCCCTCGCGGCCGCCCTCGCCTGCGGCAATCTCGCCACCGACCTCGACCAAATCGTGGCGCTGGAGGTCCGTTTTGCCGACTCCGCGGTGGTCGAGGAGGGCGACACCATCATTCCGTATGCCCGGGCGCTCGACGGCCGGGGCGACTCGGTCGCCACCACGGTGTACTGGGCCGCGCTCGATACGCTCATCGTGCAGGTGCTCGACAGCACCACCGGCGCTACCCTCGGGAAGAGGCCCGGCAGCGGGCGCCTCCAAGCACGCGTCGGCAGCCTGCGCTCGAACCCGGTGAGCCTGACCGTGCGCGCCCAGGCGGACACGATCTTCGCGCCCGACGCCGTGCGCGGCACCGTGACGGCATCAATAAGCGCCGACTCCCTCTCGGATTCCCTGAAGGTGCAGCTCCAGGACCGCACCTCGGGCGCCACCCCGGTAAACCTGGCCGGCCAACCGGTGACCTTCCAGATCACCTATCCGAGCGGCGGTTCGGGGTTCACATTAATCCCCCAAGGCTCGGTCCTGAGCGGCGCCGGCGGAATCGCCGCCGTGCGCGTCCGGCTCGTGGACCGGACGCTGCCCGACTCCGTCGTCGTGACGGCGACCGCGGTGCGCGCCAACGGCCAGCCGGTCCCCGGTTCTCCGGTCACCTTCGTCGTGGAGTATCTGCCATGAACACAGGCACCCTCACGAAGCTCTTCTTCGAAGCCGTCGAGAAGTACGCCGGCCGCCCCACGGCCTTCCGCTACAAGACGGATGGCGTCTGGAAGTCGATCACGCACCGCGAGGCGGCGGATCGGGTCAAACACCTTTCCCTCGGCCTACGAGAGCTGGGTATCCAGCCGGGGGATCGAGTCTCGATCCTATCCGAGAACCGCCCGGAGTGGGCGTTCGCCGACTATGCCTGCCTCTGCGCCCGGGCCGCCGACGTGCCGATCTACCCCACGCTTCCGGCCAAGCAGGGCGAATACATCCTGCGCGACTCCGGCGCGGTGGCGGTGTTCTGCTCCACCGACGTCCAGCTCGCCAAGGTGCTCGAGGTGCGGGGCAACCTCCCCGCCCTGAGGCACGTGATCGTGTTCGACGCCGCGGCGAAGCGCGACGGCGCACTGTCGCTCGACGAGGTAGAGGCCAAGGGCCGCGCTGCGGCCGCCAAGTACCCGCGGTTCAAGGACGAAGCGCTGGAGGTCAAGCCGGAGCAGCTCGCGACCCTGATCTACACGTCCGGGACCACCGGCGACCCAAAGGGCGTGATGCTGACGCACAACAACATCTGGTCGAACGTGCAGGCGGCACTGCAGGTGATTCCGATCAGCTCCGAGGACGAGGCGCTGTCGATGCTGCCGCTGTCGCACATCTTCGAGCGGATGGTGGACTACACGCTGTTCCAGGCGGGCGTCGTGATCGCCTACGCCGAATCGTTCGAGACAGTCGCGGCCAACTTGCTGGAGTTGCAGCCCACGGTGGTGCTGTCGGTGCCGCGCCTGTACGAGAAGGTGTATGCCCGGGTGCTGGAGAACGCGCTGTCGGGCAGCGCCGTGAAGAAGAAGATCTTCTTCTGGGCGAAGAAGGTCGGCGACGAGTGGGCGACGCACCGGCTGGCGGGCCTCCCCGTCCCCGGCGGGCTCGCGCTGCAGCACAAGATCGCCGACCGCCTGGTGTTCGCGAAGCTACGCGCCCGCACCGGCGGCCGCGTGAAGTTCTTCGTCTCGGGCGGCGCGCCGCTCAGCCCTGAGATCGCGAAGTTCTTTTTCGGCGCGGGGCTCCCCGTCGCCGAGGGATACGGCCTCACCGAGACGTCGCCTGTGATCTCCCTGAACCCGCTCGAGCGGATCAAGATCGGCTCCGTCGGGAAGCCGGCCCCCGGCGTCTCGGTGAAGATCGCGCCCGACGGCGAGATCCTCGCCCGCGGGCCCGGGATCATGCAAGGCTACTACAACAAGCCCGAAGCGACGCGGGAAGCGATCGAGCCCGACGGCTGGTTCCACACCGGCGACATCGGCGAGCTCGACGCCGACGGCTACCTGAAGATCACCGACCGCAAGAAGGACCTGATCGTCACCGCAGCGGGGAAGAACATCGCGCCGCAGCCGATCGAGAACATGGTCAAGACGAACAAATTCGTGTCCAACGCGGTGATGCTGGGCGACAAGCGCAAGTTCCCGATCATGCTCGTGGTGCCGAATCACGACGCGCTGGAGGTGTGGGCGAAGGAGCGGAACCTGAGCTACGGCTCGCGCGCCGCGCTGATCGCGCTGGCGGACGCGCAGGCCAAGATGGAGCGCGAGGTGATGGGCAACCTGCGCGACCTCGCCAAGTTCGAGATGCCCAAGAAGGTGGTCCTCCTCGAGCACGACTTCACCATCGAGAGCGGTGAGCTGACGCCCACGCTCAAAGTGAAGCGCCGGGCTGTGGAGAAGCGCTACAAGGACCTGATCGACCGAGCCTACGCCGAGGGCGACGCGCTCGCGGCGGCCATCGAAGGCTAGCGGCGATCAGCTACGACGAAGCAGTCCACACCTACATCGGCCTTACGCTCATCACGGTGGCCGCCGTGGGGGCGTTTTTTGTGGACCGGCCGGGGGCGCCGCGCTGGCGCCAGCAGGCCTGGCTCGGCCTCGCCCTGTTCCTCACGTGGATCGTGTTGGGGTCGAACGAGTCGTTCACGCCGCCCCTGGACGGCAACGTCTGGTGGGAGCCGATCAAGCACCTCGTCACGATGAGCGGCCGAGACACGTGGTGGGGGACGCTCCGCTCCCCACACGTGCTGCAGCACAAGATCGCGGCGCTGTGCATCGTGACGCCGGCGCTCACCGAGTGGCACATCCGCCGCCGACCGGATCACCCGGCGAGCCGCTATCTCCAGTGGGTGCTGCCCGCGGCGCTCGCCGGGGTGGCGCTCGTGTTCATCGTTCACCGTCCCGCGCACCAGCACATGCCCGGGATGGGGGAGACGCCGGACCAGGTGCGTTTGGAGCTGTACCAGCACTGGGTGTTCGCGTCGGCCTTCGGGGTCGGGGCGCTCGCGGCCCTGCTCTCCCGAATCGAGGCATTCCCCGTGAAGGTCCCGCCGCGCGCATGGTACGCCTTCATGGCGCTCGGCGGGGTGGTGTTCGTGACGTTTCGAGTCTGACAGGCGTGGGATCCGGGGACATGGGGAGGTGGGCTCACGCCCCCACAACCCCACGGCCTTACGCTTTACCGTTTCTCCCCGACCACCAATCCCTCGGCTGCCGCCAGCCTGGTCACTCCCTCCGGCAACGCGACAGCATCATGCTCCAACACATACCGCCGGCCGCGGAGGAGCACGCGGTGCGCCTCGGCGAGCCAGGGGGCCATCGCGGCGTCAGGGCCGACAACGACGCCGCGAGCCATCGCCTGGCGCAGCGGAATGCCGGTGTCGGTCTTCAGCAGGCTCAGGATGGGCAACTCTTCAGCGTCCGCGGGCGGGTTCACGCCGATAAAGTGGATCCCGCCCATCAACGCGGCCAGGCCGACGGCATGGCGGGTCGCGGCGCCGAGCAGCACCACGAAGCCGCCGGGGCCGGAGAGGTCCAGGAGGGCTTGGAGCGTCTGCGCTTCGACCGGACGGGGGGCCAGGGACGGAGGACGAGTAGAACCAGAGCCGCTGACACGTCCCTCGTGCCCCGTCCCCCGTCCCCGAAAATCGACGACGCCGTTGACGATTTCGTACTCCCGATGACACACCGGGCATCCGACGACGCCACTGAGCACCATCCGTCCCGACATCTCCCCCGTGGACAGCACCAGGAACTCGTCCTGATGCGGCACGGGGCACCGCAGCATCTCCGTCAGCTCAATGTGCATCAGGCCGGAACACCACCCACGTGAGTTTCCCGGCTTCGACCCGGACGCGTCGGTAGACGTTCTTTCCCTCAATCTCCACGCCGAGCACGTATTCGCCAAGCGCCACGTCGGAGATGGCGAAATGCTCGCGGTGGACGGGGTCGGAGTGGTTCCTGGGGCCGTAGGTCTCGATGAAGAAGAACGGGGTTTCCTGCGGCTCGGGCTTCACGAGGCCGTGGATGCGCGCTTGCTGGACGGGCTGCCCCTGCGAGTCCCACACCTGCCCCACCACCAGCCCGGTGCCGGGGAGCGGCTCGATCCACAGCTCGGGGTTCGTGTTGTAGGGCGGGTAGCGGACGTCGGGGTCCACGGCGAGCCGCACCGAGTCCACCGGGAGGGCGTGGACCTCGAGGTGGAGGTGCTCGTTAGTCGCTCGGCCGGTGTTGCCAACGCGGGCGATGACATCGCCGGCGTTGACGCGATCGCCGACGTGAACGAGCAGGCGGGAGTTGTGGTAGTAGACGGAGTAGAGAAACAGCCGTCGGCCATCAGCCGTCAGTCGTCGGTCGTGACGGATCGCGACGGTGAGCGCGCCCGCCTCGGCAGGTCCCGCGTGCATCACGACCCCGTCGCCGATGGCGTGGACGGGGGTGCCGTCGGGGTTATTGAACTCGACGCCCTGGTGCGGCTGGAAGTTGCCGCCCATGGTCGAGGCGAAGCGGTAGGTCTGGTCGATATAGGGCTGATCGTCGTGGGCAATGGGGCGGCGGAACCAGGTATGTGGGGGCGCGACCGGCCGGTCGGCGAGCGGCGGCGGACTGTCCGGCTCCAAGTGGCGAGGCACGCCCCGGTCCAGGGGGATCGCCTCGGCCGCCGGCTTGGAAAGAAGGCGGCGGGTGGAATCCAGCCACACCACCATCGAGCGGGGACACAGGCCGGTGCGTGTGTGGCAGCCCGTAATCGCTTCCTGCTCGTCGAACGTCCTGCCGCCATTTACGGAGCGGGCGACGCCGTGAAGGTGGCGCACCAGGAGAGAAGAATCCTGTGCCCAGACGATCGCCAGCACGTACTGATTGGCAATCCGCCCCCACACATTCCTCGCCCTCGCAATTCCGAACGAATCCGTCACCTCCGCCCACGTCGCCCCGTTGTCCCACGTCAGCTTGATCCCGTCCGCCGTGGCGATGTACACTGTGTCGCCCCGCGTCACGATCCCGTTCGGGGCGACGTAGAGCCACTCTCTGCCGAGCTCGCGTCCTGCCCAATTGCGCCACGTCTTCCCGCCGTCCGTCGAGAGCCCCCACCCGTTTCCCACCGTCCCGTACCAGATCTCTCCCCGCGGCCCGAATGCGAAGGCATGCACGAAATCGAAGGAGATCGAGTGCGCGGCGGTGTCGTTGGAGGCCCGGATCTGCTCCCAACGCCCCTCTCCCCTTCGCAACACGAAAACCCCCTCCCCGTAGGTCCCGATCCAGATGGCACCGTCGGGTCCGGGCGCCAGCGCCAGAACATGAACGCCCCAGCCGGTGGAGTCCGGCAGGGGCGGGACTTGCTGCGCATTAACCGCGCTGGCCGCCAGCACGGAGAAAACCACGCACCACGCACGACGCTCCGTCACCACTTAGCCTCTTAGCCTCTCGGTGTATACACCGTCGGCAGCATCCGCATTTCCGTCACGTCAACGCGCCCCGGCCTCGTCACGGCGAACAGCACCGCCTCGGCGACGTCCTCGGCGCGCAGCATGTCCTTGCGCTTGGTAAACCCAGGCTTCGAGTCGGGGTCCACTTCGTCCCACAGGTCGGTGTCCACGGGCCCGGGGGAGATCAACGTCGTTCGCACGCCGCTCTGCGCCAGCTCCGCCTTGATCACCTCGTGCATCCCGCGCACCCCGAACTTGCTCGCGGCGTAGGCCGAGGAGCCGGGGTAGCCGACGTGGTCCGAGACGGAGCCGATCGTCACGAGGTGACCGCCGCCCTTGTGGCGGAGGTGTGGGATCAGCGCGCGGACAACGAGGAACGGGCCGGTGAGATTGACAGCGATGGTGTGGGCGAACTCGGCGGTGGTGGTTTCCTCGATGCGCTTGATGAAGAACACCCCGGCATTATTGACGACGATGTCGGGGATGCCGGGTTCCTTGACGACTTTACTCACGGCGCGATCGACCTCCTCGGGCACCCCCATGTCGCAGCGGACGTCGGTCTGGCGGTCGGCGGACGCATCACCGAGGCTCCGAGCGAACCGGACGACGTGGGCGCCGGCCGCTCGCAGCTCATCCGCCACGGCGAGGCCGATCCCCCGCGAGGCGCCGGTGACGAGGGCGATCTTCCCGGTGAGCGGCGCTCCGCTCACTCCAGTCTCCAGCCGCCGTGCACCAGACGGAGGAACTCGTCACGGGTACGGGCGTCGCTCCGGAAGGTGCCGCGCAGGGCGCTCGTCACCGTCTTCGAGTTCTGCTTCTCAACGCCGCGCATCATCATGCAGAGGTGATAGGCCTCGATCACGACGCCGACGCCCAGGGGGTCGAGCACGCGGCACAGGGCGTCGGCCACCTGGTCGGTGAGCCGCTCCTGTACCTGAAGCCGCCGGGCGAAGACCTCGACCACGCGTGGGATCTTGGAGAGCCCCACGATCTTGCCGTTCGGCAGGTAGGCGACGTGCGCCCGCCCGAAGAACGGCAGCAGGTGGTGCTCGCACAGCGAGTAGATCTCGATGTCGCGCACGCAGATCATGCTCTCGTGCTTCTCCTCGTACAGCGCATCGCCGATCACGTCCTCGACCGACATCTGGTAGCCACGGGTGAGCCACTTGAGCGAGGCCTCCACCCGCGCCGGGGTGTGCTGCAGCCCCTCACGCTTCGGGTCCTCACCCAGCTGCTCCAGTAGCTCGCCCACCAGCGTCTCGAACGGGATGCGCACCACGGTGGGCTCGGTATGGCTCGCGTGGAAGCTGTGGTGGCTCGCCGACTTCATCTGATCACGTCCCATGGTCACGTTCCGTGGTAGTCGACGTAGTTACGCTCGGTCTCCCACAACCGGATGCGCACGAGCCTCGCCGGCTTCACGGCGGGCTCGAGCACCCTCCAGCAGACGACGGCGATGTGCTCGGCCGTCGGGTTCAGGTCTTGGAACCAGGGGACGTCGAGGTTCAGGTTCTTGTGGTCGAGGTGGCGCACCAGGCACTCGGTGACGACCTCCTTCAATCGGTTGACGTCCATCACGTAGCCGCTTGCGGGATCGATCTCCCCCTCCACGGACACGTCGAGGTTGTAGTTATGGCCGTGGAAGTTCGGGTTGTTGCACACGCCGAAGACCCGCTCGTTCTCCGCGTCAGAGAAGCGCGGGTTGGTGAGACGGTGCGCGGCGTTGAAGTGCACTCGACGCGTGACCACACAACGGGGCATAGCTTGTTCGGCCTCCGGCCCGGGACTAACTTCGGCTCACGTTGCGACCCCTAAAGCTACTCCTCATCCTGTCGCAGGCGGGAGCCTCGGCGCTCTCCGCGTTCTGGACCTTTCCCAGCATCCTGTTGTCGGCCTTCCTCGTCGCCTGGGGCGCGGAAGCCGCGCAGTTCCTCATCTCCCAGGGCCTCGCCCTCGCCCTCCTCGCTTGGCTCCAGACCCTCCCCGAGTTCGCCGTCGAGGCGGTGATTGCTTGGGAGGCGGGCAGGGACGCCGAGCGCGCCCACCTCGCGATCGCGAACCTCACCGGCGCGATCCGGCTGCTGCTCGGCCTCGGGTGGCCGATGATCTACTTCGTGTTCGCGTTCTTCGGGCGGAGCCGGACGACAGAGCGGCTCCCGTCCATCAAGCTCGACAAGGAGCACGCGGTCGAGGTGATCGGGCTGATCCCGCCGCTGCTCTATTTCATCGTCATCGTGCTGAAGCGGTCCATCGGGTGGGTGGACGCCGTCGTGCTGCTGGCGCTGTACGGCGCGTACCTGTGGGTGCTGATCCTGTGCCCCCCCAGGGACGTGGAAGCGCTGTCGGACGCCCCGCGGATTTCGCAGTGGGCCTATCGCCAGCGCGCCTGGCGCCAGAAGGCGGCGATCGGTGCCCTGTTCGGGGGCGGCGGGTTCTTGCTCTACGTCACGGCCTATCCCTTCCTGGAGTCCATGCTGGCGGTGGCGGGCCTGCTCGGCGTGAGCCAGTTCGTGCTGGTGCAGTGGGTGGCGCCGTTCCTCTCCGAGTTCCCCGAGAAGGTCTCGGCGTTCAACTGGGCGCGTCGCGTCACCCACGCGCCGATGGCGTTGATGAACATGGTCTCGAGCAACATCAACCAATGGACCGTGCTGGCCGCGATGATCCCCCTCGTCTACGGGTTCTCGCACCTCCACCACCACGGTCAGTGGGCGGATTTCGCGTTCGACGTCGGCCAGCGGACCGAGATCGTGCTCACGCTGCTGCAGACGGGGCTCGGGATGCTGCTGCTCGCCAACATGGAGTTCGACTGGCTCGACGCGACGGCGTTGTTCGTGCTGTGGCTGGTGCAGTTCCTGGTGCCGCCCCTGCGGGAGGAAGTGGCGATCGCTTACGCGGTGTGGATGGGGATTTTGGTGGTGGGGTACGCGATTCGGGGAAGGAAGCTGCTGGCGCCGCAGTACTTCTGGGAGACGATCAGAAGCGCGACGGATCGGCGGATGGCCGGATAGGCGGATCGAGATTGCAAGGCGGAGCGGCGCTCCGACCGCCCATTCGCCAATCCGACCGTCCGCCCAGGACGACGATCGGCCGGCACCGCATGACGCGGCCCGGCCGACCGAGTACTGCCAGAACGGAGAGGATTATTGAAGCCCGATAGTAATGACTGGTCCCTCACCGTAGCGTCTGTCTTCCCCACGAGGGGGCATGACATCGGTCACAGTATCTGGGTCCACGATCGAGCTGTTGGCTCAATAATTAGACTCTCCGTTCCGGATTCAACATACTGCATGGGCAAGATTCGTCAAGCAAAAATGTAGTGAAAAAATCGTAAAGGAGAGTCGTAAGGAAAAACCGTACGAATGCAAAGGTGGTGCCAATGAATCTCACGTTACTCGTTGCTGTCGTGATGCTGGCGCTCTGGATCGTGCTCGGGTTCGTCGCTCCGATTCCCGGTGGATGGGTGCACCTGTTGTATGCGGGGGCGGTGATGTCACTCACGCGCCGCGTACTGGTTGGCGCGCCACGGTTTCTCTCCTGATCTGGCGGCCGCCCGCACGGTGGAGTAGGATATTCCCCGATGGCGACCATGAAGCGCTGGGACCCCGCGACGGGCCCGCTGCAGCTGACGACACTGCGGCAGTGCCTAGAACGGGAGGGCATGATCACTGCGTGGTGGTCGGACGTGCCGGGGACCCACATCCACGAGCACGCGCATCACTTCCCTGAAACCCGGTGGGTGTTGTCGGGATACCTGCGGGTCACGGCGCGGGGCGAAGTGATCGACCTCGGCCCCGGCGACCGCCTCGATCTGCCCGCGGGGACGCCCCACTCGTCCGAGGTCCTGGGGCTCTCCCCCGTGGTGTACGTTACGGGAACGACAGAGCGAACCGTCGAGCCGGCCGGGGTCCACCGCTAGGCGGATAGGCGGATAGCGGGATGGGCGGACGAGCGGTGGTCGTCGCTGTCCTGCTGTCCGCCTATCCCCACCAGCACGCATTCGCCCTCCTCTCCCTCGGCGACGATTCAGGGGTGGTCGCTGCGGCCCGGCGCGCCGCGCCGACCTGCCACCGTCATGCTGCCACGCGACGGTCAACGCGCGATCAACACCGCAACCCCCCACCCCACCGTCAGCACCGTCACCGGCACCCCCACCCGCGCGTACTCCCAGAACCCGATCCGTACCCCACGGCTCTCCGCCCGCTCGGCCACGATCAGGTTCGCCACCGAACCGATGAGCAGCAGGTTGCCGGCGAGCGTGGCGCTCATCGCCACCACCCGCCACATCAGCTCCGGGTGCGGCAGGCCGGGGACTACGTTGCGCCATAGCATCACGGCGGGGACGTTGGAGATGAGGTTCGAGAGCGTGACCATCACGCCGCTCACCGCCGCGGCCGCGGTCCACCCGGAGCCGTCCCCCACCACCCCCAGTGCCTGCCGGTCGATCCAATCCACCGCTCCAGTCGCCTCGAAGCCGCGCATCACGATGAACAGCGACGCGAAGAAAAGCAGCAGGTCCCAGTCCACTCGCTCGATCGCGTAGGCGGGATCGCGCTGGGCGATGAGCACCATCAGCGCCCCCGCGGTGATCGCGACGAGCGGCAGCGAGCCGCCGGCTAGCCACCCCACGACCGCGACGCCGAACATCGCGAGCCCTTTGGTGACGAGGGGCCGATCGAGTGCCACCGGCACGCCTCGAGCCGCTCGCGGAACGGCTCCGCCAGCTCCACCCGGAATGCCCACCGGAGATAACCGTAGGTGATGGCGAGTCCGCCTGCGGCGACCGGCAGCATGTGTAGCGAGAACCCACCGTAGGTCGTGCCGCTCCAGATCCCGATCAGCATGTTCTGTGGGTTGCCGGTGACCGTGAGCACCGAGCCGACGTTCGCCCCCATCGCCAGGCCCAGCAGATACGGCGTGGGCCGCACGCGCAGCGGGCCCAGCGCCGCGAGCAGCACCGGCGTCACGACGAGGCAGACGGTGTCGTTCACGAACAGGGCCGACAGGATCCCGCCGCCCACTACGATGCCGAAGAGCAGCCGCTGCGGCGTCGGGGCCCGTCGGAGCGCCCACTCGGCCGCCCACTCGAAGAACTTTCCCACCTCGAGGTAGCCGACGATGAGCATCAAGCCGAGCAGGAAGACGAGGACGTCGAGGTCGACGGCGGCGTAGGCGTCCCGGAGCGAGAGGACGCCGAACACGACCATCGCCACGGCGCCGACGAGGCCCGCGGCGGGGCGGTTGAGATGGATGAACGGGAGGCGCTGGACGGCGATGAGGAAGTACGTCGCCGCGAAGATGATCAAGCCAGCGGTCATATCTCCCAGTTGGAGAAGAGCACGCCCTCGACCGGATGCCGCTCCGGGTACCCGTCGTACGTCATCCGCAGATCCGTCCAGCGCACCCGGTAGCCGCGGGCGATGAGCCGCCGGAACGCCCCCGCGAACCGGGTCTGGCAGCGGAACGACACGCGGCGGATGCCGCGGCGCGCGGCCGCCGCCTCAACCGCGGCGACCGCCGCCTCGAACGCGCGGTCGTGGCGGGCCCCGAGCTTGAGGACGCGCACTTCGTCCCGCGTCCGCGACTCGGCGAGCGGCGCCGAGTGCCACAGCACCGCCGCTTCGAGCCCCCGGTCGCCCTCGACCAGGCACGTGTCCCCCAGCTCCAGCTCGGCGGTCAGCAGGAGCTCGTGCGAGTAGTCCGTGCCGGGGGCGAGCGCCTGCACCAGCCGGCCGACGGCCTCGATCGCGGCCGCCTGGTCGGACCCGCGCCGCTCCGACAGCAGCGCCGGCGCATCGTGGCCGCGCTTCGAGATCTCGTTGGTCATCGTGACCGTGAGATGCCCGGGTGCGAAGCCGAGCCGCGCGTAGAACCCGATGTTCTCGACGGTACGCGGCATCGTCTCGAGGCCGAGGGTCGCGACGTGGCGATCGATGAGCCAGTCCACCGCGGTGCGGACGATGGTCTTCCCCACGCCGCTCCCCTGCCGGTCGGGACGCACCGCAAGCGGCCCCATCCATCCCTCGGTCCCCGAGCGGTGCGCGACGTTGAATGCAGCGACTTGGCCGCTCTCGTCACGCCACAGCATGGTGCCCTCGCCGGCATCGAGCAGGGCGTAGCGCCACACCTGAGGATTGAGCTGGGGGACCCGCACGCCGGCGAGCCCGTCGCGGCGATAGCGGTCGGTGAAGGCGTCGGCGAACACACGGTTCAGCGCCTCGATGTCGCGCTCCGTGGCGCGCTCGGGCCCCACGACCTGCAGCTCAGGCAGCCACGCCCGCACCGGGCACCTCCCCCGCCAGCGTCGCGGTGTCGTCGCGGACGATGCTGGTCCCGTTCCCCGCGTCGTATTCCACCCGAATCACCCGGTCGAGGCCTTCACGCACGCTCTCGATGTGGGTGATGAGCACGACCTGCGGGAACCGATCCGCCAGTCGGCGCAGCAGGCCCAGCACATGCTGGCGGCGCGACTCGTCGAGCGAGCCGAAGATCTCGTCCAGCACGAGCAGCGACAGGGGCTGCCCAGCGCGCTCGGCGATCATCTGCGAGATCGCAAGCCGGAGCACGAGGTTCGCGACGTCCTCCTCGCCCCCGGAGATCACGGGCTTCGGCACCCCATCGTCAAGGATAGTGATGCTGTACTGGTCGTCGAGGTCGAGGGCGTCGTAGCGGCCGTCCGTGAGGTCGGACAGAAACGACGACGCCAGCTCGGCGATCGCAGGGCGGTCCTCGGCGTTCAGCTTGGTGCGCAGCTCCGAGAACGCGCGATCGAGCTCGGTGTGCAGCCGCAGGCTGGCCCTCAGCTCGGCGATCTGCCGCTCCCGCGCCGCGCGCTCCGCCTCGCGCCGCTCCGCCTCCCGCACCGCCCCCTCGGCCGCCACGAGCTCGCCGCGCGTCTCCGCCACCGACAGCTCCGCCGCCCGCAGCGCGAGCGATGCGCGGTCATGCCGCTCCCGCGCACCCCGGAACTCCTCCTCCGAGAACCCTTGTACGGCCACTGCCGTGACCAGCTCCTTCGCCAGGCGCTCCCGGCGCGACAGCTCTTTCTCCGCCAGCTCCGCCTCGCCCACCAGGATCTCGGCCCGCTGCGCCCGCGCGGCCAGGGCCGCGGCCTCGAGCGCCACTGGCTCGAGCCTGGTCAATTCGGCCCGCACCGCGTCGTGGCGCGCCGCGTCGTACCCCGTGGGCCGCGCCTGCACCCGCGCCTCGAGCTCGACCGCGCGACGCTGGGCCGCCTCCCGCTGCGCCACCGCCCGCGCCCGCTCCTCCGTCTGCGCCCGCAGCTCCCCCCCCCGGCCGCTGAGGCGGCGACTCTCGGCCAGCACGGTGTCGCGCGCTTGTTCCGCCTCACGGAGCTTCTCCGGCTCGCTGGCGAGCTGCTCGATCCGCTGCCGGAAGTAGGTCCCATCACCCTTGATGACCTCGAGCTGGCGCTCGAGCATCTCCATCACCGCGTGGTACCCCGCGCCCAGCGGGCGCTTGCAGGTCGGGCACTCGCCCTCGGGGCCGAGCTCCTTGATCTTGTCCCGCTGCTCTTTCACCTCCTCGTACTGCTTGAGCAGCTCCTGGCGTTTGGTCTCGGCGTATTCCTTGTCGCGCACCCACGCCGTGCGCTCCTCTTCAGCCGTGCCTTCCGCGACCTCGAGCCGCCGCTGCATTGCCGCCACGTCGCGCTCCACCAGGGCCAGTTCGTCCGTGGCGCCGGCCAGCTCGGCGATCCGCTTGTCGAGCGCCGCGACCGTGCGCTGCAGTTCCTCGAGCTTCCCTTGCTCGGCGCGCCGGGCCGTCTCCTCCTTCTGGAGGCGCTCCAGCTCCGACAGTTCTTCCTTCAGGCGCGCGATCGGCGCCAGCTCCGCGTCCAGGCGCTTCAGCTCGTTGGCCGCCTTGACCGCCTCGGCCAGCTCTTTGTTGAGGCGCTCGTGCTCCTGCTTCGCCGCCTCCACCGCGTGCTCCGCGATCCGTCGCTCGCCGTCGAGCGACAGCGTCCGCTCGCGCCGCTCGACCCATGCCTTCCAGTGCGGCTCCTCGCGGTCCATCACCTCGCGGGCCCCCCGGCGTGCCGCCTCGGCCTCCCGCGTGGCGTGCCGCGCCCCGTCGAGGCGCCCCTGGGCGGCGCGGCGCTCGGCCTCGATCGCCGCGGGGTCGGGCAGGCCCTTCACCAGCTCCTCGAGGCTCGCGTTGATCGCGTTCCGCCGGTCGCGCACGCAGCTCTGCGCCACGCGGAGGCGCTCGTATCCCAGGATGCGGGCCAGAAACCCGGCCCGCTCGGTGGGCTTGAGCGCCGCCATCACCGCGAGCTCCTTCTGGCCCGTGAAATAGGTGTTGAAGAACTCGTCGTGCTGCATCCCGAGCGCGCGCCCCAGCCGGTCGGTGACCTCGCGGATCGAGTTGGCCACGGGGGCGCCGTCCTGGTACAGCACGGCATCGTGCAGCCGCCGCACCACGCGGAACTCGTGCTTGCCGAGCCCGAATTCGAGCTCCACCACCACGCTCGAGCGGGCCTTGGCGCGCAGGTTGCGCATGCCTTCCTTGTCGCCGCGCACCGCCGCGTTGCCGTAGATCGCCCAGGCGATCGCTTCGAGCAGGGTGGTCTTCCCCGACCCATTGGGCCCGATGATCCCGGTGAGGCCGTCCCCGAAGACGATCTCGGTGTCGGCGTGCTGCCGGAAGTTCACGAGGTGCACCCGGTGCAGCTTCACGTGACCGGCTCCTCCTGCCCCGCCTCCTCCACGTAGGCGACGCCCAGCCGCACGAACTCCTCGCGGTTCACATCCGCGTCGAGCAGGCGGCGGCCGAGGAACTCCTTCACCGTTTCGGGCAGCGTCTGGCGGCGGCCGGGCGCGCCGATGCCGGCTTCGTACGTCGCGTCGGGCCGCCGGACGTCGAGGTGGAAGTTGAGCGCACGCGCCTTGAAGGAACGGATGGCGGCGTGGTCCAAGTCCCGCGCCGTGGCGCGCGAGACGCCGTACACAACGAGCCGCACGACTTGGTCTTCGATCGGCGGCCTGGCCTTCGCCACGCGCTCGGCGATTTGCTCGTCGATCTCCTTGGCGGTGAGCCCAGCCCCCTGCACCGGCCGCAGGTCGAGCAGGCGGCGCGCGGTCGGGACGTGGCGGAACGTCACCTTGGCCCCCGGCAGGTCCACGAGCAGATACCCCTTGCCCGGAAGCTTGCGCCTCGCCTCCTCGCGCAACTGGACCCACGCCCGCGGGTTCACGTATTCGAGGCTCCCCGGATACCAGGCGTTGGCCGCCACCTCGTGGGCCACGTGGTAGTCCCCCAAGGCCACGTAGTCCCACTGCGCCGGGGCGATCTCCGCCCGGGTGAGCGTGGCGCCCCAGTACTCGGCGGCGCTCTCCTCGGGCCCCAGCACCTCCTCCAGGAGGCCGTGGACGAGGAGCACGTTGAGCGCGGCCCCGGGCTCGGGGCGCAGGGCGGGACGCTCAGGAGCACTGAGCGCCTGCGAGGGTACCGCGAGCACAGCGCAGTCGAGCTTCGGGAAATGGAGGCCACGCGGTTTGTCCACCACGACCTCGACTCCCAGTGCCTCGTAGAGCCGCAGGATCGTCCCCGTCTCCGCCGAGCGCGGGGTGTCGTGGTTGCCGGCGATCACTACGATCGCCGTCTCCGGCAGCGCGACGCGGATGCGCTGCAGCTGCCGCCACAGGAACAGGATCGCGGCGTTGGTGGGACGGACCGAGTGGAACACGTCCCCGGCGACGAGCACCAGATCGGGCTGCTGGGCGAGCAGGTCATCCACCGCGCGCCGGAACGCCTCGGCGATGTCCGCTTCGCGCTGGTTGCCGCCGCGGGGCGTCTGCCGGTCGAACTGGCGGAACCCGAGGTGGAGGTCGGCGAGGTGGGCGAGCTTCACACGGGCCCCATGGCTCAGTAGGGCTCCTCCGAGATCGTGTTGAGCGGCGGGACCGCCTGCCGCTCGCGCGGAACGTCGGGACTCACCCGGCCGCCCAGTTCACGACGGAACGCCACTAAGACATCGTCGGGCCGCTTCCGGCGTACGGCGGCCAGCGCCCGGCGCACATCCTCGGGGTCGCGGCCATCGATCAGGTCTTTGATCCGGTTCGGCGCGAGGCTCCGGTCGAGCCGCAGCAGTTGGCGCACGACGGCGTCCTCGAACGGCAGGTCGGTGCCGGGCGGGAAGCGCTCGACGCCGTCCCGGCCGCGTAGCACCGCGGGCCGCGGGAACCGCACGAAGATCGGCTGGGTGAAGTGCGGGTGCCGCACCATCAGCTCGCCCACGGGCAGCGTGGCGAGCTTGATCTTCGTCGCCGGCGTCATCACCTGGTAGGATGGCGTGGCCAGCTCGTCCATGTCCATCCGCCCAAAGACCTGGGTGCCCGCGTTCCCGACCACGCGGCGGTGTACCTGGGAGCGGAACTGCTCCGCCCCGAAGAGCACGAGCCCCAGGTATCGGCCGCGCTCCGAGATGTCGAGTAGCATCTTCTTGACGTACGTCTCCGGGCCGTCGGCCGGGGCGTACTTGTTCAGCTCGTCCACGAACACGACGACCGCGTCCACGCCCAGGTCGTGGTGCTCGAGGCGCTCGCGCAGCTTCGAGACGATCCGCGCGAACGCGAGGTCCTGGCCGAGCGGATCCACGTTCGCGAGGTCCACGACGTAGACGGTGCGGTCCTCGAATCTCCCCCACGGCAGGTCGTTGGACGGGCCGTCGTCGGTGACGAGCCCCTTGCAGCGGGTCGAGATGTTGGAGAGCCGGTTGCGGACCTTGCGCATCGTCGCGATGTGATGGGTACGCCACATGTCGCTCCGCCCGGTCAGCTCGAGTCCGTCGAAGATCGAGCGGAACAGCCGATCGAGATCCGCGAACGACTGCACCCGGTGACGGCCACCGAAGCCGTCCTCGAAGTCGCGCCCCACGACGCGATCGGCCAGGAAATCGATGAACGCGTCGGCCTTGGCGTCGATGTCGTCGCGGTTGAGCAACACTTCGGCGAAATCCAGCACCTCCTGCAGACCCCACACGAGCGGCTGGACATCGCCCACCAGGTCGGGATGGGTGCGCAGGGTATTCAGGTTCACCCCGTCCGCCTTGAAGGGCGCGTAGTGGCGCACTTGCGCGAACGGCTCGGCCGGAATCCCAAGCCGCGCGTAGCGGCGGCGGTCCTCGTCGTCGAGCACCCCCGGCTGGTCCAGGAAGCAGAGGTCGGACCCTTTCACGTTGAAGCAGACGGCCGCGATCCGCCCCTTGTGCGACGGGAAATGGTGGAAGATGGACGACAGCAGGAACTCCACCGCGCTGGTCTTGGTGGCGAGCCCGGAGACGCCAGAGATGTTCAGGTGCGCCGCCTCCGGGCCGAGCAGGAAATCGGCGTCGAGATAGACCGGCGCCTCGAGCCCGCCCGAGGTGTAGAGCCCGATGGGGATCGCGGTCGGTTGCGCGGTGTGGAGGTAAGCGTCCATGCGCAGCGCCTCCGCCACGTCGGCGTCGGTCGCGACGAACACCTCGCCCAGGGGGACTGGCTGCAGCGGCTCCGCCGGCTCCTGGCGCAGGACCGCGGCGGTCCAGAGCCGAATCTCCTGGCGCACGGTCGGCGCCGCCGCCGCGCGCACCGGGTCGCCCTCCGCCCCCACCACGTCGTGGAGCGGCGTCGCGAGGTCAGAGTAGGCCAACGCATCGGTCACGACGCCGTACACGACCCGTCCCGTTTCCCGTTTCCCGTTTCCCGGCTCTTCCACGCGCACAATCGCCCCGATGCCGATGCTCGTCTCCGTCGCCGTCCAGAAGTGGAACTGGTGCGGGGTGGCGGGCTTCAGCTCGGTGGCGACGACCCGGCCGACGGGAGTCTGCGCGGGCGCGGTCTTGTCGATCATGTCCCCGTCTTCGGGAGCCGGGAGGCGGGAGCCGGGAGGAGATCCCTCGGCGCCAGCGCCTTCAGGTACGACTCCACATCATGTATAGGATACAACAGGCGGTCCCACCGCGCGTCGGGCGTGGACAGCGGCGCGCGCTCGCGCACCAGCCACCCGCTGATCGCCGACGCCCGGGCTACCGTGTCCGGATGGGCCCGAGCCTCGATACGCAGGAGACCGAACAGCAGGTCGTTCCCCTCCCACGGCCACAACCGCAGGTACCACGAGTACACCTCGTGACGCGCCCGCCCGCGCGGCCGAAACACACTGGTGCGATGGCCGGCGGGAATCGTCAGCGCCCGCTCCAGCTCCGGTCCCTCGAAGTACTGCGCGCCGTGGCTCTTGATCACGCCGAGTGCCCGCGGGTGCCCCGACAGGACCGCCGACTCCGACAGGAGGCCGTCCTGCACCAGCCACTCGTCCGGCCCGAGCCGCGCCGCACAACGCTCGCCGACCTCTTTCTCCAGCGCCACACGCGCGTTCTCCACCGCGCGGCGCGCCGCCTCCTGGGCGCGCCCCGGCTGCGCCGCCGCGCCGTCTGGCAGGTCCACCACGGAGAGTCCGCCCTCGTCCAGCAGCCGCCGGACCGCCGGCTTCAGCCCCGCGAGATGCGCGAGATGGAAGTCTCGGGTCGCATGGTCGGCCGTGCGGAGCTTTCGGTCGGCGCCGCGACGCCGCACGGCGCAGGCTACGTGGACGTGGACGATTGGCAGCACGCCATCGTAGAAGACGACCTTCCAATACTGGAGCCCGTCCAGGAAGGAAGCGGCAGGCGGTGACAGTCCCGGAGCGTCGGCAGGATGAACCCGCAGCTCGGCGTTTTCGACCGCCTCTGCGCCCGCGACCTCCTCGAGGTCGGTGCGCCCCAGGCTGCCTTCGGGGACGTACGACGCCGGCACCGCGCCGGCGGCGCGCATTGCGTCGGCCCAGGCCCGTCCGCTCATGCGCCGACCTTGACCCCGACGACGACGCCATCGCGGATCGGGACGACGGTCGCGACGAGCCGAGGATCGGTCGCGGCCAGCCGGTTGAAGGCGCGGACCCCTTCCGCCTCCGCGGAGCGATCCGCTTCGTCGACCACCGCTCCGTGGAAAAACGCGTTGTCGCACAGCAGCAGCCCGCCGCGGCGTAGCAGCCGCATGCTCCAGTCGAAGTACTGCGCTTGGGGTTCCTTGTCCGCGTCCACGAACACCGCGTCGAACCCGGGTGAAAGCGCGGGGAGGGCGTCCAGCGCCGCGCCTTCGATCAGCCGGACCTTGGCGGCCACCCCGGCCTCGGCGTAGGCCCGGCGCGCGAGCGCGGCGTGGCGGGGATCCTTCTCGATGGTCGTGAGCCGCCCGTGCGGCGGCAGCGCCCGAGCGAGCCAGACGCCGCTGTAGCCGCCCAGCGAGCCGAGCTCGAGCACCGTGGTCGCCTCGACGGCACGCAGTAGGACCTGGAGGAACTTGCCTTCGTCGGCCGAGATGTGGATCGGGGGAAGCCCGGCCTCGGCATGGCGCGCGCGGATCGCGGCCAGGGCGGGGTCTTCTGCGGCGAATAGCCCGGTGACGTAGCGCTCCAGCCGCTCGTCCACGGGACCGCCGTCAGGCCGACTGTTCGACGTTCGGGAAGGGCGGCACGTCGAGGAGCCAGATCCCGGCGAGCCGTGACTGCCTGTCGATCTCGACCAGCAAGTGATCGGCGACGCGCACCACGGTGCTCGGGCGCGTGCGCCCGACCCGGATGTGGAACACCGACTCGGTCTGGTCCTTGTCCACTGTGAGCGCTGTGTCTACCTCGACCGCGGCGATGCCGGGCTGCGACTTGCGACTCGGGAACACGACTTGCGCCTCCTCCGCATCGGGCGGCGCGGCGAGCTGCGGCACCACGCGGACGTCGTCCGGCCAGCTCACTACGTCCAGGCCGCGCAACATCCCGCCCGCGACGTCGATCACCACGAACGAGCCGTCCGGGCCTTCCAGGTCCACGGTGCCGTTGAGGCCAGTCGCCTTCTGGACACCCTTGCAGGCGACCGAGAGGATGTCGGTCTCCGGGTCCCAGTGATAGCTCACCTTGGGGAGCTTCCCGTCGAGGGGCTCGATGCGCGCTTCGAATTGCATGAGGCGTTCCCTTACAGCGGTGGTTAAGGGGGCGTAATATAGGCGCGGCACCCACCCGGAGCCAGGACGATGGAGCGGCGGGAGTTTGTATCGGTGGTTGGGGGAGCGCTGGCCGGATGGCCGGATGGCCGGATGGTCCATCCGACTATCCGCGCATCCGATCCGCCCGACCAGGAGCCCTCCCTTCCACCGGAGGTATTCGCCCACCGCCTCTCCCGCCTCCAGGCCGAGCTCACGACGCGCAAACTCGACCTCCTCGTCGCCGAGCCGAGCACCAACTTCGAGTACTTCACCGGCCACAACCCCGGCCGCAGCGAACGGCTCATTCTCCTACTCGCGCCCGTCACCGGCACTCCGGCGATCGTCTGTCCCGCCTTCGAGGTGGAGCGCGTCCGGCGCCACAGCGTGATCCAGGACGTGCGCGGCTGGGCGGAGCAGGAGAACCCCTGGAAGCTCGTGCGCCAGGCGGGCCGCGAGATGAAGCCCCCGCGGCGAAACGGCGTCGCCGCAGTCGAGCCCACCACATCCTATCGCTCCTTCCTCGGGCTGGATGACGCGCTCGGTGGCTGGCGGTTCGCGAACGGGGCGTCGGTGGTCGAGCGGCTGCGCATCGTGAAATCGCCGGAGGAGGTGGACCTGATCCGCCGCGCCGTGGCGATCACCGAGGCCGGCATCGCCGCCACGTTCGCCCAGCTCACCCCGGACGCCACCGAGCGCGAGGTGGCCGACGTGCTCGCCCGGGAACTGGCCACCCGCGGCGGCACGGCGGGTGGCGGGCTGGTGCAATTCGGGCCCTCGAGTGCCCTGCCCCACGGCGGCCCGGGCGGCAGCACGCTCGCGCGCGAGACGGTCGTCCTGATCGACGCCGGCTGCCGGGTCGGCGGCTACATCTCGGACATCACCCGCACGATCTGGTACGGCGACGCCCCGGATGACGAGTTCAAGAAAGTCTTCAACCTCGTGCACGACGCCCAGACCGCCGCCCTGCAGCTCGGCCGACCGTTCACCACCAAGTGCGAGGACCTGGACCGTACCGCCCGCCAAGTCATCACCGACGCCGGGTACGGCCAGTATTTCACCCATCGCCTCGGCCACGGCATGGGGATGGATGGCCACGAGGTCCCGTATCTCGTCGAAGGCAACGAGACACGTCTCGAGTCGGGGATGATCTTCACCATCGAACCGGGGATCTACCAAGTCGGCCATTTGGGAGTGCGAATCGAAGACGACTGTCTGATGGCGGAGCACGGGATCGAGGTGCTCAGTCACCGGCCCACGAAATACTAGTCCCCCAACTTCTTGGCGAACTCGATAATCCGGTCCAGGGCTCGGACGATATCCGGCGTCGCGGCAGCATAGGAGAGCCTGACCCACCGGTCATCCCCGAACGCCGCGCCCGGCACCAACGCCACCCCGCTCTGGGTCACGAGCCGCGTGCAGAATTCCGTGCCGGCGATCTTGCCGAAGGAGTCCACCCGAAAGAAGAAGTAGAACGCCCCTAGCGGCTCGACGAACTCCGCACCCGGCAGCTCCTGGCGGAAGCGGTTCACCACTAGGTCGCGCCGTTTCCGGAACTCGGCGACCATCCGCGCGACGTCCGCCTCCACCCGCTCGTCGGCGAAGGCCGCCGCCGCAGCGTACTGAGCCGGATGGTTGGCCCCGCTCGTCGTGTGAGACTGGAGCGCACACATCGCCTTCGCGACGGCCGGCGGCGCCAGGCCGAGCCCGATGCGCCATCCGGTCATCGCGTATGCCTTGCTGACCCCGTAGATCACCACCACACGCTCAAGCAGCTCGTCGGGCAGGTCGAGGAACGACGGGGCTGGCCCCGTGCCGTAATGGATCCGGCGGTAGATCTCGTCCGCGATCACCCACACCTTGCGGTCGCGCCCCCACTGCGCGATCGCCTTGATCTCGGCGTGAGTGTAGACGCCGCCCGTCGGGTTGCACGGGGAGCAGAGGATCAGTCCCTTCGGCGCCGGCAGCATGCGCTCGAGGTCCCGCACGCTCACCTTGAGGCTCCACTCGAGCTCGCCCGGCACGAGCACCGGCCGACCGCGCGCGAGATGCACGATCTGCGGGTACGACACCCACGCCGGCGCCGGGATGGCCACCACGTCCCCGGGCCCGAACAGCGCGAAGCAGGCGTTGAAGAGCGACTGCTTGGAGCCGCTCGACACGACGATGTGATCGGCGTTCACCGGCCGCCCGCCGGAGAGCAGCGAGAGGTGCTTCGCCGCGGCGGCGCGCAGCTCGAGGATCCCCTCGTTCGCCGGGTAGTGCGTCCGTCCGTCCCTAATCGCCTTGATCCCGGCCTCGGCGGGGAGCGGGGGCGTCGGAAAATCAGGCTCCCCCGCACCCAGGTCGATGACGTCTTCCCCCGCGGCCTTGCGGCGCTTGGCCTCCGCCGAAATGGCGATTGTGGTCGACGTCTCGAGATGCTGCAGGTTGGGCGACAGCCCGTCGCTCATGGGCGGATGGCTCCGTAGCGTTTGAGGATCGTGACCGTCGAATCCACCGGTAGCGCCGGCACCGTGCCACGATACCCACGGACCGTTTCCGCGCGCAACAGGGAGTTGTAGATCGCTTCTTCCGTCGCTTCGATGGCGGCCTGGAAGAGCGGGGAGAGGGCATTGTCCGGTCGGACCCTTAAGGACTCGCTCGCGCTCGCGGTCGGACCGTCGGACGGTCGGACGGTGGAGAAAACAATCACATAATCTCCCGAATTGCTCGACATGCTACTGCCGGTCCTCGCCAGACCGGCCAGTGCGCGCCGACCGAGTCGCTCGAGTTGCCGGTGGTCCAGGGGGGCGTCCGTGGCGACGACGATGATGATGCTGCCGTCGTCGGTCTCGCCCCCGAGATAATACCGTCCGAGCTCGCGCCCGACCGGAGCGCCCGCGATGGCGAGCACGCCGCCGTAGTTGCTCTGGACCAACACACCCACCGTCCATCCTCCGAACCGCACCGGGAGGCGGCGGCTCGCCGTCCCGATGCCGCCCTTCCAGCCGAAGGCCACCGTCCCCCGTCCCGCGCCGACCGCACCCTCCGCCACGGGCCCCGGCGCCGCGGCGCGGATTGCCTCAAGCACATCCGCCTCCGCGATCGGCCGGGCCCGGATGTCGTTCAAGAACCCGTCGTTCGTCTCCGCCACCACCGGGTTGGCGGACCGCACGTCTTCGTTTCCCGGGAGGCCCAGGAGGTAAGTCAGCACCGCGTCGGCGGCGCGGGGAACGCAAAGGGTGCACGTCAGGATGATCGGGGATTCCAGCTCGCCTAACTCGTTCACCTGCGTGGAGCCCGCGAGCTTGCCGAACCCATTGCCTACTACCACCGCCGCGGGGACTTTCTCGCGGAAGAGATTGCCCTCGTGGGGGAGGACCGCGGTGACCCCCGTGTTGATGGAGTCGCCTCGGGCGAGGGTCACGTGTCCGACGCGGACGCCAGCCACGTCGGTGATGGCGTTGAGCGGACCCGGCGGCAGGATGCCGACCACGATCCCCATGTCCCGGGCGCGGGGGCGCTGTTGACCACCCGCTGGCTCCGTCATGCAGGCTACCAGCAGGAGAAGGCGGAGTGCGGAATGCGGAATCGACGTGGGAGGGTCCGAGACGGCGCCTGCCCTTCAATTCCGCATTCCCCATTCCGCATTTCGCACTCTTGGAGAACCATGGGTCGCCTCCCCACCGTTGCGCGTTGGCTCCTCGGAAGCTAGCATCCCACCGGGATTATCGCCCTTTGAAAACCGAGGCGTGTGTGACGGACGTGCGTGATGTGCAAGCAGCGCTGGAGCGTGGCAAGGCGGCGGTGCTGGTCGTGCCCCCGGCGCCGGAGCAGGCCGAGATGGTTTGGGATCTGATCCACGCTGGGCTTGCGCCGGGGGTCAGTCCGGCCGCGGTGATCGTCTGCGCCGACGCCGCGAGCGCGACCGACTGGGTCGCCGCTGCGCCCGCTGACCGGCGGCTGCACCCCGTCACCGGCCTCGGCCGGACCGCCCGGCTTCTCAAGGAAGGCGGGATCGACGTCCTCGCGGGCGACGTGAAGGACCTGGCCTTTCTCGTCGCCCGCGCCGCCCTCAAACTCGAATCCGTCCCGACCCTCGTCCTCGCCTGGCCGGAGTCCATTCTGACGGGCGAGCACGCCGCCGCGCTCGACACCCTGCTCGCCGAAGCCCGCGACGCGCGCCGCGTCATCCTCAGCTGGAACCCTGGCCTGCTCGGCGATTTCCTCGAGCGCCAGGCGCACCGCGCGCCGGTCTTCGGCAACCTCCCCATCGGCGAAAACGCCCGGCCCCTACCCCCCATCGGGCCCGCGCGCTACGCCGTCGTGACGGCCGAGCGACGGCTGGGCACGCTCCGTGACACCCTCGATGCCCTGAACCCCGCCCGCGCGTTCGTCTGGACTCCGAACACGGCCCACGCCGACCGACTGCGCACGCTGCTCGGCACGAGCAACGTCGAAGTCGTGATCGACACAGCCCCGCGAGAGGCGACGTTCGACGCGGTGATCTGCCCGCGGCTTCCGAGCCGGGAGCAGTTCGCCGCCCTGTCGAAGATGGCAGAGCCGGTGGTGCTCATTTCCGCCTGCCAGCTTCCTTACCTCAAGTCGATCGCTGGTCCGCTGCAGCCGCTCAAGCTCCCGACGGCGGCCGACCGGGCGCGCGACCGCACCGAGGCGCTGCGCACGCAGGTGGCCGAGCTCCTCGAAATGGGCAGCGTCGATGCGGAGCTGGCAGTGCTCGATCCGCTGTTCGAGCGGTTCGATCCCGCCGAGGTGGCGGCGGCGTTGCTGGCCATTACCCGTCAGCCCTCAGCCGTCAGCCAACCGACCCCCGATAGCCGACAGCCGATAGCGCCTCCTTGGGTGAAGCTGTTCCTGAGTGTCGGCAAGAAGGATCGGGCTGGTGCGAAGGACATCGTCGGCGCGCTCATCAAGGAAGTGAAGGTGGACAAGGGTGACATCGGGCGGATCGACGTGCGCGAGACTTTCAGCGTGGTGGAGATCGCCCCACACGCGGCGGAGGCGGCGATCCGCGGCCTCTCGGGGGTGGCGATCCGGGGCCGGCGCGTGGCGGCGCGGCGCGACCGCGAGGCCTAATGCCCGGCGCCTTGTCCCGCCTCCGCGTCCTCGACCTGAGCCGGGTGCTGGCCGGCCCCTGGGCGAGCCAGATCTTGGCTGACCTGGGCGCCGAGGTGATCAAGGTCGAGCGGCCCGGCACGGGTGACGACACCCGGCACATCGACCTTGCCCTGCTCGACGTCCAGGTCGCTGCCCTCGCGAACATCGCGCTCAACTACCTCGTCTCGGGCGCTGTGCCGCGCCGCTGGGGCAACGCCCACGCCAACATCGTCCCCTATCAGGTCTTCCCGACCGCGGACCGGCCGATCGTGCTGGCTGTCGGCACGGACGCGCAGTTCCGCAAGTTCTGCGAGCTGGCGGGCGCGCCCGCGCTGGCCGAGGACGCGCGTTTCGTCTCGAACTCCGCGCGGGTGGAACACCGCGACGAACTCGTGGCCATCATCGAGCGGCTGCTCAGCGCGCGGCCGAGCGTGGAATGGCTCGGCGCGCTGGAGCAGGCCGGAGTCCCGTGCTCGCCGATCAACGACCTCGCCGCGGTGTTCGCCGACCCGCAGGTGCGGCACCGCGGAATGCGGGTTGAGGTGCCGCACCCGCTCGCAGGCACGGTGCCGCTCGTCGCGAGCCCGATCAAGCTCTCGGAGACGCCGGCGCGGGACGACGCGGCGCCACCCACGCTCGGCCAGCACACCGACGAGATCCTGCACAAGCGGCTCGGGATGGATGCGGCCACGATCGCGCGCCTGCGCGCTGACGGCGTGATCTAAACTCCCCCCAAACGCCGACGGGCCGCCCAGCGGGGCGGCCCGTAAGCAGCATCCAGCGTCGCGTCGCTCGACCTATTTCTTGTTCACCGCCTGCTTCAACTGCTTGCCCGCCCGGAACGCCGGCGCGATCGACGCCTTGATCGTGATCGCTTCACCGGTCTTCGGGTTGCGGCCCTGGCGCGCGGCACGCTTGCGCGCTTCGAAATTACCGAAGCCCGTGATCTGCACCTTCGCACCCTTTTTCAGTTCGCCGGCGATGATGCCCTTCTCATCGAAGAGCGCTTCGATCGTCCGGCCGGCATCGGCCTTGGACATCTTCGTCCGCATGGCCAGCGCCGCGGTGAGCTCGGCTTTGTTCACGGTCGTCTCCTTGTGTAACAGGTTGAAAAAAGTCTTTAAATTCCGCCCCTATCGCGGGGGGGCGCCCGAAAACCCCCGGAATTCCGGCACTATTATGGGGTATCCCCCGAAAATCCGCAAGATACCTGGACTTCC
>JACOVF010000012.1 GCA_016177465.1 Gemmatimonadota bacterium
CCGGGGTACAACCCGGCTACATAGGTGACAGATGTCCGGGCACATGGGTGACACTTTTCCTGACCCCTTTGGGAGGAGGAGTGATGCCCTGGCAGGAGACGAATCCCGTGCTCGAACGCCACCATTTCGCCCAGGACCTCGACAGTGGCCAGTGGACCATGACGGAGCTCTGCCTGCGCTACGGCATCAGCCGGAACACCGGCTACAGGTGGCTCCACCGCTACCGGCAGAGCGGCCCGCGGGGGCTGTACGACCACAGCCGCGCCCCACGCTCCTGTCCGCACCAGACGCCCGCCGACGTCGTCGCGCTGATCCTCGAAGAGCACACCCGCTTCGGGTGGGGCGCCCGCAAGATCTTGAAGCGCCTCCGGACCCGCGACCCCAAGCGGGCCTGGCCCGCGCGCAGCACCATCTTCGACATCCTCGCACACCACTGGGCCCAATCAGATCTGGACCATCGACTTCAAGGGCCAGTTCCGCACCCGCAATGGGGTCTACTGCTACCCGCTCACCATCATCGATCACTTCAGCCGCTATCTGCTCGGCTGTCAGGCGCTGCCGGATGTCGGCGGCGCCGGCGTGAAACCGCACCTCCGCCACCTGTTCCGGAGGGGACGACCGTTGGCGACCCCGTTGCCGGCGCCACGGCTGATCAGCCCCCCTTCGCCCGCCGCCTCCCCTTGAGCTTCCAGATCACGGGTGCTTTTCTCGGTGCGTGCCGCGCAACGCCAGCGCGAACACCCAGTGGTCGAGATCGGCGAAGCGGGTCGGACGTTCGGGAACCATGCCGAGCTTGCGCGCGACACCCCGCGAGGGCGTGTTCTCGGAGCGGATGAGAGAAATGACGCGCCGGTAGCCGTCGAACCCGGCCGCCGCACAAACGTCAGGGCGCCGGCCGGGTTCTCGTTCGGCTCAGCGGCGACTTACGGCTGGATGGGGCACTTGAAATCGTTGTCGGGGAGGCGGGCGATCGCCACGTCGCCGGCTGCCGCCGCCGCAAGGACGGACGCCTCGGACGTGAGCAGATAGGGAGTCACATTCCACGTGACCGCGTGGAACGCCCAATGCCCCCCCTGATAGTCCCGGTCCCCGGGCGCGACCCCGACCACGCCCTTCTGCCCCGCGGCTGCGCCCGCCGGGAACCCGTAGAAGTTGTCGGTGCCCGTCTGCGGCGCGGCCGCCGGCGGCACGACCGTCCGCACGACGCGACCCTCGTAGAAGCAACACCCCGCCGGAAACACGAACGGCGGGCGGGTCGCGCTTGCGGTGGCAAACGCCGGTCCCTCGGGCTGGACGGGCGAGTCCGGCGCACAACCGGCGAGCGCGGCGGCGGCCGCGCCGAACCCCACTGCCCAGGTGACCTTCGCGATGCGGTTCATGGTGAGCCTCCTGTCGATGTGGTACGGGCGCTACACCTCCCGAAATCGGGGGCGGGCGCTGGGGACGTACCTCACGTCAACAGGGCAGGCCCCGGAAAAATTCCCGAGCCACAGGCCGGCATGCCGCACGGCGATCCCGAAGACAAGCGAGCCCGGTTCGAGGCGCTCGCGCTCCCGCTTATGGGCGTCCTGTACAACACCGCCTTGCGGCTCACGCGAGCGTCCGAGGACGCGGCGGACCTCGTGCAGGAGACCTTCCTGCGCGCCTATCGGACCTTTGAGAACTTCCGTCCCGGAACGAACGGCAAAGCCTGGCTGTTCACGATCCTGTACTCGGTGTTCGTCAACCGCTGGAAGCGGGCACGACGCGAGGCCGGCCCGATCCCGCCGGACGAGCTGGAAGAGCGCTTTCAACGGTTCGTCGAGGTAGCGCCAGGCGCGGACGAGGAGGCGGGCAAGACAGAAGCCTGGGGCGAGCGCTGGCCGCCCGAAGTCGAAGCAGCGCTCCGGGCGTTGCCCGAGGCGTTTCGGGCGGCCGTGCTGTTCGTGGACGTGCAGGAGCTGTCGTACGAGGAGGCCGCGGCCGTGCTCCGCTGCCCGGTGGGGACGCTCCGCTCGCGCCTGTTCCGCGGGCGGCGGCTGCTGTTCGCCTCACTCCAGGAGTACGCCCGGGAGGCGGGCTACCTGAGGCCGGTGAACTAGTGCTGACGACCGGAAACCACCCGGGCGACGAGCTCCAGCAGCTGCTGGACGGCAGGCTGGAGGCCGAGCGGCGCGCGCAGGTCGAGGCCCATCTCGCCGTCTGCGCGCGCTGCCGGCGGGAGCTGGCAGCGCTCCGCTGGGTGACGGCGGCCGTGCGGAAGGGGTTGCCGGAGCGGGACGTTCCGGCGGCAGTGGCGGCCGGGGTGGCGGCCGCGCTCGACGGCGCGGATCGCGCCGCCCGACGGAGACGCCCCGCCTGGGTCATCGGGCTGGCGCTCGCCGCGGCGGCCGTCCTCGTCGTGCTCGTCACGCGGGGCGGTGCCCCGGACGTCGTCGCCGCGGCCGCGGAGGAGCTTGCCCGATACCGCGCCGCGGACCTGCCGCTGCAACTCGAGACCGGCGACCCGCGAGCGCTCGAGCGGCTCATCGCCCGCAGCACGCTCCGGTTCCCGGTGCGCGTCTTTGATTTCGGCATGATGGGGTACCGGCTCGCCGGCGGCGGGGCCCACCGCCTCGCGGGGCGGCGGAGCGCGCTGTTCGCGTATGAGGACGCGGGCGGGCGGCGCGTGGTGTGCCAGATGTACGAGGGTCGGATAACCGAGCTCCCGGCGGGGGCCGAGAGGCGTGAGCACGACGGGATCCAGTTCCGGATCTACCGGACCGCGGGGCTCACCCTCGTCTTCTGGCAGGAGGGGGACGTCGTGTGCGTGCTCGCCTCGGATGGCGATCCGGAGGAGGCGGTGCAGCTGGCCTATGCAAAGGCGATCAAGGAGTAGGCAGGGAGGACGCGAAGCGCGCCTCGAGCTCGACGCCCAAGCCGTCGGCAATGCGGTTCACGAAGGCGTAGCCCCCCGCCGCTCACACGTGGTCCACGGCTGCCGTCACGCCCTCGACGCGGGCGCAGTGCGCACAACAGTAGAACTTGCCCTTCGCCTCGACTCCGTGCCCAAGGATCTTGCACCCGCAATGATCGCAGATGGGCGCGAGCTTCTGAATCGCGCACTCGAAGCTGTCGAAGACGTGGTGCGCGCCCGCGGTGATGACCTCAAACGACAAGTAGTAGTCATTCCCGCACACCTCGCACGTGGCCATGGCGCTCTCCTTGGTACGGCGGCGGCGCGCGCCGCCGCCACCAGGTAAGGTGCAGTCGTGGAACGGGGATGCGCCAGCCCCTCGGAGGCCGCCCCGCTACATGGGCGGTGTCTTCCCCCAACGCCTTCATCCAACGCCGACTCGCTGGGTCGCCAGGGGCATTGGCGGTACCGCTCTCCTACCGTTTCTCGAACGCCACGAAGGCCACCCGGCGACTATCAGGCGACCATGACGGAACGTTGATGGTGCCCTGACCGCCCAGGAACGGCGGCGTCAGATCGCGCACTGAACCGTCGCGCAAGTCCATGAGACGAAGCTTCACCTGCTTGCCGAATGGATGGTCCTCGCCTTGGTCTTCGAGGTACGCGAGGAACACCACCCAGCGCCCGTCGGGCGACGGGTGCGGGAACCAGTTGGAGTGAGCGTCGTGAGTGAGCTGCTCGGCCCGACTGCCGTCCGAGCGCATGCGCCAGATCTCCATCTTCCCACTACAGAATGAGTTGTAGTAGATGAACGCTCCGTCGGGTGCATAGTCGGGGCCGTCATCAAGGCCACGGCAGGTCGTCAGACGTCGCTCCTGTCCACCGGCCACCGGGATGCTATAGATGTCCCACTCGCCCTCTCGGCGCCCCACAAACGCGAGCGTCGTTCCGTCAGGAGACCATCCATGCCAGAAACTCGGGGCCTGCGCCGTGACCTTCACTGGTGTCGGGCTGCCGACGATCGGGAGGATGTAGATGCTGGACGCGAGCCAGTCCTGCTCCGGGTCCGTAATGTGCTCGTCGGCGTGATGACTCAGGACGAGGTACCTGCCATCCGGTGAGATACCGTGATCGTTGTTTAGTCGGGTGGCGAATCCGGTTGGAATCTCCTCAAGGCGCTGGTCACCGCGAGCCGGTAGGCGATACAGCCGACCCTTGCTGTTCACGACAAAGAAATGCCCATCAGGCGACCAGTTCGGCGCCTCGAAGTGCCGATCCTCGCTATACACCGTTTCGACGCGTCCGGATTGAATCTCCACTGTTCGGAGTGAACTGCGGATGGTACCGGCGGATTGCCCGAGAACACTGCTCGGGACGACTACGCTCCATAGGAGCAGAAGGCGAGGCAGTCCGGCAGGCATCAACACGATTCTACCTTACTCGGCCGCGCCCGCCAGCTCCAAGCGCTTGTCACGCGGCGCCCGGGCTGGCGGCGTCCGGAGGGGGGGGCTCACACAGCCTTGTCGCCCCCCGGATCTCATCACACTTTAAGGGCGTGCAACGGCGAACGTTCGTCCAGGCCCTCGGAGCCTCGCTCGCGAGCGGACCGTTGGCGCCCCTTCGCATGACCCGGCCTGGCCTCACCCGTATCGGGCTCGAGCTCTACTCGGTGCGGCACGCGATGCAGCGGGACCCCGAGCGGACTCTCGCCGCGGTGCGTGACATCGGCTACCGCGACGTCGAGCTGCTCTGGTCCTGGGGCAACTTCGGTCGCACGACCGAGCAGGTACGGGCCGCCCTTGATCGAGAAGGAATGCGCGCCCCTTCGGCCCACGTCTCGCCGACCGTCCTGCTCGTCGGCTGGGAGCGGAGCCTCGCTATCGCGCAGCGACTCGGCCACGAATACTTGATCGTGCCGAGCTTCACGCCGGACACTCAGCGCTCGCTCGACGACTGGCGGGAGTGGGCCGACCGCTTCAACGCCGCCGGCGCCGCTGCTCAGCGCGCCGGCATCTGGCTCGCCTTCCACAACGAGCCCGATCACCTGACTCCGATCGACGGCAGGGTGCCATACGACCTGTTCCTCGAGCGAACCGACCCGAGCGTGGTCCGCCACCAGCTCGACGTCGGCAACCTGGCCATGGGGGGCGGCGACCCGCTCGTCTATCTCGAGCGGTACCGCGACCGCTACTGGAGCTTCCATCTCAAGGACGTCGTGGCCGATCGGTCGCGGGACACCGAGCTGGGTACGGGAATGCTCGATTTCCGGCGCCTGCTGGCGGCGGTTCCAGACATCGACCGCAAGCCTTGCTACGTCGAGCAGGAGGGGGCCGAAGACGCCCTCGGAAGCGCGCGTCGGAATTACGAGTTTCTCAGCAAGCTGGAGTTCTGATGACCGGTGCGGTTGCTGGTCAACTCGCGTGACATGGGGGACACCGTGAAGACGCACAAATGGTCGCGCCGCGAATTCGTCGGCATGGGCGCGGCGGCCGCCGGCGCGTCGCTCGCCGCGAAGACGATCGTGCGGTTGTCGCCCGACCCGATACCCTCTCCTCAGGCCGTCTCCGCCAGTGACCGCGTCCGCTTCGGCATCATCGGCGTCGGCATGCAGGGGTCCTGGCTGCTGTCCGAGTCTATCCGGCTGCCGGGCGTCGAATGTGCCGCCGCCTGTGATCTCTACGACGGCCGACACCTGCTGGCGCGGGAGATCGTTCGCGCGGACCTGCCTGTCACGCGCCGCTATCAAGCCCTATTGGACGACAAGGACATCGACTGCATCGTGGCCGCGGTGCCCGATCACTGGCACAAGCAGGTGGTCGTGGACGCCGTGAACGCGGGCAAGGACGTCTACTGCGAGAAGCCGATGTCGCACAGTGCCGCCGATGGCGTGGCCATGGTGGACGCGGCCAAGAAGACCGGTCGCATCGTGCAGATTGGCTCGCAGCGCGTTACCTCGCAGATCTGTGCCAAGGCGAGAGAGCTGATTGCACAGGGAACGCTTGGTGACCTGACGTTCGTCGAAGGATGGCTCGGACGCAACGATCCGACGGGCGCGTGGCAGTATCCGCCCCCGCCGGATCTCTCCCCCCGGAATCTGGACTGGGACACCTGGCTGGGCAGTGCCCCCAAACGACCCTTCGATCCCAATGTGTTTGCGCGCTGGCGCTGCTGGAAGGAATACGGCACCGGGGTGGCCGGTGATCTGCTGGTGCACCTCGTCAGTGGCATGATGTTCATGCTGGGCCTGCATCAGCCGCCGACGCAAGCCTCGTCGGTGGGCGGCATCCGGCGCTGGAAGGACGGCCGCAACATGCCCGACGTGCACGCCGTGATCTACTACTATGGCGAGCTGCCGGTATGCATGCGGCTCAATCTCGGCACGGCGATGCCGGAGACCTACCGCTTCCAGGGATCGAAGGGCGTTCTGGAAGTGACCGGATCTAGCCTGAGCTACACGCCCCAGACCGGGAAGGACTCGTCCCCCAGCTATTACGCCGGTAGCTTCCCCCGGGCGATGCGGGAGGCGTACGTCGCGAAATGGCACCAGGAGAACGACCCGAAGCCGGGCGAGGCGCCACTGCTCGAGACGACCGCCATCAGCGGGCCCGACTACGACGACGTCAGGCCCCATCTGTGGACGTTCTTCGAGGCCGTCCGCACGCGGAACCCCGTCGTCGAGGATGCGGTGTTCGGCCACCACGCGGCGCTGGCCTGCCACATGGCGAACGAGTCGTACTTCCGCAGGGGCGCCGTGTCCTGGGACGAGGCCTCGAAGACGATCAAGGGCTGACGGTCGCGAGAAGCGACGGCGACCCGGGGGTCGGCGGTTCCGTAACACAGGTACCAGCGACCGTTGAAGGCACCAGTCCCTCCACGAACGGCGCAACGCCGGTCCAGCCCCGCCCCTTGACGCGGCCAGACTCCGGGAGTTTCTTTGTGTCTCACATAATGAGACATCATCTCAAATTCTAATGGTTGCTGCCCCGGGGTACCCCGGCACCCAGGCGGTCACGCGGGCGGTGAGCCTGCTCAAGGCGTTCAGTGATGCGCGCCCGGAGTGGCGGCTCTCGGACCTGGCCCGCGCCGCGCGCCTGCACAAGGCGACTGCCCACCGCCTCCTTTCCGCCCTGGAGCGCGAGGGGATAGTGGCCCGCGACCCCTCGGGCGAGCGGTATCGGCTCGGGCCCGAGGCGATCGCGCTCGGCGCCCGCGCCGCCCGCGCCACCGACCTCCGCGCCGTGTGCCGGGCCGAGCTCGAGAGTCTGGCTGCCGAAACCGGGGAGACCGCCACCCTCGAGGTGCTCGCCGGCGGCGAGATGCTCATCCTCGACGAAGTGCTGGGCCGCGCGCTGATCGGCGCCACCCCGTCGCTCGGCACCCGCTGGCCCGCCCACGCCACGTCCACCGGCAAGGCGGTCCTCGCCGCCCTCCCCGACGCCGAGCGCAAGGCGATCCTGGGCACCCGGCTCACCCGCTGTACCGACCGCACGCTCACGTCGCCCCGGGCCCTGGCGCGCGACCTCGCCCGCGCGCGGCGGCATGGCTACGCCGTGGCGCTCGAGGAGTTGGAGCGTGGCTACGTCGCCGTCGGCGCCGCGGTGCGCGACTCGGACGGCCGCGCCCTCGCCGCCGTCAGCGTCGGCGGGCCGAGCCTGCGGTTCCCAGCGGCCCGGATCGCCGCGCTCGGACGGCGGGTGACGGCGGCGGCCGCGCGAGCGTCCGCCACCCTCGGCTATCGGGCAGGGGGCTCTCGATGAGGCGCCGTCCATGCTGAAACACACGCCGTTTTACCCGCGCACGGCGCCCCTGATGGAAGGCCAGGCCTGGCGCCGCTGGGCCGGCTACGTGGTCGCGAGCTCCTACGAGCTGCTCCACGACCGCGAATACCACGCCATCCGCAGCTCCGCGGCCCTGCTCGACGTGTCGCCGCTCTACAAGTACCTGATCACGGGGCCGGACGCGGAGCGTCTGCTCGACCGCGTCGTCATCCGTAACGTCGGTAAATCCAAGGTCGGCCAGGTGCTCTACACCGCCTGGTGCGACGCCGCGGGCAAGGTGATCGACGACGGCACGATCTCGCGCCTTGGCGAGCAGACGTTCCGTATGACCGCCGCGGACCCGAACATCCGCTGGCTGCACTTGAACGCCACCGGCCTGAACGTCACGATCGAGGACGTCTCCGAATCCACCGCCGCCCTCGCCCTCCAGGGCCCGAATGCGCGCGTCATCCTCCAGCAGCTGACCGACGCGGACCTCACCGCCCTCAAGTACTTTCGGCTCACCCCCGCCACGATTCGGGGTATCCCGGTCACGATCTCGCGCACCGGCTACACCGGCGACCTGGGCTACGAGATCTGGGTGGACGCACCGAACGCGCTGCCGCTGTGGGACGTCCTGATCGAGGCCGGGACGCCGTACGGCATCACCCCGTGCGGCATCCTCGCCCTCGACGTGGCCCGCCTCGAGGCCGGACTGATGCTGCTCGAGGTGGACTACATCTCGGCCCACCGCGCCCTGATCGAGAGCCAAAAATCCTCCCCCTTCGAGCTGAACCTCGGGTGGGCGGTGAGCCTGGACAAGGCCTGGTTCGTCGGGAAGGCCGCCCTCGAGGAAGAAGCCCGCCGCGGCGCCGCCTGGCAGTTCGTGGGGCTCGAGGTGGAGTGGGATTCGCTCGAGCGGCTCTACGCCGCGGTCGGCTTGCCGCCGCGGCTCCCCACCGTCGCCTGGCGCACCAGCGTCCCGGTCTACTCCGGCGGCGAGCAGGTCGGCTACGCCACGAGCGGCTGCTGGTCCCCGCTCCTCAAGAAGTACATCGCCCTGGCGCACGTCCGCTCTGAGGTCGCTCGGCCGGGCACCCCGCTGGCCATGGAGGTCACCGTAGAGCACCGCCGCAAGCAGGCGGCCGCGCGCGTGGCCAAGACCCCCTTCTTCAATCCCGAGAGGAAGCGCGCCTAGTGCTGAAGAAGGCCACTCGTTACGACGCCATCGTCATCGGCGGCGGCCACAACGGCCTCGTCAACGCGGCCTACCTCGCCCGCGCGGGGAAGCGGGTGCTCGTGCTCGAGCGACGCCCCCGCGTCGGCGGCGCCGCAGTCACCGAGGAAGTCTTCCCCGGCTTCAAGTTCTCGATGTTCTCCTACGTCGTGAGCCTGCTGCGGCCGGAAATCATCCGCGACCTGGACCTGCCGGGCCACGGGCTGCACATCCTGCCGCTCGAGAGCACGGTCACGCCGATGCTCAACGGCGACTACCTCGCCGCTTGGGCCGATCACGACGCGACCCGGCGCGAGCTGGTCCGCCATTCCCCGCGCGACGCCGAGGCCTACGACGAGTACGGCCGGCTGATGCATCACATGGCGCGCGCCGTGAAGCCGATCATCAGCATGGTGCCCCCGGATCCGACGTCACTCAGCCCGCGCGACCTGCTCGGCCTGTTGCGCCTGGGGAAGCACTTCCGCGGCCTCGGCGCCGAGCAGTTCCACGCGCTCTTCAAGCTGATGACGATGAGCTCGGCGGACTTCCTGGACGAGTGGTTCGAGACCGACGTCCTGAAGGCGACCAAGTCGGCCAGCGGGATCATCGGCACCTTCCTCGGGCCCCGCTCGCCGGGCACCGCCTACGTGCTGCTCCATCACTACATGGGCGAGATCGACGGCGTGTTCCGCGCCTGGGGCTTCGCCAAGGGCGGCACGGGCTCGGTGAGCGAGGCGATCGCCTCCGCCGCGCGGAACTTCGGCGCGGAGATCCACACCGACGCCCCCGTCGCGCGCGTGCTCGTGAAGGGCGGACGCGCCACGGGCGTCGCCCTGGAGAACGGGGAGGAGATCCGGGCTCGCGTCGTCGTCTCGGGACTCGACCCGCGGCGTACCTTTCTCCAGCTGGTCGAGCCGAACGAGCTCCCCGGCGAGTTCGTGGACGACATCAAGCGCTTCAAGTTCCGGGGCTCGTCCGGAAAGGTGAACCTGGCGCTTGGCGCCCTGCCCAACTTCACCTGTATGCCGGGGAACGGGCCGCACCTGCGCGGCGCGGTCTCCATCAGCCCGAACCTTGAGTACGTCGAGCGC
This sequence comes from Gemmatimonadota bacterium, assembly GCA_016177465.1. Taxonomy (GTDB): domain Bacteria; phylum Gemmatimonadota; class Gemmatimonadetes; order Gemmatimonadales; family GWC2-71-9; genus JACOVF01. The sequence goes on from JACOVF010000012.1 coordinate 9,940, forward strand.
GCCTATGACGACGCCAAGTACGGCGAGTTCTCCCGCCAGCCGTACATGGACGTCGTCATCCCCTCGCTGATCGACCCCGGGATGGCCCCGCCGGGCAAGCACGTGATGTCGATCTTCGTGCAGTACGCGCCCTACAACTTGAACGGCGGCTGGACCGACGCGAAACGGGAGGCGTTCGGCGACGCGGTGATCGACACCATCGCGCAGTTCGCGCCGAACATCCGGTCGTGCATCCTGCACCGCCAGGTGCTGACGCCGGCGGACATCGAGCGCATCACGGGCCTCTCCGAAGGGAACATCTTCCAGGGCGAGCTGGCGCTACACCAGCTGTTCTTCCTGCGGCCGGCGCCCTCCTGGGCCAAGTACCGCACTCCCGTGCGCGGGTTTTACCAGTGCGGCTCGGGGACGCACCCGGGCGGCGGGATCATGGGCGCGTCCGGACGCCTCGCGGCGCTCGCCGTGCTCGAGGACGGCGTATGACGCGCGACCCGAAAGGACTCCCTGACGGTCGCGCGATCGTCATCGGCGCGGGCGCCAACGGCCTCGTCGCCGCCCACACCCTGGCGCGTGCCGGACGGCGGGTCCTGGTGCTCGAGCGGCGCCCCGACGCCGACCGCTCCGCCGACAGCGGCCCCGACGTTGGATGGATCCCGCCGCAGGTCGTCCGGGACCTCGCGCTGGAGCGGCATGGGCTCCAGGTGTACCGCCCGGACCCGTGGATCGTCGTCGCGTTGCCGGACGGCGGCCGGCTCGAGCTGTCGCAGGACATGAGGAAGTCCGTCGAGGCGATCCGCCGGCTCAGTCCCGCCGATGCGTCGAAGTGGCCGGCGTTTTGTGAGCGGATGCGGCGGCTCGCGGCCGTGCTCGAGGCGTTATACACCGCGCCGGCGCCGGACGTGGAGACGCGCGAGCTGAGCGAGCTGCTGCGCCTCGGCCGTCTCGGCCTGCGTGTGCGCCGCCTGGGCCGGCAAGGCATGATCGACCTGCTGCGCATCCTGCCGATGTCGGTGGCCGAGCTGCTCGACGAATGGTTCGAGGCCGACGCCCTCAAGGCCGTCCTCGGCGTGGGCGGCGTGATGCACCTGCGCCAGGGGCCGCGCTCGGGCGGGACGGCGTTCTCCTTGCTGCACCATCACGTGGGGAGTCCGGCCGGCGTGTTCCGCCCGCCGCTCTCCAACATCAGCCAGGTGCTGACCGGACTGCCCGGCGTAGAGCTGCGCCGCGGGGCCGAGGTCGCCCGAGTCGCTGTCAATGGTGGCCGTGCGACCGGCGTGGTGCTGGCGAGCGGGGAGGAGATCGCGGCACAGCTCGTCGTCTCGAGCGCCGATCCGCGGTGCACTCTCCTCGACCTGGTCGAGCCCGGCTGGCTCGACCCGGAGTTCGTGCGGGCGGTGCGGAACATCAAGTGCCGCGGGGTGGCGGCGCGTGTGAGGCTCACACTCGACCGGGCGCCGGAGTTCTCGACCCTCGCCATCGCGCCGTCGCTCGAGTACCTCGAGCGCGCCTACGACGACGCCAAGTACGGCCGGGTCTCGGCGCACCCGTGGCTCGAGGCCCGGGCCGAAGACCACCGGGTGGCGGTGCACGTGCAGTACGTTCCGCACACGCTCGCCGACGGCGCCTGGGACGACGCCCGCCGCCGGGCGCTGGGCGAGACGGTGGTCGAGCTTCTCGCCCGGCACGTACCGGCCGTGCGCCAGGCGGTGACCGGCCAGGAGGTCCTCACCCCGAAGGATCTGGAGGATCGCTTCGGCTGCACCGAGGGCCACCGCTACCACGGCGAGTTGACGCTGGACCAGATCCTCTTCATGCGGCCGGTTCCCGGCTGGAGCCGGTACCGCACCCCCATCCCCGGGCTGTATCTGTGCGGAGCAGGCACGCACCCCGGCGGCGGCATCGCGGGCG
>JACOVF010000025.1 GCA_016177465.1 Gemmatimonadota bacterium
GCGGAGCGCGAGCGGCGCGCCAAGGTGATCAACGCCGAGGGCGAGCTGCAGGCGTCCGAAAAGCTAGCCCAGGCGGCGCACATCATCGGCACGGAGCCGGCGGCGATCCAGCTGCGCTACCTTCAGACGGTGAACGAGATCGCCTCGGAGAACAATTCCACCACCTTCTTCCCGATCCCGATCGACCTGTTCAAGGGATTCGCAGACATCGTCGGGAGACGGACTGAAGCGCCAGCAGCCGCCGTGTCGCCGGCGTCTGCCCCGCCCGCCCTTCCCGAAAAGACCGCGGGAGACCCCGTCCCCGCCCCGCCCAGCCGGAGCATGTTGAAGGCCTGAGACGGCGATGCCGGGCGGGGGCGAACTGATCAGCCGGGATGCGCTCGAGCGCATCATCCAGCGCGCCGCCGAGCTGCAGGCCGGCGAGCGGGACATCGGTGAGGGACTCACCAAGGACGAGCTGCTCGCCCTCGGCAAGGACGTCGGGATTCCGGCCCGCTATCTCCAGCAGGCCATGCTCGAGGAGCAGACGCGCTCGGCAGTCGAGACGGAGCGCGGGTTCTGGGCGTGGCTCGCGGGGCCACGCACGCTTTCAGCGCAGCGGGTGGTCCCGGGGGACGGGGCCGCCGTGGAACGCGCGCTCGCCCGGTGGATGGGAGACGAAGAACTTCTGCAGGTGAAGCGCCGGTTCTCCGACCACACGACCTGGGAGCCGAAAGTCGGCGCCTTCGCCTCGATCCAGCGGGCGCTCGGCGGTGGCCGGCGATACGCCCTCGCGCGCGCGACGCAAGTCGCAAGCCAAGTGACCCCGCTCGAGCCTGGCTTCTGCCACGCGCGGCTCTCGGCCGACATCCGAAACCAGCGGGCCGGGCGAGTCCAGAGTGGTGCGCTGCTGTTCACGTTCGGCGTGCTGGGAAGCGTCGGGCTCAGTACGCTTGTCGGGCCGGCGCTCAGCGGCGGGCTTGGGTTGCTGGGTGTCCTGCCGGTCGTCGTGCTTGGTCCGGCTGCCGTCGCGGTGGTGCGGCACCATCGCGCCGAGAACGAACGCACCCAGGTGGCGCTCGAGCAGGTGCTCGACCGCCTGGAGCACGGCGAGATCCGGCCGGAGCACGCGCTCCCCGGCCCGCGGGCGAGCGCCTTCGTGCGCATCGCCGAGGAAATCCGGAAGACCTTCCAAGTCTAGCGAGGCACAATTGAGCGAGATCAAGAGAGTCGGGGTGCTCGGCTGCGGGCTCATGGGGAGCGGGATCGCCCAGGTGGCCGCCGCGGCGGGGTATGAGACGCTGGTGCGCGACGTGGCCCAGCCGATTCTCGACCGGGCGAAGGCGGGCATCGGGCAGTCGCTCGCCAAGTTCGTCGAGAAAGGCAAGCTGCAGCCCGTCGACCGAGAGGCCGCGCTCAAGCGACTCAACTTCACGACGACGACCGCCGACTTGAAGCCGTGCGACATCGTGATCGAGGCGGTCACCGAGGACCTGGAGGTCAAGAACGCCCTGTGGAAGGAGCTGGATGCCCGGTGCGGCCCAGGGACGATCTTCGCCTCAAATACCTCGAGCCTCACCATCGCCGCCATGGCGGCCGCCACGAGGCGTCCCGACCGATTCGTGGGGCTGCACTTCTTCAATCCGGTCCCTCTGATGCAACTGGTGGAGGTCGTGAAGACGGTGACGACCTCGGGGGAGACCTTTTCGCGCGCGTACGCCTTCGCGAAGTCGCTCGGCAAGGAGCCCGTCGCCGCCAAGGACAATTCCGGCTTCATCGTGAACCTGCTGCTGGTCCCCTACCTGCTCGATGCAATCCGGGCCCTCGAGCACGGCGTAGCGAGCGTGCCGGACATCGACAAGGCGATGCAGTTGGGGTGCGGGTACCCGATGGGCCCCCTCACCCTGCTGGACTTCGTGGGGCTCGACACGACCTACAGGATCGCCGAGATCATGTTTGCGGAGTACAAAGACCAGAAGTACGCGCCCCCGCCATTGCTCAAGCGGATGGTGCTGGCGGGGATGTCCGGGAAGAAGAGCGGGAAGGGGTTCTACGACTACTCGGTGAACCCGCCTGCGGTCTCGAGCCTGGGCCTGTAACCACCCCTCACACCCGGAGCAGCGACACCCATGTTCGGATACGACTGGCCTCGTCTTCACGCAGCGTTGAACGACCTCCCGGCGGCGCTGCTGCTGGTCGCAGTCCTCTTCGACCTGGCCGGCTGGCTCCTGAAGCGAGACACGATCCGCGCGGCCGGGCTCTGGACCCTATGGGCCGGCGTCGTCGGCGGCTGGGGCGCCTACCTCGCCGGGCGGATGGCGGAAGATGCCATCGAGCACGGCGACGCCATTCACGACGTGATGGAGGCGCACGAGGATTTCGCGCTCTACATGATGATCGCCTTCACCCTCGTGCTCGCCTGGAAGCTGTGGCGCCGGGGCCAGCTGTCCTCGGCCGAGGAGTGGGGCCAGCGCGCGCTGAGCGTGATCGGCGTGGCGCTGCTGATCCGGGTCGCCATGTTGGGCGGCCAGCTCGTGTTTGATCACGGTGCGGGGGTGACCTCCGCCGCCATGGAGGCCGAGCTCCGGGACCGCCAAGGCGGTCATGAGCACGAGCCAGCGGAGACCGAGCATGAACAGACGGCCGCCGACTCGACCAACCCGGCCCACGTCGATGCCCCGGGGGCACCCCCGCATGGGCACTGAAATGCGACGGGTGGGCGGTTTGCCGGATAGGCGGTTAGTGCGCCGGAGGCACGACATCGTTCGATCTGTCTATCCGCCGATCCTCGCCGCCCTGCTTTTCGTCGCCTGCACCCCCGCCACCACCCGTCCCGCATTCGCGCCGTTCCCCCAGGCGCAGGTGATCGTCGTGCGAGGATCTCCGGAGCAGGTCACCGCCGAGGCGAACGCGTGGCTCGCCGGAGACGGCGTGCAGATCGCGCTGGCGAGCCCCAGGGACGGCTACCTGGAGACTGACTGGCACAGCGGTGTCAAGCTGCGCTGCTGGGCCAACCCCGCGGCCCCGGGCACCACCCGGATCTTTGTCGAAGCGGTATACCGGCCCGCGCAGGATCCTTCCCGCACGGAGCGAGACCTGGAGCTGCCGGTGCCCAAGGGGCACGACGGGTACCGCCTGGCCGAGCGGCTGCTCACGGCGCTCGGCGACCGATTCGGAGCTGTTCCATGAGGTCAACGAGTCCGTCCCTTCTGCTCGCCCTCGCCGCGCTGGGCTGCGCCGCCGCGCGGCCCTCCACCACTGCGTCGCCGTCGGGCGGACGGACGATCCCCACATCCGCGAAGGCGCTCATCAACGCCTCGGTCCAGGTCACTTTCCACGCCACCGTCGGCGCGCTCAGCGACCTGCCGCTCGAAATCCAGCGGCTCGACGAGGAGAATGGGGTCATCGAAACGCCCTACTTCGACCTGTCGCGCCACGAGTGGCAGTCCGAGCGCTACCCGCAGGAGGAGCGGCTGGTGCGGATCCGGATCACAGTCCAGCCCGACACCCTGGGGCGCGGCTCGCGGGTCGCCGTGTTCGTGCTCTACCAGCCGCATCGACTGGGGATGGCGGTCGGCCGAGCGAACGAGCGGAGCGTGGCGTCGGACCATCCTGGGGCTGCATTCGCCAGGAAGGTGATTGGTAAGATCGAGGAAAGGGCGACGGGGGTCCGCAGTCCGTGATTCCGCGGCTGACTTCCCAGGCCCCAACGCTCCTCACCGACTCCCGCGCCCGTGCGGCCTACGCCGAGGGCGCCGGGATCTACCGGACGATTCCCCAGGCGGTCGCGGTGCCGAAGTCCGTCGCCGAGCTCCAGGTGCTGGTCCGCTGGGCGGCGGAGACGAAGACCACCCTGATCCCGCGGGGGGCGGGCAGCGGGATGCCGGGCGGCAACGTGGGGCGCGGGGTGATCGCGGATCTGAGCCAGGGGTTCGGCGGAGTCGCGGTCGATCCCGCCCGGCGCATCGCCCGGGCGGGCGCCTCGGCGACGTGGGCCCAGGTGACCGACACCGCTCGGCCCTACGGCCTGCGCCTCCCCCCGGACCCCTCGTCCGGCGCTGTCGCCACCTGCGGCGGCATGGTTGCGACCAACGCAGCGGGCCCCCGATCGGTCCGCTTTGGCAGTGTACGGCGCTGGGTGGAGGCACTCGACATCGTCGCGGCCAACAGCGCAACGCGCACGGTGCGACGGGAAGGAGGAGCAGGGCCCTGGCACCTGGCCTCCGACACGCGACACCTCGTCTCCCGCTTCCCGCAGACCCGCAAGAATTCGAGCGGCTACGCCCTCGATGCCTTCGCCGAGTCGGGTGACGAGCTGGACCTCTTCATCGGCTCCGAGGGCACCCTTGCCCTCGTGACGGCCGTCGAGTGGCGGCTCGACGCGATCCCCCCCGATCAGGCCGGCGTCGCCCTGGGCTTCGCGTCGCTCGACGCCCTCGGAGAGGTGGTTCCCTATCTTGTGGCTTTGAATCCCTCCGCGGTGGAGCTGCTCGACCGCACCTTGCTCTCCTTCGTCGAGCAGGCGGGCGGCGTGGTGCCTTCGGGGCTCGCGTGCCTGCTTCTCGTCGAGTTCGAGCGCGAGACGGCCGCCGCCGCCCGGGGCGTCGTGAGCGACGCCGTGCGCGGGCTCAAGCCCCTCACCACCCACGTGGAAACCGCGTTGGACCGCGCGGGGCTGGAGCGGCTCTGGGGGGTCCGCAAGCTCGCGAGCCCTGCCCTCGCGCGCCTCCCGGTGACCCAGCGCTCCCTGCAGGTGATAGAAGACGGCTGCGTACCCCTGGAGCGCCTTGCAGAGTACATCGCGGGCATCCGGCGAGCGTCGGATCACCGCGGCGTGCCCGTCGCCATCTTCGGCCACGCCGGCGACGGCCACGTGCACGTCAACGCCCTGCCCGACACCACCTGCCCCGGCTGGCGGGAGGCGCTCGCGGGCCTGTACGAGGATGTCACCGGACTCCTCGTCCAGCTTGGCGGCACGCCGTCCGGGGAGCACGGCGACGGCCGGCTGCGTGCGGGGCTATTGGAGCGCTTCTTCGGGCCGGAGGTGATGGCGCTGTTCCGCGATGTGAAGCGCGCCTACGACCCTCTCGGCATTCTTAATCCCGGTGTTATTATTCCCGCGGCCGACTGGGCACCCCTGGCAGATCTCAAAGTCGGCCCGGACGCCGCCCCGATTCCCGACGACATCGCCCGACGCCTGCGCGACATCGAGCGCTCCGCCGCGTGGGCCATCCCGAAACTCGAGTTAGCCCGAGAACCCTGATGGAAATCTTCCGCGCCCCCCGCGTCACCCTGGTCGCCCGCCCGGAGTTCCTCGAGCCCGAGCACCTCAAGGTGCAGTGGCAGGGCCAGGCTTCCGGGGGCGAGCGACTCGCGGAGTACGCCGGTCGCATCTGCTACATGAGCCAGCACAATCCGGCCGGCCGGTCCACCGCCGAGTACCTCGAGAACATCAAGAAGCAGGGGCACGGCTCGGTGCTGGAGCACGCGGTCTACGTGCTGCTGATCGAGGGCATCTCCCGCTCCTGCTCGCACGAGCTGGTGCGCCACCGCGCGGGGTTCGGCTACTCCCAGCTGTCGCAGCGCTACGTGGACGAGTCCCACGCGGCGTTCGTGATGCCGCCGGCGATCCTCGGCGACGCGGCGCTCGAAGCGGCGTGGGAACAGCAGGTGACGGAGGCGCAGGCGGCGTACGTGCGCACCGTCCAGGCGCTGCTGGAGCGCTACAGCTGGGTGGCCGACAAGGGGCACCGCCGCAAGATGGCGCGCGAGGCGGCGCGGAGCGTGCTGCCGAACGCGACGGAGGTCAAGATCGTCGTCTCCGCCAACGCGCGCGCGTGGCGCACGATGCTCGAGCTGCGTTGCGGCGAGGGCGCGGAGCTCGAGATCCGACGCATGGCGGTCGCGGTGCTGCGATGCCTGCAGCAGGAAGCGGGCGCGCTCTTCTCCGACTTCGAGATCTACGTCGCCGACGACAAACTAGAAGCGGCGCGAGTGGAATACCACAAGGTCTGAGTCGTGCGTCGTACGTCGTACGTCGTGCGTGAGCCAACTCACGACGCACGACGCACGATTCATCGCAACTCCCTATTGCAATTCCCTCCGGCATTTCGTATTCTGATACTCGACAACGTGTTGACGATTCTCAGACCGCCGACCACTGCGGCCTTTTTTGTAGGAGGTTTCCCGAGACCACATGCGCATCGGTCTCGCGTACAACGAGAAACCGGATCCCAACAGCGCTGACGAGCCGCCGAGTAGCAGCGACGCCTACGCCGAATGGGACGAGCCATCCACTATCACCGCGGTGGAGCAAGCTCTCGGTCTCTTCGGCAGCGTCGTCCGGCTCGAAGCCGACTCCCTCTTCCCGCAGAAACTCGCGCTCGCCCGCCCGCACATCGTCTTCAACATGGCCGAGGGACTGCTCGGACCGAATCGAGAATCGCACGTCCCCGCGATCTGCGAGTACCTGGACGTGCCGTACACCGGCAGCGACCCGCTCACGCTTTCGCTCGCGCTCCACAAAGGGCGCGCGAAGGAGCTCCTCGCCTACCGCGGCGTGCCCACGGCGCCGTTCGCGCTGGTCGAGCAGCCAGCCGACGTGGACGGGATCGCGCTCCCCTACCCACTGTTCGTAAAGCCGGTGGCCGAGGGGTCAGGTAAAGGCATAACTATCAAGAACTTATGCGATTCTCCCTCGCGCCTGGAGGAGCGGGCCCTCTTCCTATTAGAGGAATACCGCCAGCCGGTGCTGGTGGAGACGTACCTCCCCGGCCGGGAATTCACCGTCGCGATTCTCGGTAACGGCGCCGACGCGTACTGCCTGCCGGTCGTGGGATTCGACTTCGCGACACTCCCCGACGGCGTTCCGCCCATCTACGGCTACGAGGCCAAGTGGATCTGGGACACCGCCGAGACCCAGCTCGAGATCTTCGAGTGCCCCGCACGGGTGCCGCGGCCGCTGTATAGACGGATCGAGCAGACCGCGCTCGCGGCCTACCACGCCCTCGGCTGCCGCGACTGGTGCCGGGTGGACATCCGCCTCGACGCGGATGATGTCCCGAACGTCGTAGAGCTCAATCCGCTGCCCGGCATCATCCCCGACCCCCGGATGAACTCCTGCTTCCCTAAGGCGGCGCGGGTGGCCGGCTACAGCTACGACGAGCTCATGCAGGAGGTCGTGCGCATCGCCTGGCGGCGCATCACCGGCACGGACATCGGGGGCGCGGCCACCGCGGAGGCTTCGGCGTGAGACTGGTCATTCTGTACGACCCCGGCGCGGAGGACTGGACGCCCGAGGACATCCGCGGTGTGCTCAAGGCCGTGGACGAGATCTACCACATCTTCCGGGAGCAGGGGCACCAGGTCCAGAAGCTCCCGGTGCGTCACGACATGCGGTGGCTGCAGGTCTGTCGTCGCGCGGACCTGGTCTACAACCTGTGCGAGGGGGTCCATGGCCACTCGCTGTGGGAAGACCACGTGGTCGCGGCCCTCGAGTTCGCCGGGATTCCGTTCACGGGTGCCGGCGCGTGGACCATCGCCGCTTGCCGCCGCAAGGCGGTGGCCAACGCCATCCTGACCGCCGCCGGCCTCCCGGTGCCGCGTTGGACCGTGGCCCAC
>JACOVF010000021.1 GCA_016177465.1 Gemmatimonadota bacterium
CGCCCGCCATCCCGTCGAGGCGCGAGGGTTTTGTGAGGAATTCATCACCCGGGCGGCTCGCCGAGCCGTAAATCGGCGGTAGATTCGGAGCCATGGAGCTTGGCTTGGGCGGCCGCGTCGCCCTGGTCTGCGGGAGCACCCGCGGCCTGGGCCGCGCCGTCGCGAAGGCGCTCGCCAAAGAGGGCGCCCGCGTGGCGCTGAACGGGCGCCACGAGAATGAGGTTTCGCAGGCCGCGCGGGAGCTCACGTCGGAGACTGGCCAGCCCGTCGCGTGCTTCGTCGCCGACGTGGCCATCCCGGACCAGGCGGAACAGCTCGTGGGGCGCACCGCCCGCGAGCTCGGCCGCCTCGACATCCTGTTCTGCAATGCGAGCGGTCCGCCCTCCGCACCGTTCAAGGATCAGCCGCGCGAGGCCTGGCACCGCGCGGTGGAGGTCAACCTCTTCTCCACCATCCATCTTGCGGCCGCCGCGGTGCCCATCATGCGCAAGCTGCAGTGGGGGCGGATCATCTGCCTCGCCTCCGTCGCCGCGAAGCAGCCGCTCCCCGGGCTCATCCTGTCCACCACGGCGCGTGCCGGCGTCCTCGGCTTCGCCAAAGCCCTGGCCGACGAAGTGGCCGCAGACGGCATCACCGTGAACTGCGTCTGCCCGGGGTTCATCGCCACCGAGCGGATCGAGGAGCTCACGCACACGCGCGCCAAGCGCGAGAAGCGCACGCCGCAGGACGTGATGAAGGAGATGGTCGCGGACATCCCCCTCGGCCGGATGGGGCGCACCGACGAGCTCGCCGCGACGGTCGCGTTCCTCGCCTCGGAGCGGGCCAGTTATATTACCGGCGCCGTGCTCCAGGTGGACGGGGGCTTCACGCGTTCGATATTCTGACTCTCCCCCTCCCCTTGCTTAGCCTCTTAGCCCCTTAGCCCCTTAGCCTTCACCCACCGCATGCAAGCCATCGTCAAAGAGAGCCCTGCGCCCGGCCTGACAGTCGCGACCATCCCCGTACCATCCGTCGGCCCGGGGGAGGTGCTGATCGCCGTGCGCCACGCCGGCGTCTGCGGCACCGACCTCCACATCGCCGACTGGGACCCGTGGGCGCAGGGGCGCATCCGACCGCCGCTCGTCGTCGGGCACGAATTCGCGGGGGAGATCGTCGCGCTGGGCGAGGGAATCACGGAGCTGAAGCAGGGCCAGCTCGTCACGGCCGAGGGGCACATCGTCTGCGGCCACTGCCTGCAATGCCGCACTGGCAACGGCCACATCTGCAAGAACACCCGTATCATCGGCGTGGACCGCGACGGCGCGTTCGCCGAGTTCATCACGATGCCCGCCACCAACGTGCTGACGCTCGACGGCATCCCCACCGAGGTCGGCGCGATCATGGACCCGATGGGCAATGCGTTTCACACGGTACTGACCGCGGAGATCCCCGGCAGCACCGTGTTCGTCGTGGGGTGCGGGCCGATCGGCTGCTTCGCGGTGGGCATCGCCCGCGCGGCGGGGGCCGCACAGGTCATCGCCTCCGACGTGAACCCCAAGCGGCTCGCGCTCGCGGCTCGGATGGGGGCGCAGGTGACGATCGACGCGTCGAAGCACCAGGTGGTGCAGACGGTGCTCGACGCCACGGGCGGTGAGGGTGCGGACGTCGTGTGTGAGATGTCCGGCGTGCCACAGGCGCTCCACCAGGCGTTCGCCGCCGTGCGTATGGGCGGCCGCGTACAGCTTCTCGGCATCCCGAAGGGCGAGGTTCCCGTGGACTTCGCCACCGAGATCATCTTCAAAGGGATCACCGTCTATGGGGTGATCGGCCGGAAGATGTACGAGACCTGGAACCAGATGCGCCGCTTCCTCACGGGCGGGATGTTCGATCCCAGCCCCGTGATCACCCACACGTTCCCGCTCGCCAAGATCGACGACGCCCTCGCCGCCATCCGCTCCGGCGACGCCGGCAAGGTCATTCTGGAGATCGCATGAGCTTCGTCGCCCGGCTGCAGGCCGACCTCGACCAGTTCCGGAGGGACGGCGTCTACAAGCGCCTCAACTACCTCGCGTCTCCGCAGGCGCCGCGCGTGAAGATGGAAGGGCGCGGCGAGGTCATGATCCTCTCCTCCAACAACTACCTCGGCCTCTGCAACGTCCCCGAGGTGATCGAAGCCGGGAAGCAGGCGCTGGACGCGTACGGCGCGGGCACCGGGTCGGTGCGGTTCATCTGCGGCACCTTCACGATCCACCGCGACCTCGAGCAGGCGCTGGCCGGCTTCGTGGGCTGCGAGTCGTCGCTCACCTACGTGAGCTGCTGGAACGCCAACGAAGGCCTCTGCCCCACGCTGCTCGGCGAGCAGGACATCGTCATCTCCGACCAGCTGAATCACGCCTCGATCATCGACTCGATTCGCCTCGCCAAGACCATCACGCAGTGCCGGACCGCCGTGTACAAGCACTCCGACATGGCGGACCTCGAGGAGAAGCTGGCGGCGGCGAAAGACGCGCGGCTGAAGCTCGTCTTCACCGACGGCATCTTCTCGATGGAAGGCGACATCGCCAAGCTCCCTGAGATCGTGGCGCTTGCCCGGAAGTACGACGCCGTGGTTGCTGTGGACGACTCGCACGCGACGGGCGTGCTCGGGAAGACCGGGCGCGGCACGGCCGAGCACTACGGGATGCTGGGCCAAGTGGACCTCATTACCTCGACCCTCGGCAAGGCGCTGGGGGGCGCGGCGGGGGGATTCACCGCCGGACCCGCCGCCCTCACCGACTACCTGACGCAACGCTCGCGCCCCCAGCTCTTCAGCAACGCCTTGCCGCCCACCGTCGCCGGCAGCGCCCTCGCCGCCGTGCGTTACGTCGAGCAGCACCCCGAGCTCGTCACGCGACTCCACCAGAACGCCAGGTCCTTCCGCGACCAGCTCCGCGAATTGGGCTTCAAGCCGCTGCCCGGCGACACCCCGATCGTCCCCGTCATCCTAGGCGAGACTGCCAAGGCGATCCAGATGAGCGACCTGCTGCTGGAGGAGCGCGTGTTTGTGACCGGCTTCGGCTATCCAGTTGTGCCACAGGGACATGCGCGGGTGCGCTGCCAACTCTCCGCCGCCCACACCAACGACGACCTAGAGTTCGCCCTGCGCGCCTTCAAAAAGGTCGGGACCAAACTGGGGCTGATCTAATGCGAAGCTACGGCGTGCTCGCCTCACTCGTCGTTCTAACCGCCTATCCGCCTAACCGCCTCACCGCCCAGGTCCCTTCCCCCGCCTCCGTCCTCGGGTTCGAGCCCGGCGCCGATTCGATGCTCGCGGACTGGGGCCAGGTGTCGGGCTACCTGAGCGCTCTCGCGCAAGCGAGCCTTCATGTGCGCCTGGACACCCTCGGCCGCACCACGCTTGGCCGGCCCTTCCTGCTGTTGACGATCACGTCGCCCGCGAACAGAGCACGCCTCGACGAGATCAAGCGCAACCAACGGCTCCTCGCGGACCCTCGTCTTCTCACGACGCAGTCGTTCGACGATCTTCGTCCGACGCAGCCCGTTGTGGTTCTCATCAGCAACAACATCCACTCGACCGAGATCGCCTCGAGCCTGATGGGCCTGACCCTCGCCCACCGGCTCGCGACCGACCCCGCGCTCACGCGGCTGCTCGACTCGCTCGTGGTTCTGATGATCCCCTCGATGAACCCCGACGGGCTCGACACGACCGTGGCGTGGTACCGGCGATACAAGGGGACGCGCTACGAGGCCGGGCCGATGCCCTGGCTGTACCACCCGTACGTCGGACACGACAACAACCGCGACTGGTTCATGTTGACGCAGGTCGAGACCCGGCTGGTCACCCGGATGCTTTACCACGAGTGGTTTCCGGAAGTGGTGTACGACGTGCACCAGATGGAGGACACCGGCCCGCGCCTTTTCGTGCCGCCGTTCCGCGACCCCGTGAATCCGAACCTCGACCCCGCGCTCGTGTCGGCGATCAACGTGGTCGGCGCGACGATGGCCGCAGCCCTCTACGACGCCGGGCTCACCGGCGTCGCACACCAGGAGCGATACGACCTCTGGTGGCATGGCGGGTTCCGCTCGACTCCCACCCGGCACAACATGGTCGGCATTCTCTCCGAGGCGGCACGTGCGCGCCTGGCGTCGCCGATCACCATCGAACCCTCGGCGCTGCGCCAGCCGGCGCGCGGCGTGAACTTCCCTGGTCCCTGGCCGGGCGGCGTCTGGCGTATCGCCGACATTGTCCGCTACGAGCTCGTGGCGGCGGAAGCTCTGCTGCGGCTCGCGGCTGGCGCGCGCACCCAGTTCCTCGACCGCTTCGTCGCGCTGGGGCGGCGTGCCGTGGAGGCGGGCCGCGTAGGCGATCCGTTCGCCTATCTCCTGCCGCCCGCGGCGCGCGACGAGGAATCCCGCGCCCGGCTCGCGAACCTGCTGATCGCGGGGGGCGTGGAGGTGGCGCGCGCGGAAACACCGTTCACGGCCGACGGCCACGAGTATCCCGCCGGCACCCTGGTCGTGCCGATGGGGCAGCCGTTCCGCGCACACGCGAAGGATCTCCTCGAGCCGCAGCGGTTCCCGCCGGGCCGGCCGCCGTACGACGTCGCGGGGTGGACGTTGCCGCTCACGATGGACGTGCCGGCCAAGGAGGTGCGGGCGCCGTTCACGGCGAATCTCGTGCGCGTGGACACGGTGGTCCCGCCGCCCGGCCGCATCGAGGGTGCGGGCGATGTGTTCATGCTGCACAATCGGACGAACGGCGAATCGAGCGCCATCGCCGAGCTGCTCGCCGCGGGTCAGTCGGTCACGCTCTCGGGCGACTCGCTCATCGTGCGCGGCCCGCGCGCACGACAGATCCTCGCCGACCGCGCGGCTCGACACGGCTTCACGGTGCGCGCCGTGCGGGCGCATGCGGGCTCGCCCGGCGACGTCACTCGCCGCCGACTGCCGCGCATCGCGCTCTATCAGCCGTGGACCGCGAATACGGACGAAGGGTGGACGCGCTGGGTGTTTGAGCAGCATGGCATCACCTACACGACAGTTCACGACAGTGATCTGCGGCAGGGGGATCTTCGAGCGCGGTTTGACGTGCTGGTACTGCCAGATGAGGATGAGGATCTCATAGCTGGCGAGGACTCGACTCGCATCCCGGCGCGATACGCCGGTGGGATAGGAGAGTCCGGGGCCAGTGCGCTTTCGGCGTTCGTTCGGGGTGGCGGGACCCTCGTCTGTCTCGATGGTTCAAGTAATTTCGCGGTTTCACAGCTTAACCTCCCTGTGGTCAACGTACTAGCCGGTGAGGCATCAGGCTCTGAGGTCTCGCGTTTTTACGCGCCAGGCTCTATTTTCGGGGTGGTTTTGGGGGGGGATTCAGGGGGGGGCCCGACAACGCTGGGTCTACCCGACTCCCTCAAGATCTACTTCGCCGAAAGCGGCGCCTTCGAGGTCCGGAGCCCGGCTCGAGCGCTGGCCATGTACCCCCCGGAGCCGTTGCGCTCCGGTTACGTCCAGCATGTTGAGCGGCTCGTCGGGAAGGCGGCCTTGGTCGAGGTCCCGGTGGAGCGCGGTCGGGTGATCCTGTTCGGCTTCCGGCCGCAGTTCCGCGGCCAGACACACGGCACGTTCAAGCTGCTCTTCAACGCGGTCCTGTTGGCGGCCCCCTAAAGGGTGGCCGAGGGAGGAAGTCCGATGAACCGGTGGTTCCGTCTCCTCGCGGGCGTCGCGCTGCTGAGTCTGGCCGCGAGCCCGGTCCTGGCTCAGCGCGCTCAGCAGATCGAAATCGGCGTGTTCGGCTCCTTCATCCGATACGACCAGGCGTTCCTGCTCAAAAACCGGTTCGGCGGCGGCGCGCGCGTCGGCTACTTCTTGAGCGACCGCGTCGGGATCGAGCTCGACGGCGGGTTCGGGAGCACGCAGGACGTAAACAGTACCCAGGACGCCAGCGTGAGCCTGGGCAGCGCGAGCCTGGTGCTCAACTTCCCGATGGGCGAGCGCACTACGGTGTACGCCCTCGGCGGCTACTCGCGGCTTGTCTTCGGCGACGCTCCGCCCTACGACTTCACCGACAACGGCGTCCACGGGGCCGTCGGGGCGCGCTACTTCCTGACCAACCACTGGGCGATCCGAGCGGAGGGGCGGGCGATCTACTCCCCGTCCACCAACTTCCCTGGCGGAACCTGGGGCGGGCAGGTGGTCGGCTCGGTCGGCGCCTCGTACTTCTACGTGCCGCCGCAGCAGGGCGGCGGGTTCAACAAGCACTATCAGTGGTATTGGGGCGCGCAGGGCGGCGCCCTGATCTACAAGACGAATGTGCAGAGCGCCGTCTACGACCCGATGATCGGCGGCCACTGGCTGATCACGGCCAAGCGCACGGCCCTGTACGTAGCCTACGAGCAGGCGGCGTTGCTCACCGACGCGCCCGCCGCGATCGTGGACCCGGCCTCCTCGACCTCTTCCGTCGGAGCCGGATTCCGGGACGTGACGTTCAGCAGCGTCCGCCGCATCATGGTCGGCCTGCTGGCGTTCCCGTCGCAGAAGGTGATTGAGCCGTTCGCGGGGGGCGGGTTCGCCCTGATGCAGGTGCTCAACCCCGTCGTGGACTGCAGTTCCTGCGTCACGCTGTCGGAGGCGTTCGAGGCGCAGAGCCGCGCGGAGGACGCGGCGAGCAAGGCCTTCTTCTGGGCGATGGGAGGCTTCCAGATCAACTACTCCACCAAGCTGAACGTTTTTGGTCAGTACGTGTGGACGTCGAGCTCGCAGGGTTTCCTGCTCGAAGGCCCGACTCACACGCTCCAGGGGGGAATCCGCTACAGCCTGGGCACCTCTAAAGAAGGGCTCGCCGAGAGGAACTGACCAGCCGCCCGAGGCTCTGAGCTGCGACCGAGGTCACTTCGAGATCCACGGCGATCCCCGGACGAGGAACCGCAGCGGCCAGTCGACCCCCCGGCTGATCCCGACGCGCAGCGTCACCTCCACGTCCCGGTCCCGGGCGGCGCCGCCACGCACGATCCGCAGAACGCCCCGCGCGAGCGATACCCCGTTCAAGGCCCCGGTCACGCCCAGCGCCTCGCAGAGTCGCGCCGGACCGGCGCACAGCGCACGGTCGGGCACGCGGCCGCGCCGGCGCCGCATCGTCTCGAGGCCGGCGAGGGGCTCGAGCGCCCGGATCAGCACGGCCGCAGGGTAGTCCAACGCCTCCGTGACGGCGTTGAGGCACCAGTGCATGCCGTAGGTGAAGTAGATGTACGCGGTGCCGGGCGGGCCGTAGAGCCCCGCGACGCGCGACGTGCGGCG
Organism: Gemmatimonadota bacterium; assembly: GCA_016177465.1. GTDB lineage: Bacteria > Gemmatimonadota > Gemmatimonadetes > Gemmatimonadales > GWC2-71-9 > JACOVF01. The sequence goes on from JACOVF010000021.1 coordinate 7,273, forward strand.
GCCGCCATAGGCGTGGCAGGCGGGATCGTGGGGGCCGACGTACGCCTCGGTCTCGACGATGCGGCCCGCGGTGCGGCGCCCGCCCACGTCGCTGACGAGGACGTGCCCCAAAAGCCTACGCGCGACCTCGGGCGTCGGTCGCGCGTAGAACCTCGCGGTCAGCGGTCCTCGCTTCACGCGCCGCCGGTCAGCCCGCGCTTCACTCTCGACCAGAACGACTCGCCCTCGGGCGCCGGCTCCGGCTTCGGGGTCGGTGGGGGCGGTGGAGGCGGTGGCTCCGCGGGCCGGAACTCCGCCCGCGGCTCCAGCAGTTCCCGCCGTTCGCCCCCCTGCTCCTCGCGTGGCTGCGAGCGACCGCGGCCGCGACTGCGGCCGCGGCCCCCGCGCTCACCGCGTTCCGCACGGTCACCGCGCTCGCCGCGTTGTTCGCTCCCGCGCCCCCCCCCACCCCCCCCAC
>JACOVF010000037.1 GCA_016177465.1 Gemmatimonadota bacterium
GCCGTCCCCGGTCGTGCGGGGAACTTGCCTCTCCTGAAGGTGCACATGAGGTCCGGGGAGCTATACCTACTGCGGGCCTGGGAAGTAGCGGACAGCGGTACCGCGCTGCGCGGGTCGGGGGTGCGCTATTCCATCGCCCGCCAGCCGCAGGACTCCGGCCCACATCTCCTGCCGATTGATTCCATCGCTCTGCTCGAAACGGAAACTCGGGCGGCCGCCTTCCCCTTCGGCCTGCAGGCGCTGGCCGTGATGACCACGATCTATGGCTCGCTCAGCGTCATCTGCCTCGCCGACCCCAAGTCGTGCTTCGGGTCCTGCCCAACGTTCTACCTGGAAGACCGGTCCCGGGAGATGCCGCAGGCGGAGGGGTTCTCGGCCAGCGTGGCCCGCGTGCTCGAGGAGCGCGACGTCGATGCTCTGGTCCGCGCGCGGCCGGCCGGATCGCGCTTCGCGATCCGGATGCGGAACGAAGCGCTCGAGACCCACGCCGTCCGACGGCTGCGCCTGCTCGCCGTGCGCCGCCCGGCTGGCGGGCGGGTGTTCCAGTCGGCCGACGGCCGCTTCTATCCCGCCGGGCACGTGCTCCCACCGACCGCCTGCCGGGCGGCCGAAGGGGACTGCCGTGCTGCCGTCCTGGCGATCGACTCCCTGGAGCGGAGCGTGCCGGCCGACTCGACCGACCTCGCCGCCCGCGAGACGATCGAGCTCGAGTTCCCGGCCGCCCCCGGGTCCCGCGGGGTCGTGCTCGGCGCCCGCCACACGCTCCTGACGACGTTCCTGTTCTATCAGACCATGGCCTACATGGGCCGGCGAGCCGGCGAGTGGCTGGCGACACTCGAGCGTGGAACCGCTGAGACCGCCGCGCAGGCGTTCGGCATGGCGCAGCTCCTGGGGGGCGTCGACGTCGAGGTGGCCGAGGGCGGGGGACCGTGGCGCGCGATCGGGAGCTTCCGCGAGGCGGGTCCCATCGCCGGCGACGTGCAGGTGTTCCCGTACGAGGCGCGACACCCGCACGCGCCGCTCCACGTGCGCCTGCGCATGGCGAAAGGCAACTGGCGCCTGGGCTACGTGGCGCTGGCCAACCTCCGCGACCCGATCGTCCCCACGGTGCTCGAGCCCGCCCGCGTCGAGCGCCGGGGGCGTCCCGACGCTGCTGCGCTGGCCGCGCTGCGCGACAGCGCCGGCTATCTCATCACCTATCCCGGTGACGAGTACCGCGTCGTCTTCGGGTTGCCCCGACCAGCGGAAGGCCTCGAGCTCTTCTTGGAAAGTCAGGGCTACTACTACGAGTGGATGCGGGCGGAGTGGCTGAAGGAGGAGGACCCGGCCCTCGTGGGACTGATCATCGGCAATCCGGCGGAGGGGCTGCGCCGGCTCGCAGGTCCGCACAAGGCGCATGAGCCGGCGATGGAGCGGGCCTTCTGGGAGAGCCGCTTCGGGACGAGGAGGTGAGACCGATGTCCCGCTGGATGAGAGCCTCGATCGTCGCCGCGGGGGTTGTTTCAGCGACCGGGTGCGTGATGGGCACGGGCGCCGGGTCCGTCTATGGCCGGCCGGCGATCGTCATGCCGTCTGGCGAGAGCCGGCGGCCCGCGATGACAGGAGAACTGATCGCGGCGAGTTCGGACAGCCTCTGGGTTCTCGCGGATTCCGGTCTCGCGAGCCTTCCGCTCGCCGCGGCGGATCACGTCCGGGTGCAGCGGCACAACTTCGGTGGCGGCAAGGGCCTTGTCTGGACGCTGATCGGCGGTGTCGTGACGGGAGGCGCGCTCACCAGCGCGTGTTCCTCGGTCCAAGGCGACTGCGGAGGGGTCTTCGTTGCGGTCGCTGTCATGTGGGGCTTGGTCGGCGGCGTCTCCTCCCTCTCGCTTGAGGCATCGAGCAAGACCACGATTGCAGGGCCGCCCTGGGAAGGGCTGCGCCCCTACGCCCGCTACCCCCAGGGGCTGCCCGATAGCCTCGATCGCGCCGCACTGCGCCCACGGCCCAAGCCGGGTCCTGCTCGGGTGCCCTGAGTGTGGCGGAAGCGTAGCCGATGTCCCTGGACTGGACCGCCGGCAGCCGCGATATTGGCCGTCCCGAACGACCGCAAGAGCCAACCGATCCCCACTATGAGAGCGATTCCGGTCGTGCTGTTATGGTGCGTCGTGCGGGGGGCCGAGGCTCAAGAGGTGAGGCCGACCGACTCGACGTGCGCCGGGTGTGCGAGCGTTGCCGCGGCTTCCGCGTTGGGACCGAGAACATCCCGGCTCTGGGTGGCGAGCGGGGGGCACACGATCGGCGGTGTCCTCCTCCATCGCGAAATGCAGGCGAGCTGGGGGGAGTCCAACGGCCGGTTTCACATCAAGGACGACTGGTCGGGCGACGGGCTGTCGCAGAACGACGAGATCAGCCACTTCGTTACCGCGTACGGCCTCACCAAAGCATTCTCTCGCATCTGGGGCTGGACCGGCGTGTCGCCCAGGCAGGCGCGAACCTTGGCGGCGGTTGAAACTGGCAGTCTGTTGACGCTTGTAGAGACGCTGGACGCGTTCAATCCCCGGCAGGGGCTCGGGGTCTCGGACCTGGTGTTCGACTTCGCCGGGATCGGGGTGGGTCTGCTCGCGCTCCGCCATCCGGGTCGATGGGACATCAAGTTCAGCGCGAAGAACAATCTGTTCCGCGCCCAGAAGACCCTGTTCGCCCAGGACGCACGGGAGTCGGACTACTATGTGTTCTGGGCCACGTATCGTCTGCCGCTCGGCTGGGCGGAACGCCAGCCGCTCTCCGTGGGATTGGGACACAGTGTGCGGCGGGGGGCGGACGGCATCTCGCCCGTGCGCGAGCTCTATCTGGGCCTCGGCACCACGGTCCCGGATGTGGTTCGCAGCGTCGCGCCAGGCGCCGCACGGTATTTCGAGCTGCTGGAGGTGTACTATTTCAACGTCCGGGTGCGGGCAACGGTGAGATGACGTAGCGACCCCCGTGCCTTCGGGGTGTGAGCCGCCTACCTGTAGAACAACCTGTACACTGCGAGCGCCCGCACCACCGCTTTGTCCACCTGCTCCGCCATATAGAACGGCAGCGCCCCGACGCGGGCCCTGATGTGCGCCGCGGCGCCGGGCGGATCGCCGGCCTTGAGGCCCTGGTAATGGCTCGTGAGCCCGGCCGCGAGCGTCTCCTGCACCCAATGCCTCGTCTCGGCCGTGGCCTTGGTCACTTCGACGCCGCGAATCGCGCCGTCCTGGCCGAACCCGACCGCGACCTCGATCGGCCCGTGCGGCGTGTCCACCCGCTGGAACTCGAGCGTCCCGACCACCGCGCCGCCGCGCCGGCCGATGTAGAACGTCAGCACGCCGTCTTCGGGGCTCCAGTCGACGGTCTCGTGCAGGCGGTGCGCGTCGGCCTCGCTGAGATGCACTTCGCGCGCGGCGAAAGCGTCCGCCCCGGGGAGCAGCCGCGTCACGGCATCCGTCCTCTTCACGAGCACGACCACGGGGGTGATGTGCAGCAGCGCGGCCACGACCGCGCTCAGAACGATCGGCTTCATGCGTGCACTCCTTTGGCCGGCGGCCCCCACATCTGCCACAGGGCAACGCCGGCGACGATGGTGTAGCCGAGCCCCATCGCCCACCCGCCAACAAGGGTGACGACGGCGAAGCCAGGCGCAACGAGCTTGGTGAGCCACATCCCGGCGAAATCGAGCCAGGGGGCGGCGAACAATAGGGTGATCAGGGCGAGGCCGGTGCGCTGCGACACCGTGAGGCCGAGCACGACCGCCGACAAGGCGGCGGCGATCACGCCGTACATCGGCAGGTGGACGTGGGTATCCTGCACCAGCAGCTCCCGGTCCACCGTGTGCGGGGTCTCCTCGGCGAAGTCCTTGAGCCGGACGTCGCGCTCCGTGACCATCGTGCGCTCGGGCGGCATCGGCATGGTCATCTCCGGCGTCGCATAGGTCCGGGCGACGGAGTGGGGCGTGAACCCGGCGTACAGCGCCACCATCCACGCCCCGAAGGCATAGGCGACGCCGAAGGTGGCGAGGAGGCATGTCACGAGCCACTTCACGCGGACATCCGCCCGCTGCAGATCGTAGAGCATGCGTCGCTCCTAGAAGAGGTAGACCAGCTCGAGCACCGCGGTCATGTTGGCCCGCACCAGGTTCCCGTTACGGTCCTCGAAGAACGGCTGGTCGGACCGGTCGAACCGGATCGCCGGCCGCAGCGCGAAGGCGGGCAGCCGGAACGTGGTGTGCTCCACGTTCGTGAACACGCCCTCTCGCGCCTCGCGGTAGAAGTACCACGGGGAGATCGTGAGTGAGCGCAGCGTCTGGGCGGTGGCGGTCGCCGCGCCGTCGCCGTCATCGAGCACCTCACCGCGCACCGTCACGCCGATGGATCGGTCGAACCGCCAAAACGCCGTGGCGGCCGCACCGGTCCACCTGAGGCTCGTGCCGCCGCTGCGCTCGGCGCTGCGATTCGCTTCCACGCCAAGGATGAACCGGGACACCGGCTGGAACGTGGCGTCCGCCGTGACGAGGGTGCGTTGGGCGCCGTTGGTTCCAGCGGTCTCGGGGCCGTACAGCGCCGTGACGCGGACGGCCAGCCGTTCCGCCGGGAAGACCTGGATCCCGAGCCCGCCGGTCTTGCCGCTGTTGTTGTCCAGCTCCTGGTTCCAGCCGTTGGCGACCATCCCCGTCAGTGTCACCTGCGGCGACAGGGCGTAGCGCACCACGGCGCCGGTGAGCTTGGCGGGGCGCGCGAACTCGAAATTGAAGGAGCCAGTGGGGATGAGATTCAGCGGCTCGTCGTCCCGCTCGAAGCCCAGCGGCGCGTCGAAACGCCCGACCGCCAGACTCAACGCGCTGGCGCCGCGCGGCGTCCAACTCACGATGAGGTTGTCGATTTCCATTTCGGTGACGGGCTCGCCCGTCGAATCGTCCCGCTCCAGGTGGGTGGTCAGCTGCCCGAAGAGGTACAGCCGGTCGGACCACGGCCGGAACAGCGACAGCGCCAGCTTCGAGCCTGCGGCGGTGTTCTCTCGCAGGTTGCGGTCGTAGCTCGCCACGCCCACGGCGAAGCCCGTGAGCGTGACCGGGTTCCGTTCCTCAAGTGTGATGGGGACCTCCTGCGCGGCAGCCGGACCGGCCAGGCTGCAGAGCAGGAGGCACAACGGCGCACTGCGCCCAGTGAACATGCCTGCCTCCCAATCAAGGTGGTCGCCTGCGGAAACGAACGCGGACGGCTAGGCGAGCGGATTGGGCGGAGGCGGCTCGAGAACGGGGGAAAAGCTCAGGAACGGGGTGGGGGGAAGAGGGAAGGGTACGGCCGAAACCGTCGCCGAGATGAGCGCTGCGGGTGCTGTGAGATCCGGCAGTACCGCCGGGAGCGTTAAACCACTCCCCAGCGCCATCTCGCCGCAGAAGCAGGGCACGCCGTCGGGTATCGGCGTCCCGTGCTGGTGCTGCTGGTGATGCGCGTGCTGCTGATGCCGGCACTCGGCCACCGCCCGGAGCACGACCGCCCCGGGGCCCGCCGCCAGCCAACACGTGGCGACGAGCAGCAGTCCGAAGCGATCCAGGCTGGCGGCGCGGGGCATCAGGCTCCAGTGTACGCGGACCGGCTGCGCTGGCGCAACCCGGCCTGAAATAGGTAAACTGCGTGGCTCACTCGTCGTACCTCAACTTCAGAGTTGGTGTTCTCACGGCAATGCCGACCACGCTCGAATCCGCACCCGCCACGCCCGCCGCTCCCGCCACCCCCAGGGGCCTCGAGGGGGTCGTCGCCAACGAATCCGCCATTTGTTACGTCTTCGGCGAAGAGGGGCGGCTCATCTATCGGGGATACGACATCAACGACCTGGCGGATCACTCGACCTTCGAGGAGACCGCCTACCTCCTCCTCGAGGGCGACCTCCCCACCCGCGACCAGCTCAAGCAGTTCAGGGCCGACCTGAAGGCCGCCCAGAGGCTCGAGAAAGTGATCCAGCGGGTGATCAAGGACGCGCCGCTCACCGCCAGGCCGATGAACGTGTTGCGGACCGCCGTCAGCGCCTCGGTATTCATCGACCCCGACAAAGGGGACAACGGAACGACGGCCGAGTACCGCAAAGCGGTCCGCCTGATCGCCCAGCTCCCCACTATGGTGGCGATGTTCCACCGCCTCCGCAACGGGCAGAAGCCGCTGGCGCCGCGCAAGGGGTTGAGCCTGGCAGCGAACTTCCTCTATATGGTGTCCGGGCAGGTGCCGGACAAGGACGCCGAGCGCGCCTTCGACGTGGCCCTGATCCTCCATGCCGATCACGAGCTGAACGCCTCGACATTCGCGGCCCGCGTGATCGCGGCGACGCTGGCCGACATGCACGGCGCGGTGACGGGGGCAATCGCGGCGCTGGCGGGGCCCTTGCACGGTGGCGCGAACATGGAAGTGATGAAGATGCTCCTCGAGATCCAGACACCCGATCGGGCCGAGGCGTGGGTGCGCGAGGCGTTGGCCCAGAAGAACAAGATCATGGGCTTCGGCCACCGGGTGTACCGCACCGAGGACCCGCGCGCGGCCCACCTGCGGCGCATGTCGGAGGAGCTGGGCCGCAAGGCGGGCCAGCCGCAATGGTTCGTGATCCAGCGGATCATCGAGGACGTGATGAAACAGGAGAAGGGGCTCTATTGCAACGTGGATTTCTACTCCGCCTCGATGTACTACGTGATGGGGATTCCGCTCGACCTCTACACGCCGATCTTCGCCATCAGCCGCGTGAGCGGCTGGTGCGCCCACGTGCTGGAGCAGCACGCCGACAACCGCCTCATCCGGCCGCGCGCCGAGTACGTCGGGCCGATGGACCGGAAGTGGGTCCCCCTCCGGAAGCGGAGCTGAGCGGTGACGACGGGGGCGGGGAGCCTGGGCGACCGGAAAGCAAGGGCCGGCCCGGGAAGCCGGATCGGCTGGCGGGACGACCGCTGGGTGGTGCCCGACGACCCGATCATCCCCTTCATCGAAGGCGACGGCACCGGCCCCGACATCTGGCGTGCCGCGGTGCGCGTCTTCGACGCCGCGGTGACGACGGTCTCGAACGGCACGCGCCGGGTGGTTTGGCGCGAGGTGCTTGCCGGCGAGAAAGCCTTCAAAGGGACCGGCAACTGGCTCCCCGACCAGACCCTCGACGTGATCCGCGACTGCCGCGTCGCCATCAAGGGGCCGCTCACGACCCCCGTCGGCGGCGGGCACCGCTCCCTCAACGTCGCCCTGCGCCAGATCCTCGACCTCTACGCCTGCATCCGGCCGGTGCGCTACTTCGAGGGCGTGCCGGCGCCCGTCAAGCAGCCGGGCAAGCTCGACGTCGTCATCTTCCGCGAGAACATCGAGGACGTCTACGCCGGCATCGAGTACAAGGCTGAAAGCCCCGAAGCGGCGGCCGTCATTGCCTTCCTGAAGGACCGCTTCGGCGCGCGCATCCGGCCGGGCAGCGCCATCGGGATCAAGCCGATGTCGAAGTTCGGCTCGCAGCGGCTCGTGGCGAAGGCGATCGAGTACGCCATCAAGACCAAGCGCTCCTCGGTGACGCTCGTCCACAAGGGCAACATCATGAAGTTCACCGAGGGCGGGTTTCGGGATTGGGGGTATGAAATCGCCAAGGCCAGATTCGGGGACCAATCCATCACCGAAGCGGACGCGGGAAACGTGAAACGGGAAACGGGAAAGGTGATCATCAAGGACCGGATCGCGGACGCGATGTTTCAGCAACTCGTGCTGCGACCCGACGAGTACTCGGTGGTCGCCGCGCCGAACTTGAACGGCGACTACCTCTCCGACGCTTGCGCCGCGCAAGTGGGCGGGCTGGGCCTGGCGCCCGGCGGTAACGTGGGCGACGGCTACGCGGTATTCGAGGCCACCCACGGCACGGCCCCAAAATACGCCGGCCAGGACAAAGTGAACCCCGGCAGTGTGATTCTCTCCGGCGCCCAGATGTTCGAGGAGATCGGCTGGTCCGACGTGGCCGTGGCCATCGTGCGCGGCCTCGAGCGGGCGATCGGCACCAAACGCGTGACCTACGACCTGGCCCGGCAGATGCCCGGCGCCACGGAGGTCTCGACCTCCTCCTTCGCGGATGTCATAATCGAGCACCTCGCATGAACAGCACCGTCACGACTAAGGCCGTCGTCCAGGTCGAGACCCCGCTGCTGGCGGTCGCGGTCCCGGCGGGCGCCGCCGTTCCCCCGTCGCTCGAGGGGCTCGACCAGGTCACCGGCGGCGTGATCGCGCGCGCCGTCACCTCCGGCGACTTCAAGGGCAAGAAGGACGAGACGAGCCTCCTCTACACCGCAGGCGGCCGCGCCCAGCGGCTCCTGCTCGTCGGCCTGGGCAAGGCGGAGGAGGTCACCCGCAGCACGGTGCGCCGGGCCGCGGCCGTCGCCGCGAAGCGGGCGCGGGCCCTCGGCGCCGCGCAGTTCGCGTTCGCCATGGTGACCGAAGTGCGGGACAAGGTGAGTGCGCGCGACCTCGGGCAGGTCGTGGCGGAGGGCGCGGTGCAGGGCGCGTGGGCGTTCACGGAGCTGAAGCTGGCCTTGCCGCCCGACGAGCGGAAACCCGATGTGGAGGCGGTCGAGATCGTGGCCGACGCCGCCGAGGCGACGGAGGTGGAGGCGGGACGGAAGATCGGCGAGGCGGTCGCGGCGGGGCACCGGCTGGCTCGCAGCCTCCAGCAGCAGCCCAGCAACGTATGCACGCCGAGCTACCTCGCCGGCCAGGCGAAGCAGCTCGCGGAGCGCCACGGGTTCGCGCTCACCGTGCTCGACCGCGCCGCGATGAAGCAGGAAGGGATGGGGGCGCTGCTGGCGGTGGCGCAGGGGACCGAGGAGGAGCCCTGCTTTATCGTGCTCGAGTACCGGGGCGCGGGCGACGCCGCGCCGATCGCGCTCGTCGGCAAGGGCGTCACGTTCGACTCGGGCGGCATCTCCATCAAGCCGGCGCAGAACATGGAGGAGATGAAGTACGACATGTCGGGCGCCGCAGCGGTGCTCGGCACCTTCGAGGTGCTGGGCCGGCTGAAGCCGAAGCTCAACGTCGTTGGCGCGATCCCGTCCACCGAAAACCTACCCTCGGGCACCGCGATCAAACCGGGCGACGTGGTGAAGAGCCACTTCGGCAAGTCGATCGAGATCATCAACACCGATGCCGAGGGTCGCCTGATCCTCTGCGACGCGCTCTCCTACATCCGCCGCTTCAAGCCCATCGCCGCGCTCGATGCCGCCACGCTCACAGGGGCGGTGGTGATCTCCCTGGGCCACCAGGCGATCGGCATCATGGGGAACGACGAGGCGTTGCTGGCCGAAGTACGCGAGGCGGGGGAGCGGGCCGGGGAGCGCTGCTGGCCGTTCCCGCTGTGGGAGGAATACCGCGACTTGCTGAAGTCGGACATCGCGGACGTGAAGAACTCCGGGGGCCGTGCGGCGGGCACCATCGCGGGCGGATGGTTCCTGCGCGAGTTCGTGAACGGCTATCCCTGGGTGCACCTCGACATCGCCGGCACCGCATACATCGAGGGCGAGGGGCCGCACCAGGCCAAGGGACCCACGGCCATCGGCGTGCGGCTGTTCACCGAATTCCTGCTGAAACGGGCTGGCTGACTCCCCCCCCGAGGCGCAAGCCCGGCGTCCTGGTCGGACTCCTCCTGCCCCTGGTCCTCGGAGCAGTCCCCGCGCGCGCGCAGGTCGATACGGCCCCGCACCCCGATACCACCGCGCGGCCGGTGCTTCCCGATACCATGCGGCCTGACACCGTGCCGACGCTGCTGCCGCTCTTTCCCGCCGCCGTCCCGCCCGGACCGCTCCCCGCCGGCACGCGCTACACCTTCACGGCCGACTCGCTCGTCTTCTCCAACATTGTCACCTTGAGCGACCTGCTGGCCCACATCCCGGGTGTGTACGTGGCGCGCGCTGGATTCGTCGGGCAGGCCGAACCGGTGTTGTATGGCGGGCGCGGGGCGCAGGGCCTCGAGGTCTACTGGGATGGCGTGCCGTATCTGCCGCTCGGCCGCGACTCGGTGTTCCTCGATCCCGCCCGCATCTCGCTGGCAGCCGTGGAGCGCGTCGAGGTGATCGTGCTGCCCGCGGCGCTGCGCGTGTACCTCGTGTCGGCGCGGCACCGCTCCACCGAGCCGCAGACTGAGGTGCGCATCGCGACCGGCGAACTCGGCATCGCCAACTACCACGGGGCATTCGCTCGGCGATGGCGCTCGGGGGTAGGACTGACCCTCAAGGCCGACTGGAACAGCCTCGACGGCGAGAGCGCGATCACCTCCTCGACCACCTCGTTCAGCAGCACCGACCTGTGGGTCAAGGCGGACTACGTCCCGACCGACCGCTTTGGCGCGTCGTACCAGGTCCTGAGCTCGAGTTGGAAGCGCGCCGAGCGCGTCGGCTTGGTACAGGGCTGGAAGGCGAAGCGGCGCGACGAGAGCCTCCGTCTGTTCCTCGCGGCGCGCAGTGACGGGCTGGGCCCGCGTGCCGAGCTCACCCTGGCGCGCGCGAGCGTGGATCGCGATAGCGTCGTGGACACGCTGCGCAGCGAGCGCGAAATCACGCAGGGGATCCTCGCGCTGAGTCACGCGTGGTCGCGCGGCTCCGCGGGCGTGGCGCTCCGCTTCCAGGGAAGCGACCGTCCCTTCCAGGTGGAGACCCGCATGGCCTGGATGCCCGTTCGCGGCGTGGTGCTCTCCGCGGACGGGCGGCACGCGACGTACGGCCAGGACCGGAGCGGTAACCGCCTGCACCTCGCCGCTGGCCTGCGGCTACCGCTCGGGTTCTCACTGCACGGCGACGAGGCCTTCGGCAACGACCTCCAGGCGCCAGCGATCCCGGGCGATTCGGCGCAGGAGACGACCGACTACTCGGGGGCCGTGCGCTGGCAGAGCCGGGTTGCGACGATCCAGGTCGGCGCGGGCCGGCGGGCGCCCTACGTGCCAGTGGGGTTCGCGAGCGGCGTGCGGACGGTTGATCACCTGGGGCCGACGCCGCGCACCGATTACGTCACCACCCAGGCCAGCATCCGGCCGCTTCCGGGATTGGAGCTGGCAGGCTGGTACGCCGACGCTGTGGGCGGCGGCGCGGACTTCGAGCCCGCCCACCACGCGCGGTACTCGGCGACGTTCTACTCGAAGTTCTGGCGCGTCTACAAGAGTGGTGTGTTCGCCCTGCGGGCCGAGATCGCGGCGGAGTCCTGGAGCATCGGCGCCAGTCAGGGACTCGGCGGGCGGGACACGAGTGGGGCGCAACTCCCCCTGCGTGGGGCCACGTTCATCGAAACGAACGTCGAGATGCGCATCGTCGGCGTCACGGTCTACTGGGTCATCCGCAGCCTCAACGGGATGCGCGGGAGCTACGTCGACGGCCTCGGCTACCCCAAGCAGATCCAGTTTTACGGGGCTCGCTGGACCTTCGCAAACTAGTCCCATTGAAGTAAGTGGTTCAGGTGACTAACTTTAAAGTCTGTGCCGCGAAGCATGACCGGTTACGGCTCGGCCGATGGAGAAGTCCTCGGCGGGCGGCTGCGGATCGACATCCGCACCGTCAACCATCGCTATTTCAATGCGCAGTTCAAGCTCCCCCTGGACCTCGCCGGAGTGGAAGGGGAGCTACGGGACCGGTTGCGGCAGCTGCTCGAGCGTGGGCACGTCGCCGTGTCGGCCCGCTGGGTGGAGCCGCCCGCCGCCGAGCAGGCGATCGAGGTCGACGTGGCGCGGGCCAAACAGGTCGTGGCGGCGCTCAAAGAGCTGAAGAAGCGGCTCAAGCTGAAGGGCGAGCTCGATCTCGCCTTTGTGGCGCGCCAGCCTGACGTCCTGATGCTTCGCAACGGCGACGAGACGCCGGCCACGTGGGACGCGGTGCGGCCGATCGTCGAGCGGGCGGCGCGTGAGGTGCTGGCGATGCGCGAGCGGGAAGGCCGCGCCCTCGCCGCGGAGCTACTCGCCCGACTCGACGCGCTGGAGCAAGGCGCGACGACGATCGAGCAGCGCGCACCGCAGCGGCTCGCTGCCGAGTACGAGCGCCTGAAAAAGGCAGTCGCAGAGCTCGCCACCGGCGTGACGATCGACGAGCAGCGGCTCGCGCTCGAGATCGCGCTGCTCGCCGACCGAGTGGACATTACCGAGGAACTGGTGCGGTTCCGGACACACCTGGTCGCGTGCCGCGAGGCGCTGCGCGGCGCGGGGACGGTCGGCAAGCAGCTGGGGTTTCTCGCGCAGGAGCTGCTCCGCGAAATCAACACGATGGGCTCCAAGGCGAATGACGCTGTCATCACCCATGTGGTAATCGGGATGAAGGGCGAGCTCGAGAAGTTCCGGGAGCAGCTGGAGAACCTCGAGTGACGCCGCGGATCGTCGTGCTGGCGGCGCCCTCGGGCAGCGGCAAGACGACGATCGCGAGAGCCCTGGTGGCGAGCTGCCCGGATGTCGGTTTCTCGGTCTCGGCCACCACTCGGGCGCCGCGGCCCGGTGAACAGGACGGCGAGGCATATCATTTCGTGACGCGGGAGGAGTTCGCGCGGCGGCGGGGGGCTGGGGAGTTCCTTGAGGCCGCCGAATACGCCGGGAACTGGTATGGCACCCTGAAGAACGAGGTGGAGCGGGTGCGCGGCGTGGGGCGTCACGTGTTGCTCGACATCGAGATCCAAGGTGCGCGCCAGGTGCGGCGGACGTATCCGCCGCCCGAGTCGGTGAGCATCTTCATCGTTCCGCCGAGCGCGGCCGCCCTGATGGCCCGCTTGCACGGCCGGAAGAGCGAATCGGGCCCGGCGCTCGCGCTGCGGTTGGACCGGGCCCTCGAGGAGCTGCAGGCGGCTCCGGAATTCGATTACATCCTGGTCAACGACGACCTCGATCGGGCGGTGGCGGCGGTGGCGGCGATCATTGACGGTCCGCGGTCGGTCCCAGAGCGCCGGGACGGCCTGCAGGACACGTTGAACACCCTCGCGCGGGACCTGGCCCGGGAGGCCGGGCGCCTGCGACGCGAGGCTTGAGGAGCAACTATGCGCATCGTGACACCATCGGAAGTGGCGGTCCAGACCCAGAACAAGTATCTGGGCGTCCTTGTGGCGGCGAAGTTCGCCCGCTACGTGAACGAATTCCCCCGCGACCGCTCGGTCGATTGGGAGGAGAAGCTCACCACGCGGGCGCTCCAGGAGCTGGTCGCGGGGAATCTGAAGTACCGGATGGTCCGGCGGCGGCGCCAGGACGGCTGATGCCGCTCGCCGGCCGGCACGTCGTCCTCGGCGTGTCGGGCGGGATCGCCTGCTACAAGAGTTGTACCCTCGCCCGGCGGCTGACCGAGGACGGAGCGACGGTGGACGTGATTCTCACCGCGTCCGCCGCCGAATTCGTGCGGCCGGTCACCTTCGAAGCGCTCACCGGACGCCCGGTCCTGATTTCCCTATGGGAGCGGGACCGGGCGCTCGCGCACATCGGGCTGGCCAAAGAGCCGGACCTGGTGATCGTCGCGCCGGCCACGGCCAACCTCCTGGCGCGGGGCGCGATGGGCATGGCCGACGACCTCCTCACCGCGTTGTTGCTGGCCCGCACCGGGCCCATCCTCTGCGCCCCGGCGATGAACGACGCGATGTACGCCCACCCGGCCACGATGGCCAACCTCAGGACCCTGATGAAGCGCGGTTGGCAGTTCGTGGGCCCGGAGATCGGCGCCCTGGCCGAAGGACCAAGCGAGCGGCCGGGCCGAATGAGCGAGCCGGAGACGATTTTCGCTGCGGCGACTCAGCTCCTGGCCGGCAAGGGCCCGTGGAGCGGCAAGCAAGTGGTCGTCACGGCGGGCCCCACCCGGGAGCACCTCGACCCGGTTCGCGTGATCACCAATCCCTCGAGTGGCCGGATGGGGTACGCGCTCGCGGAGGCGGCCGTGGCGCGAGGCGCGGCCGTCACCCTGGTTGCGGGCCCGGGCCAGCTGCCAACCCCGCCCGGGGTGGCCGTGGTGCGGGTGGAGACGACGGCGGAGATGCTCCGCGCGGTGCAGGCCCTGGTGAAGCACGCCGACGTGCTCATCATGGCCGCGGCACCGGCCGACTATCGCCCTGCCAAGGCGGCCACCACCAAGCGGCCGCGGCAGAAGGGCCGGTTCACCCTCGCGCTCGAGCCGACGCCCGACATCCTCGCCTTGGTCACGCGCCCCAAGGGGTGCGTCACCGTGGGGTTCGCCCTCGAGACCGGAGACGGTCTGGCGCGAGCCCGCGAGAAGTTGCGGACGAAGCGATTGGACTGCATCATCCTGAACGACGCGCTGGAGCCCGGCGCGGGATTTGAAGTGTCCACGAATCGCGTCACGATTATTGCGAAGGGGCGGGAGCCCATCCGGCTGCCCCTGCTCGCCAAGCGTGACGTGGCCGACCGCATTCTCGATGAGGTGGAGCGGGCGTTTTCGTGAACGACGGGCGGGCGCTGGCGCGTGTTTATCTCGAACAACAGCGGCTGTTGGGGGGAGATCTGGTAATTCTCCCGGCCTCCAGCCCCACCCCGGACTTGCGCCCAGGGTCAGCTGGTTCCACCGCGGACGGGCGACTGGGCCCGGGCGACAGCTCGGGGAACGCGCCAACTCCGGCCCCGTCCGCCGTTCACGGCCTTCCACCTGCCGGTCTCAACTTCGATCCCCCAACGGGCGATCTCTTCACCAAGGATCCGCTTCAGCAGGCGGAGAGCCTGACGGCGATCGCGGAGCTCGTGGCGGCGTGCCCCAAGTGCCGGCTGTGCGAGAGCCGCACGCACACCGTGCCGGGCGAGGGCCCGCCGGACGCGCGGCTGGTCGTCGTAGGGGAAGGACCGGGCCGCACCGAAGACGCAACCGGGCGCCCGTTCGTGGGCCCGGCGGGGGAGTTGCTCACCAAGATCCTCGCGGCGATCGACCTGCCGCGCGAGCGGGTGTTTATCTGCAACGTGGTGAAGTGCCGCCCGCCCGAGAACCGCGCGCCTCAGTACGACGAGGTCGCCGCCTGCGTACCGTATCTCTTCCGTCAGATCGAGCTGCTGCGACCGAAAGTGATCCTCGCCATGGGCGGCACGGCGGCCCAAACTCTGTTAAATACCAAGCAGGCGCTGGGGACCCTGCGGAACCGGGTGCACCGGTTCCGGGGGATACCGGTGATCGTCACCTACCACCCGGCCGCCTTGCTGCGCAACCCGAACTGGAAGCGACCGACCTGGGATGACGTCCGTATCGCCCGCCGTCTCCTCGACTGAGCGCGAGTACGCCGGCCGCCAGGCTCCGTGGAGCAACGAAGCGGAGCAGGCGGTCCTGGGCGCGATGGTGCTTGATCAGGACGCGGCGCTCAAGGCCGCAGAGCTGCTGGACGACACGATGTTCTACCGGGAAGCGCACCGGCTGCTGTTCCGGTCGATGATCGCGCTCACCGAGCGGGGCGACGTGATCGATCCCGTCACCCTGCGCGACGAGCTGGTGCGCCGCGGCGACCTGGAC
Organism: Gemmatimonadota bacterium; assembly: GCA_016177465.1. Classification (GTDB taxonomy): domain Bacteria; phylum Gemmatimonadota; class Gemmatimonadetes; order Gemmatimonadales; family GWC2-71-9; genus JACOVF01. The sequence continues at coordinate 15,449 of JACOVF010000037.1, forward strand.
CGGGCCGGCGGGATGGAATACCTCGGGACGTTGATCGACGTCGTTCCCACCGCCGCGAACATCGATTACCACGCGAAGATCGTCCGGGACAAAGCGGTGCTGCGCCGCCTGGTCGAGGCGGCGAACTCGATCATCCAGGACGTCTACGAAGGACACGCGCCCGCCGGCGAGGTGCTCGACAACGCCGAGCACCGCGTGTTCCAGGTGGCGCAGTTCCGCCACGCCGAGGAGTTCACGCGGCTCAAAGAGCTGATCTGGCCCACCATGGAGCGCATCGAGCAGCTCCAGGCCGGCAAGGGCGCGGTGACGGGCGTGCCGTCGGGCTTCCTCGACCTCGACCGGCTGACCGCGGGGTTCCAGAAATCCGACATGGTCATCATCGCGGCCCGCCCCTCCATGGGCAAGACGGCCTTCGTGCTCAACGTGGTGCAGCACGCCGCGATCGAGCACAACATCGGGGTGGCGATCTTCTCGCTCGAGATGTCCAAGGAAGCGCTGGTGCAGCGGTTGCTCTGCTCCGAGGGGCTAGTGGACGCCCAGCGGCTGCGTCGCGGCCAGCTGCGCGACGACGACTACCCGAAGCTCGCCCGCGCCGCGGGGCTGCTCGGCACCGCGCCGATTTGGATCGACGACAGCGCTGCGCTCACCCCCCTGGCCATGCGCTCCAAGGCGCGGCGCCTCAAGGCGGACCACGACATCGGGCTGGTCGTGGTGGATTACCTCCAGCTGATGCAGGGCCCGGGCGACGTGGAGAACCGCCAGCAGGAGATCTCCTACATCTCCCGTGCCCTCAAAGCGCTCGCCAAGGAGCTCGGCGTGCCGGTGATCGCCCTGTCGCAACTGTCGCGCGCGCCGGAACAGCGCACCGGGGAAGGGCGGCGACCGCAGCTCTCGGACCTGCGCGAGTCGGGCGCGATCGAGCAGGACGCCGACCTCGTGTGCTTCATCTATCGGGAGGAGATGTACGTCGCGCCGAACGAACAGGGAAAGAAGCTGGACAAGGACGGGAATGACGTCGAGCGGAAGGCCGAACTCATCGTCGGCAAGCAGCGCAATGGGCCTACCGGAGCAGTAAACCTCGTATTCGCGAAGGAGTACACTCGGTTCGACAACGCGAGCTCGCGCGACGCACGTTCCGAGATCGGGCATGGCGGGTAAGGGGGGCGCCCGCTCGGTGTTCCGCTGCACCGAGTGCGGCGCCGACCAGCCGAAGTGGGCGGGGCGGTGCGACGCGTGCGGGGCGTGGAATACCCTCGTGGAGGAACCGCTCGCCCGGGGCAGAGGGCGGTTAGGCGGCAAGGCGGCTAGTAGCGCAATACTAACCGCCCAGCCGCCTATCCGCCTATCCGACCTGGGCGGGGTGGGGTTGGAGCGGTGGCAGACCGGCCTCGCCGAGTTCGATTTCGTCCTCGGGGGCGGGATCGTCCCAGGGTCCGTGATCTTGGTGGGGGGCGAGCCAGGCATTGGCAAGTCGACGCTGCTGCTGCAGTGCGCTGCCCGGCTCGAGCAGGCGGGGATCTCCACGCTGTACGTCTCCGGAGAGGAATCCCCCGACCAGATCCGGCTCCGTGCCGACCGGCTGCGCGATCACACCGGCGCCGTGCACGTCCTCGGCGAGACCCGGCTCGAGGCCATCCTGCATCACGCGGGCACGCTCGGCGCCCGCGTGGTCTTCGTCGATTCGATCCAGACTACCTACACCGACGAATTAGAGGGAGCGCCGGGGAATGTAGGGCAGGTGCGGGAGTGCGCCGCGCGCCTGATGCGGTTCGCAAAGAAGGTGGGGCCCGCGGTGCTGCTCGTCGGGCACGTGACCAAAGGCGGCGGGATCGCGGGGCCGCGCACCCTCGAGCACATCGTGGACACCGTGCTCTACTTCGAGGGCGAGACGACGCTTGACCACCGCGTCCTGCGCGCGGTGAAGAACCGGTTCGGCTCGGTGGACGAGATCGGCGTGTTCCGCATGACGGGGGCGGGCCTCGAGCCGGTCCTCGATCCCGCCGCCGCTTTCCTCGCCGGGCGCCACACCGGCGTCTCCGGCTCGGCGGTGACCGCGCTCATGGAAGGCACCCGCCCGATGCTGGTTGAGGTGCAGGCGCTCGCGTCGAAGGCGGGGTTCGGCACGCCGCAGCGCGTGGCGACCGGGCTCGACCAGCGGCGCCTCGCGGTCCTGCTCGCCGTCCTGGAGCGCCGTGGCGGCCTGCCGTTCGGCGGTCTCGACGTCTTCGTCAACGTGACGGGCGGCGTGCGGCTGCTCGAGCCGTCCACCGACCTGGCCGTGATGGCCGCCCTCGTTTCCAGCGTGCACGACCATCCGGTCCCGGCCGATGCCTTGTTCATCGGCGAGGTGGGGTTGGGGGGCGAGATCCGCCCGGTTGCCGGCGTCGAGCGGCGCCTGGCCGAAGCAGGGCGCCAGGGGTTCCGCCGCGTCTACCTGTCGAAGCGCTCCCGCGTGGCGCCGGACGGTCTGGAACTGATCGGGATGGAGGGCATCGATGAGCTCGCCCGTCGCTTCGCCGCCTGACGTCGGCGTCGTGGTAGTCGCGGGGGGCGTCGGCCTCCGCGCCGGCGCGGGCGAGCCCAAACAGTTCCGCCCCATCCTGGGCGTGCCGATGCTGCTCCGGGCGCTGCGCCCCTTCACCTCCCACCCGGAGGTGGCGCATGTCGTGGTGGCCGTCCCGCCCGTCTACGCCGACCGCCCGCCGGAGTGGCTCGCCAAGCTGCGCGGCGAGCGGCTCACGCTGGTGCCGGGCGGGGAGGAGCGGGCGCATTCGGTGCGCGCCGGGCTGCGCGCCCTCCCGGAGGAACTGACGATCGTGCTGGTCCACGACGCGGCGCGCCCCTTCGTGAGCCGGTCCACCATCGACGGTGTGATCGCGCGCGCCCGAGCGGGCGTGGGAGCCGTAGCGGCGCTGCCGGTGAGCGATACCGTAAAGGAAGTCGTCGAGGGCAACCGGATCGTGAAAACCGTGGCCCGAGAGCGCCTCTGGTGCGCCCAGACCCCGCAGGGGTTCCCGCGTCGGATGATCGTCGACGCCTACGCGCAGCTCGGCGGGGCGGATGCCGTCCCGACCGACGACGCCGCGCTGTGCGAGCGCGCCGGATTCCCGGTCGAGGTCGTGGCGGACACCCCACAGAACCTCAAGGTCACGACCGCGGACGATTTCCGGATTGCCGAGGCGCTGGCGCGTGAACTGTGGTGAATCCCGTCCCGTTCCGGACCGACCACGACCTCGCGGCGGCTCTCCCGATTGTGGCCCGGCACCTGGCCGGCGGCGGGTTGCTCGCGTATCCCACGGAGACCGTTTACGGCCTCGGGTCCCGCGCGACGGCGGCGGAGGTGGCGGTGCTGGCGGCGCTCAAAGGCCGGCGAAAGCGCAAGCCCTTCCTCTTGATCGTGAGCGACCGCGGCATGGCCGAATCGCAGGGGCTTGCCTTCAACGCGGCGGCGGACGCACTGGCGCGCGCGTTCTGGCCAGGCCCGCTGACGCTGGTACTGCCCGGGGGTGGGGGGCGGCTCCCGGACTTGTTGCGGGGCCCCGAAGGCGGGATTGCCGTACGCTGGACGTCGCACCAGGGGATCGCGCGCCTCGTGGCAGGCCTGGGACAGGTGCTCACGTCCACTTCCGCCAACCTGCCCGGCCAGCCGCCGGCCCCGGGCGCCACGGCCATTCTGCGGGACTTCGCCGCCGCCGTGGCGGCGGGGCAGCTCCTGGTGCTGGACGGCGGCGTGCTGGGGAACCGGCCGCCCTCGACCGTGGTTGATTGCACACGACCGATGCCCCGTCTCATCCGTGAAGGAGCCATTTCCATCGCCGAGCTGCGCCAAGCCGTAGGGAGCCTCGCACCGTGATCAGGCACATCCTGCTGGTCTGCACCGGCAACATCTGCCGCAGCCCGCTGGCCGAGGCCCTGCTCAACCGTGCCCTCACCGAGCGTGGGGTGACGGGGGTGGAAGTGGTGTCGGCGGGGACCGGGGCATGGGACGGCGCGCCTGCCTCGGAGGGCGCGTACCTGGTCGGGCTCGAGCGCGAACTCGATCTCTCGAGCCACCGGGCGCGGCTCCTCACGCGCGAGCTCGTGGAGCAGGCCGACCTGATCCTCACCATGGCGCGCCACCACCGCGCGCGCGTGGACGAGCTGGGGGGCGAGGGCCGCGTGTTCGTGTTCGGTGAGTACGCCGGCCGCGAGGGCGACGCCGCCGAGGTGAGCGACCCGTTCGGTGGCGACCTCGATGTCTACCGCGACACCTGTGCGGAGCTCGAGGCCCTCGTCGCGGCGGTGGCCGAGCGGCTCGTGACCGAGGGCACTAGTGGAGATCGGCGCTAGCACCCGGCTGCTCGCCGTCATCGGCGATCCGGTCGCCCATTCGCTGTCCCCCACGATGCACAACGGGGCGATCCGCGCGCTCGGGCTCGACGCCGTCTACGTGGCGCTGCGCACCCCGGCCGCGGCGCTCCCCGCCGTGCTCGCCTCGCTCGCCGCAGTGCACGCCGCCGGCAACGTGACCGTCCCCCATAAGGAAGCAACGGAACGATCCCTGGCGCGGAAAACGGATCTATGTGCTCGCGTCGGTGCGTGTAATACGTTCTGGAGCGAGGACGGCGTCCTCGTGGGCGACAACACCGACGTCCCCGGTGTGCTCGCGGCGCTACGGGAGCTCGGCGCCGACGGCGCGGGCCGGTGGCTGGTGATCGGCACGGGGGGATCGGCGCGGGCAGTGGCCGTCGCCGCGGCCGAGACGCGCGCCGAGCTCTATGTGCAATCCCGGTCACCGCAGCGGGCGCGGGACTTCGCCCAGTGGGCGGGGAGTGTGGGCGCGACGGCGCACGCCGCGCAGGGCCCGCTTCCGGCCGACGTGGTCGTCAACGCCACGCCGCTCGGCCTCCGCGCGGACGATCCGCTGCCCCTCGACCCGCGGGACGTGAAGGAAGCACAGGTGGCACTCGACCTGGTCTATTTCGCCGGCGAAACGAAATGGGTCCGTGCCCTGCGCGCCGCGGGTGTGCGGGCGGGGGACGGGCGTGGCATGCTCGTGCACCAGGGCGCGGCGGCGTTCGTCCGGTTCTTTCCTGGTCAGGCCGCGCCCGTCGCAGTGATGCGCGCGGCGGTCGACCGCGCGCTCGGTGCCTGACGCTGTCCTGCAGCTGCTCCTCCCGGCGGAGTGCTTCCTCTGCCGCGCCCTCCTGCCGTACCACGAGTCCGACCACCTGGTGTGCCCCGTGTGCCGCAGCCGTTGGCGGCCGGTGACGCCTCCATGGTGCGAGCGCTGCGGCCAGCCCGAGCCGCACTTCGGCCCCTGCCGCCTGTGCGCCGCTTGGCCCGTGGTGCTGCGCCGCGTGCGCTCGGCGGTCTGGCTCGACGCCGGGGCCCGCGACGCCGCGCACGCCCTGAAATACGGCGGCCTGCCGCGCATCGCGGACGACTTGGCGGCGGTGATGGCCCGGGTTCTTCCGCCGCCCGACACGTCGTCGGCGTTGGTGCCGATTCCGCTCGGACACAAGCGGTGCAAGGCCCGGGGCTACAACCAGAGCGAGTGGCTGGCCCGTGCGCTGGGCCGCCGCTGGCGCCTGCCGGTCGTGGTGGCGCTGTTGGAGCGGACCCGAGACACCGCATCCCAGACGGCGTTGACACCGGCGGCGCGCCTGGCGAACGTGGCGGGGGCGTTTCGAGTGCGGAATGCGGAATGTGGAATGCGGAATGGCCGTGCAAGCTCCCGGGACTCGCCTGTACATTCCGCATTCCGCACTCCGCACTCCGCATTGGTGTTAGTTGACGACGTCTTCACCACCGGCGCCACCCTGGCTGAAGCCGCGCGGGCGCTTGCAACCGCGGGCGCGCAGGCCGTGTCGGCCGTGACGTTCGGGCGCGCCGTCGTTCCCGATTTCACTTAGGGAGCCTTCCGATGGCAGTACGTGTGGGGATCAACGGGTTCGGCCGCATCGGACGCAACGTCGTGCGGGCGGCGGTCATGGCGAAGCAGACGGCGCTCGAGTTCGTGGGCGTCAACGACATCACCGACACGAAGACGCTCGCCCACTTGCTCAAGTACGACTCCGTGCACGGCCGGTTCCCGGGCACCGTCGAGGCAAAGGGCGACACGCTCGTGGTGAACGGGCGGGAGATCAAAGTCACCGCCATCAAGGAGCCGGAGAAGCTGCCCTGGAAGGACCTGGGGGTGGAGCTGGTGCTGGAGAGCACGGGTCGCTTTACCGACCGCGACTCGGCCGCGAAACACCTGACGGCCGGCGCAAAGCAGGTCGTGATCTCGGCACCCGCCAAGGGTGAGGACATCACGATCGTGATGGGGGTGAACCACCACAAGTACGACCCTGCCAAGCATCATGTGATCTCCAACGCGTCGTGCACGACGAACTGCCTCGTCCCCGTGGTGAAGGTAGTGCTGGAGAACTGGGGCTTCGTGCACGGCTTCATGACCACCGTCCACAGCTACACCAACGACCAGCCCATCCTCGACCTCCCCCACAAAGACCTGCGCCGCGCCCGGGCAGGGGCCCTCAGCATCATCCCGACGACGACCGGCGCCGCGAAGGCGACGAGCCTCGTGATCCCCGAGGTGAAGGGGAAGATCGACGGCGTCGCCCTCCGTGTCCCCACGCCGGACGTGTCGGTGGTCGACCTCACCGCCGAGGTGCAGAAGAAAACGACCATCGAGGAGGTGAACGCCGCGTTCCGGAAGGCGGCCCAGGGGGACCTGCGGGGGATCCTCGACGTCTCCGGCGAGCCGCTGGTCTCGGCCGACTACATCGGCAGCCTCTACTCGAGCGTTGTGGACGCCCTGTCCACCAACGTGATCGACGGCACGCTGGTCCACGTGTCGTCGTGGTACGACAACGAGATGGGTTACTCGGCGCGCTGTGTGGACCTGCTTGCCTACATCGGGGCGAAGCCGTGAGCAAGCGCCGCCTGCGTGACCTGCCGGCGGAGGCGCTCGACGGTAAGCGGGCCCTCGTGCGCGTGGACTTCAACGTCCCCTTGAGGGACGGCGCGGTCAGTGACGACTCCCGCATTCGCGCAGCGCTGCCCACGATCCAATACCTACGGGACAAGGGGGCGCGCGTCGTCCTACTCTCCCACCTCGGGCGCCCCAAGGGCGGCCCGGACCCCAAGTACTCTCTCAAGCAGATCGTGCGCGACGTCGAGCGCCTGCTCGGCGTACCGGTCGAGTTCATCGCCGACCCCGCCGCCGGCGGCGCCGTCACGCGGCGGCTGCCCCGCGGCGGGGTGGCCGTGGTCGAGAATACCCGCTTCTGGGCGGGCGAGGAGCAGAACGATCCCCAGCTCGCCCAGACCTTTGCCGCGCTCGGCGACTTCTACGTGAACGACGCGTTCGGAGCGGCGCACCGCGCGCACAGCTCCACGGAAACAGTGGCGCACCTCCTCAAGCCAGCGGTCACCGGGTTCCTGATGGAGAAGGAGCTGCGCTACCTGGGCGAGGCGCTCGTCGATCCGAAGCGTCCGTTCGTCGCGGTGCTGGGCGGGGCGAAGATCTCTGGGAAGATCGACGTTATCGAGGCGCTGCTGCCGCGGGTGGACGAGATCCTTATCGGCGGCGCGATGGCGTGCACCTTTTTCGTGGCGCTGGGGCTCGAGGTCGGGACGTCGCTGGTCGAGCCCGATCGCGTGGACCTTGCCCGGACCTTGCTCGCCAAGAGCGGCCGGAAGCTCATCCTGCCGCGCGGCGCGGTCATCGCCCCATCACTCGAGCGCGCCGCCGAGCGTAAGGACGTCACCGCGGACCAGATCCCCCCCGGTTGGGCGGTTTACGACATCGACCGCGCTACGCAGGTCGACTTCCGGGCACGGGTCCTCCGCGCCAAGACCACGGTCTGGAACGGGCCGATGGGCGTGTTCGAAACCCCGCCGTTCGACGCCGGGACGCGCGCCGTGGCCGAGGCCCTGGTGGAAGCCGGGGCGAAAGGGGCGGTCACGATCGTGGGCGGCGGAGACTCAGCAGCCGCCGTGGCGGGCCTCGAGGACAAGCTCACTCACGTCTCCACTGGTGGAGGCGCCTCGCTCGAGTTCCTGGAGGGCAAACCGCTGCCGGGCGTCGCGGCGCTCGAGGACGCGTGAGACGGCTCCTCTTCGCCGCGAACTGGAAGATGCACGTCGCGCCCCAACAAGCGCGGGAGTACCTCAAGCTGTTCGCAATGCACTACCGTACCCGCCCGGACCGGGAGGTGTGGTTCTTTCCTCCCGCCGTCTCGCTTGAAGCCGTAGCGCACGCCATCAAGGATCGGACCGACGCCCGCGTCGGCGCCCAGAACATCCACTGGGAGCCGAAGGGCGCGTTTACCGGCGAGCTGTCGGCGCCGATGGCGTCCCACGCCGGCGCCCGAGCCACACTCATCGGGCACTCCGAGCGGCGCCATCTTTTCGGGGAAACGGACGAGCATGTGGGCCGGAAGCTCATGGCCGCCCTCAAAGCGGATCTCACTCCTGTCCTGTGCGTGGGGGAAAAACTCGAGGAGCGGGATGCCGGCCAGACAGTGGCGGTCGTCACGCAACAGCTCGCGGCCGCCCTGGCTGGGCTGGATGGAGGGACTCTCGGCAACGTGGTGATCGCCTACGAGCCGGTGTGGGCTATCGGGACGGGCCGGAACGCGAGCCCCCAGGACGCCGCCCAGGTGCACCGGGAGATCCGGGCGTGGCTCAAGGCCCGGAACGCCGCCCGAACGCGAGTGCTCTACGGAGGGAGCGTGAACCTCACGAACATCGCCGAGCTGCTCGCGGAGCCCGAGCTGGACGGAGTGCTCGTCGGCGCGGCGTCGCTCGATCCCGAAGGCTGGGCAACGCTTGCCCAGACCGGCGCCGCCTAGGTATACTCCGCCCTGCATGCACACCCTTCTACTCGTTCTGCTGCTGATCGACGCGGTGATTCTGGCCGCGGCCGTGCTGCTTCAGGCGGGGCAGGGCGGCGGACTCGCTTCCCTGGGGGGCGGCGCGGGCACCGAGGTCTTCATGGGTGGCCGGCAGGCGGTCACGATTTTGACCAAGCTGACCTGGTGGTCCGCCGGCATCTTCCTGTCCCTGGCCCTCATGCTGGCGGTCATGTCCGCGCAGGGCGGCGCGCCGCGGTCGGTGCTCGAGGGTAACATCCCCGCGCCCGCGCCGGTGCAATCCGCACCGCTGCCGCTGCAGACGACGCCGCAGCCGCAACAGCAACCTCAGACCCAGACCCCCAATCGCTGACCGTCATCCGGCATACGTGCTCCTAGAGGACGGCGCCTGGTTCCCCGGGACCGCGCCACTCCCCTTCGAGCCCGCGTATGCCGAGGTCGTTTTTACCACGAATCTGTCTGGTTATCAGGAGGTCTTCACCGACCCCTCCTACCTGGGCCAGCTCGTGGTGATGACGGCACCGATGATCGGCAACTACGGCATCAATCCCGAGGACATCGAGTCCGATCGACCTCGCGTGGCGGGAGTCGTAGTGCGGGAGCTGTCGCTCAAGCCGTCCAATTGGCGGGCCACCGGCGGGTTGCTCGACTGGTTGGCGGCGGCAAAGGTCCCGATCGTCGCGGACGTCGACACGCGGCAGCTCACGCGACATATCCGGTCGAAGGGTGCGATGCGCGGCGTGGTCGCGATCGGCCAGGGGCCCACCGACGAGATCCGGGCGGCGCTCGCCGCGTCACCCTCGATGGACGGGCTCGATCTCGCGAGTGCCGCAACGATCGCGCGGGAATACATCGAGGGCCCGAAGGACGCCAGGCACCACGTAGTCGCCTACGACTTCGGAATGAAACGCAACATCTTGCGCCTGTTCGCGCAGAACCGCTGCCGCGTAACCGTGGTCCCCGCCGATACCCCCGCGGCCCGAGTGCGCGAGCTGAAACCCGACGGGTTGTTCCTCTCCAACGGCCCAGGCGACCCGGCTGCAGTCGGCTATGCCGTCGATACAATCCGTGAGCTGGCGGACGGGTCGCTCCCGATTTTTGGGATCTGCCTCGGCCACCAGCTGCTCGGTTTGGCGCTCGGTGGGGAGACGGTCAAGCTTCCTTATGGCCATCGCGGGGGAAACCATCCGGTCAGGGATCTCCAAACCGGACAAGTACTTATCACATCCCAGAACCACGGCTTCGCAGTCCGCGGCGACACCGGGGGGGTGCGGGGCGCCAAGGCGCTTGAGGTCACGCACCTTAACCTCAATGACGGCACAGTAGAAGGTGTGCGGCATCGCGAAGCGCCCATCTTCGCTGTCCAGTACCACCCTGAAGCCTCACCGGGCCCCCACGACGCTCAGGGTCACTTCCAACAGTTTCTACAAGCTCTTGACAGTCAATAGGTAAGCCCGTATGTTGGCCCCCGACTCGCCAACCCTGGGCCCCTCGGGGGGACGGATGACGAAGGCCGATCTGGTCGAAAAGGTCACCGCACAAATCGCTCGAACCGCCGGTCCCCTGATCTCCAAAAAGGACTGCGCCCGAGTTGTGGATTCCTTCCTCGATGCGGTCAAGGCGGCGCTAGCTGAGCAGCATAACATTGAGATACGTGGGTTTGGGACGTTCAAGATCCGCCAACGGAAGACCCGGATGGCGCGCAACCCGCGCACCGGCGATCCGGTCGAGGTCGCGGCGCGTCCCGTGCCTGTCTTCAAGCCCAGCAAGGAGTTGCGCGCGATGGTGGCGGAGGCGAGCGAGCGTGTTTCGCCGTAACCTCTAGCGCAACCCGCACTTGCCTTGCGGCCCCGGTTCCAGACGCCGGGGCCGCGTCGTTTCCGAGCGCCAACAATCGTGTAACCTGGCAGACTGCAGGGCAGTAGAAAGACATTCACCCATTTCGTCACGGATGAATTGGATGCGATCGATACTGGGTTCGGCGTTGATCCTCGTTCTCCTCGCGCCTGCCACGCTCGGCGCACAGGCAGTACGCTACGAAGTATCGGTGCCCGCGTCCCGCCTCTTCCACGTCAAGGCGGAGTTTCTGACAGCGGGGAAAGACACACTCTTCGTTTCGCTCCCCGCGTGGAGCCCGGGCGCCTACGAGATCCAGAACTACGCGCGCTACGTGCGACACTTTGGAGCGCGGAACCCTGCCGGCCGGCCGCTCTTCTGGGACCGGGTGGACAAGGACACCTGGCGTGTATCGACGGGCGGTGCAACGAGTGTCGTGGTGGAGTTCGACTACCTCGCTGACGCGGTCGATCTCTCGCTGGCCAGCCTCCGGAGCGACTTCGGCCAGTTTCTCGGCACCAACCTGTTCCTGTTCGAGGAGGGCCAGCTCGATCGGCCGGCCGAGGTCCGGTTCGCGCTACCAAGCGGCTGGCGTGTCGCGACGGCGCTGCGCCCCGGCGCGGCCGGTTCTTACACGGCGCCCGATTACCACGAGCTGGCGGACGCGATGACGTTCGTGGGCCAGTTCAGCCTCGATTCGCTCCAGGTGGACGCGAAGTGGATCCGGATCGCCGTCTGGCCGGCGGCTGCCTACACGGCGCCTGTCGCGCGGAGCCTGCGGAGCAGCGTCGAGCGCATCGCGGGGGTGCAGAACCGGCTGATGGGCGGGCCGCCGTACGATACCTATACGCTCTTCTTCAACGTCTACCGCCAGCCGATCCCGTTCGCCGGCGGGCTGGAGCACGGCGCGTCGCAGTTCGACATCATGCCGGCGCACGGGTTCGCGGACGAGGCGGGGAACCTCGGCAGTTTCATGACCCCGCTCATGGCTCACGAATCCTTCCATTTATGGAACGTGAAGCGGATCCGCCCAGCCGAGCTGTGGCCCTATGACTACCACGCCGAGCAGTTCACGCCGCTGCTATGGTGGTCGGAAGGCGTGACGGACTACTACGCCGACCTCACCAATCTGCGCGCTGGACTGTGGACCGACGGAGAGTTCATCGGCAACTTGGACGCGAACGTGCGGCAGGTGGAATCGGCGCCGGAGCCGTGGAGCGTCGAGGATGGCAGCGTGGCGACCTGGATCGACGAAGTGTTCGTCAACAGCTCCCAGCTCTACTACTCGAAAGGCTCGGTGCTCGGCCTGCTGCTCGACATCTCGATCCGCGACGCCACCGACAATGCGAAGAGCCTGGACGACGTGATGCGCGCGCTGTACGCGCGGTATTATCGGCAGGCGAAGGGCTTCCGGACGGCGGACCTGCTCGGGCTGCTGCGCGAGGCGGGGATGCCCGACGTGGATGGGTTCTACCAACGCTACATCAACGGGCGCGACCCCCTGCCGTACGAGCAGGTCCTGCCGAAGGCGGGGCTCGCCGTCGAGCGCCGCACGACCAGCAACGTATTCCTCGGTGTCAGTATGGCGGTCGATCCGGAGGGGCACATCGTCGTCCAGGAGGTCGTGCCGGGCAGCTCCGCGGATGCGGTGGGACTCCAGCCCGGGGATGTCCTCCTGAAGGTGGGCGAGGTCGAGGTCTCCGGGAGCACGGGATGGGTGGCGGAGTTCCGCGCCCGCTACCGCAATCGCGTAGGAGCGCCGCTCGCGATCACTGCGCGGCGGGAGGGTCAGACGCTCACCCTGAACGGCAAAGTGCGGGAGCAGATCGTGACCCAGATATCAGTCAGCCGGGCCGCGTCGGCCACCCCGAAGCAGGCCCGGATCTGGCGGGGGATCGCGTCCGGTACCACCGGGAACTGATCGGGGCTATACTCAGTCTGACCACCATGACAACGCCCGCCGGAACGGTTCGGGTGCGGTTCTTCGCGCGTTACGCCGAGCTCGTGGGTCGGGAGGAGGCGGCGCTCTCCCTCTCGCTCCCCGCGACGGTAGGAGACGTGGTACGCCGGGTACGGGAGGAGCTGCCCGGCGGCGCGGAGATCCCGGAACGGCCCGTTGCCGCCGTGAACCTGCGGCACGCCAGGCTCGAGGCGCCGGTGCGGGATGGGGACGAAGTGGCGTTGCTGCCACCGATCGCGGGAGGGTGAAGTCAAATGCGGAATGCGGAATTGAAATGCACCTAACTCGTGATCCGATCTCCCTCGACGCCCTTCTGGCCGAAGTCAGCAGTCCGAAATGCGGCGGCACTTGCCTCTTCCTTGGCACCGTCCGCAACGGCCCAGAGGAGAGCAGCGTGACCGCCATCGACTACTCGGCCTACGAGGCCATGGCCGACGCCGAATTCAGCCGGATCCTCGACGAGGCACGGGAGCGCTGGCCGGCGGCGCGGGTGGCCGTGCGTCACCGCCTGGGGGAGGTGCTTGTCGGCGAGGCGAGCATCGCCATCGCCGCCGCCGCGCCGCACCGGGCGACCGCGTTCGAGGCGTGCCGGTTCGTCATCGAGGAAGTGAAGCAGCGGCTCCCCATGTGGAAGAAGGAGTTGCGCGAGGACGGGACCGCGGTGTGGGTGGATCCATCCCGGCGGGCGGCTTCCGTATGAAAGACCGGCTGGGCCGGCCGCTTGGCAGCCTGCGGCTCTCGGTCACCGACCGCTGCAACATGCGGTGCCGCTACTGCATGCCGAACGAGGAGTACGTGTGGCTGCCGCGGCAGTCGATCCTCACCTTTGAGGAGCTTGCCCGACTGGCGCGGATCTTCGCCGGGCTCGGGGTCACGAAGGTGCGGCTCACTGGCGGCGAGCCGCTGCTGCGCCACGAGCTCCCGATGCTGGTCGACATGCTGCGGCGCGAGGAGCGGATCACCGACCTCGCCATGACCACCAACGGCCTGCTGCTCGCGCGGTGCGCCGAAGACCTGAAGCGCGCCGGGCTGCAGCGGGTGACGGTGAGCCTCGACACGTTGCGTCCCGAGCGGATGGCCGAGTTCGCGCGCAATACCCGGCACGCCGACGTCCTGGCAGGGATCGCGGCCGCGCGGGCGGCGGGCTTCGCGCGGCTCAAGCTCAATACGGTCGTGGTGCGGGGGTACAACGACGACGAGCTGGCCGACCTGATCGAGTTCGCCCGAGCGCAGGCCGCCGAGGTGCGCTTCATCGAGTACATGGACGTGGGCGGCGCGACGGAATGGTCGCTCGACCAAGTCGTCTCCCAACGAGAGATGCTCGAGGTTCTGTCCCGTCGATACGGCCGTATCAAGGCGGTCGTGGAGGCGTCCAACGCGCCCGCCGAGCGGTTCCGGCTTTCCGACGGGACAACGTTCGGCGTCATCGCGTCCACGACGGCGCCGTTCTGCCGGAGCTGCGACCGCAGTCGGGTGACGGCAGACGGGACATGGTTCCTCTGCCTCTACGCGGAGCGGGGGATCGACCTGCGGGAGCCGTTGCGGTCGGGCGCGACGGACGACGAGATGGCCGGGCTGATTGCGGAGACGTGGCGCGGCCGCGCGGATCGCGGGGCGGAGGAGCGGCTGGGGATTGCCCAGCGCGGGGCCTTGTACCGGATCGAGAGCCTGCGGGCCGACCCCCATCGCGAGATGCACACCCGCGGCGGCTAGGGTACCTCTCCCCCTGGCCCCCTCTCCGCGTCGCGGAGAGGGGGAACGGCGGGTGAGTTCGAGGATCATCGTATGGCCCTCCACGTCGCTCTGGTCGAGCCGCGGATCCCTCCCAACACCGGCAACATCGCGCGGCTGTGCGCGGCCACCGGAACCACACTGCATCTGATCGAGCCGCTCGGCTTTTCGCTCGACGACCAGGCGCTGCGGCGCGCCGGGCTCGACTACTGGGACGCGGTGGAGCTATGGATCCATCCCGGGTGGCGCGCGTTCCGCGAGGCGGTTTCCCGCGACCGGTGCTTATATTTCTCGACGCACGGAGAGCGCTCCTTCTGGGACGCGCCCTATCGCGATCGTGGATGTCTCGTCTTCGGGAATGAAGCGGACGGCCTGCCCGAGCGGATCCTGGAGAAGTATCCCGACCGGGTGTACCGCATTCCCATGACGGGGCCGGTCCGCAGCCTGAATCTCGCCACCGCCGTGGGAATCGTCGTGTACGAGGCGGTGCGGCAACTGAACGCACACCGCTAGAGGACCCTCGGATGCTCGACAAGATCACGGTGGTGGGGGCGGGCAATGTCGGCGCCACGACGGCCCAGCGCCTGGCTGAGAAATCGCTGGCGCGGACCGTCGTCCTGGTGGACGTGATCGAAGGCGTACCCCAGGGGAAAGGCCTCGACCAGTGGGAGTCGGCGCCGATCGAGGGCTTCGACAC
>JACOVF010000016.1 GCA_016177465.1 Gemmatimonadota bacterium
CACGGCGAAGGTCACCGAGATGCCACTCACCGGATTGGTGAACTGATCCCGCACGATCACCGCGGGTGGGATCGGCACGGCGGTGTTCACGGTCGCCGATTGGTTATTCCCGGCGTTGACCGCGAGTTGGTTCGCCACTCCGTGCGTGGCCGTGGCGGTGAAGCTGACGGGGGAGCCGGTCAGGCCGGTCACCGCGGCAGTGGCGGTCTGAGTACCCGCCAGAGTGCCGAGCACCCGGGTGGCGCTCGCGATCCCGCTCCCGTTCGTGGCGGAGCTCGGCGTGATCGAGCCACCACCGCCGGTGACCCCCCAGGTGACGGTGATGCCGCTCTTCGGATTCCCGAAGCCGTCGGTGACGAGCACGGTGTAGGGGACGGGGAGCGTCGCCGCAACGGTGTCCGTCTGTGCGTTCCCGCCGTTCAACGCGATCGTCGCCGCCGTCCCGGTGGTGGCCGTGGTGGTAAAGCTGACGGGACTCCCGGAGAGGCCCGTGACGGTGGCGGTGGCGGTCTGGGTCCCGGAGGCCGTGCCGAGGACCCGGGTGGCGCTGGCGATCCCGCTCGCGTTCGTGGCGGAGCTCGGCGTGATCGAGCCCCCGCCGCCCGTCACCGCCCAGGTCACGGTGATCCCGCTCTTCGGGTTCCCGAACCCATCCGCCACGAGGACCGTGTAGGGCGTGGCGAGGGTTGCCCCGGCGGTGTCGGTCTGGGCGTTGCCGCCGCTCAGCGCGATCGTCGCCGCGGTGCCGGTCGTTGCGGTGGAGCTGAAGCTCACCGGGCTCCCCGTGAGCCCACTGACCGTGGCCGTGGCGGTCTGGGTGCCGGCGGTGGTGCCGAGCACCCGGGTGGCCGAGGCGATCCCGCTCGCATTCGTGGCCGACGACGGCGTGATGGAGCCCCCGCCCCCCGTGACCGCCCAGGTGACCGTGATCCCGCTCTTGGGATTGCCGAAGCCGTCGGTGACCAAGACGGTGTAGGGGGTGGCGAGCGTGGCCCCGGCGGTGTCGGTCTGGGCATCGCCGCCGTTCAGCGCGATGGTCGTGGCCGTGCCGGCCGTGCCCGTGGCCGTGAAGGTCACGGGACTGCCGGAGAGGGTGCCGGCGGTGGCGGTCAAGGTGTTCGTCCCCGCCGTCGGGCCCAAGGTCCAGCTCGTCACCTGAGCGATGCCGCCCGCGTCGGTCAGGATCGCGGTAGTCGGGTCCACGGTCCCGCCCCCTGAGGCGACGGCGAAGGTCACCGAGACGCCGGAGACCGGGTTGCCG
>JACOVF010000036.1 GCA_016177465.1 Gemmatimonadota bacterium
GCTGTCGGGCAGGCGGGCGATGAGACCCCACGGGTCGAGCCATGCCGCACACTGGTGCAACAAACGTGCTGCGACGGCCGTCGGCGGCCCGAGCGATGGAGCCCTAAGCACGCCCCCCGGACTGCCGTCCGTAACTTCGTTGCCCAAGGGGGTGCCATTGAACGCGGAAGCCAACGGCGCTCCCGGGCGCACGAGTCGTTCCGCACCAGGGCGTGAATCGATGCTGATGATCGTCTCACTCCCCTGCCCGTCGTTGCGGATCTCGAAGTACCGCCGCACCGCCCGGCTGCTGTCGATCGCCACGTCGACGGACCGAATCCCGGCCGGGACCCCCGTGACGCGCAGCCGGACCCCTCGCAACCCTCCTGTGGCATACTCCGGAGCCTCCTCGCACTGCCCACCAGACTCCGGAATGGCGTCGACGGCTGGCCGAAACCGAGACAGCGGCACGTGAGCGGCAGGCGTTGACGGTGCCGATCCGCCACCGAGCGTCCGACGATCGGGAGCTGGCGTTTCGCGCCGGCAGGCGGCGCCAAGCAGCCCCATCGCGAGCAGGACCAATACACCACGTTCCTTCATTTGCTGTCTCTACCCGAATCTGACGCAATACACCGGCGGCAGATGCTCGCTCGCCGCCTCCCACGAATCTCCGCCGTTCTCGGAGACGTACAACGCCCCCGTCGTCGTCCCGAAGGCGAGCCGCTCCCCCGTCTCATCCACATCGAGCGCGTGGCGGAAGGTGAGGTCGTAGGCGTGCGCCTGGGGCAGCCCCTTGGAGAGCACCTGGAGGCTCTTCCCCCCGTTCCGCGTGCGCGACACGACCACCTTCCCCTTCGGCGGGATGCGGTGCTCGTCGGAGATCCCCGGCACGAACCACGCCGTGTCCGGGTCGTGCGGGTGCACCGCCACCGCGAACCCGAAGCTCGACGGCTTCCCGGTGATCTCCGTCCACGACGCGCTGCCGTCGGTCGAGCGGAAGATGCCGTTGTGGTGCTGGGCCCAGAATACGTTGGGCGCAACGGGGCACTGGACCACGCAGTGCGGGTCCTGCACATCGGGGTCGTAGGCGCGCTCGGGAGGCATGAACGCCGCGCGCATCCCCTGAGCGCGCTGCTGCCAGGTCCGCCCGCCGTCGCCCGTCTGCCACACGCCGCCGCAGGAGACCCCGACCGTCACGCGCCGCGCGTCCCGCGGATCGACGCACACCGAATGCAGTCCCGGCCACTCGGCCCCGCCGCCGAACCAGCCCGGCCGCTTGGGGTGCCGCCACAACGACTCCACCAGCTCCCACGACGCCCCGCGGTCGCGTGAACGGAACAGCCCGCCCGGCAGCGTCCCGCACCACAGCACGCCCGGCTCGGACGCGTGCCCCGGCTCGAGCGCCCAGACCAGCTCGGTGTTCCAGGGGATGGGCCGCTGTGAGTTGGGCTCGCGCTCGTCCAGCCCCTCGGGCTTGGTCGGGTAGGCGGGCGTCGCGCACGCCTCCCAGGTGCGGCCGCGGTCCTTCGAGCGGTGCATCTTCACCCCGAAGTGCCCTAGGCCCAGCGCGACGTACACCCAGCCGTCGCGCCGGTCGGGGCGCACCATCGAGGCGTTGTCGCCCAGGAATTGCGCGCGCGCGACCTGCCACCGAGGCCGGGCGCGGCTCACTCGGCCCGGCGCCCGCGCGAGCGTGAACACGCCCTTGCGCGTCGCGACGAACAGGCGGTCGCTCATCCGCCGGACAGCGCCTGCAGCACGTACACCTTCGCGTCGGGAGCAACCGCGTCGGTCAGCGTCACGCGGTCCGCGATCTGCCGCCCGTTCACGAACACCACCATGTGCCGGCGCACCGCGCCCTGGTCGTCGAGAACGTAGGAGCGGGCGGCTGGATTCGCCGCGAACACGGCATCCAGCACCTCGCGCACGGTTCGCCCGGGCACGTCCGCCGGCGGGCAGGTCACGTGGCGCTGGATGGTGGTCGTGAAGGTCACCCGGGGCATCGCCCTCACCACCCCACCGGCTTTCCCTGGTTCTGCCGCTCCAGCCACGCGAGGAGCGGCTGGAAGTAATCCACCATCGCCGTGGCGTCCATCTGCCGCTCGCCGGTCGCCTCGTACAAGATCTCCTGCCACGATTTGCGCTGCCCCGCCGCGAGCATCCGGCTCAGTTGCTCCCCCGCCGCCCGGTTGCCGTACACGGAACACCGGTAGAGCGGGCCTGTCCAGCCCGCCGCCCGGCACCAGGACCGGTGGAACTGGAATTGGAGAATGCGCGCGATGAAGTAGCGGATGTACGGGACGTTCGCGGGGACGTGATACTTGGCCCCGGGATCGAAGTCTCGCTCTGAGCGCGCGACCGGCTCGGCGACGCCCTGGTAGCGATGCTTGAGATCCCACCATGCGGCGTTGTAGCGGTCCGGTGTGACCGCCCCTGAGAACACCTCCCAGCGCCAGCGGTCCACGGCGAGCGCGAACGGCAGGAACGCGACCTTGTCGAGCGCGATCCGCAACAGCATGGCCGTGTCGCTCGCGGCGCTCGGCAGGCTGTCGAGCAGGCCGATCTGCCGCAGGTACTCCGGCGTGATCGAGAGCGCCACGGCGTCCCCCACGGCCTCGTGGAAGCCGTCGTTGGCGCCGTTCTGGAACAGATACGGCTGGGTCTTGTAGGCGCGTTGGTAGAAGTTATGGCCAAGCTCGTGATGGATGGTGACGAAGTCCTCCCCCGTCACCTGGATGCACATCTTGATGCGGAGGTCGTCTTTCCCGTCGATGTCCCACGCGCTCGCATGGCAGACCACGTCGCGATCCCTGGGTTTCGTGAATTGGGACCGCTCCCAGAACGTCGCCGGCAGAGAGTCGAGGCCCAGCGAGGTGTAGAATCGCTCCCCGGTGCGCACCATGCCGCGCTCGTCCACGCGGTGCGCGCGGAGTAGCGCGGTGACGTCCACGCTCGGCGGCACCGCCGGCGGGGCGGCGAGGTCGTGGATGTTCCCCCACTCCTGCGCCCAGAGGTTGCCGAGCAGGTGGGCCGGAATCATCCCGGTGGGCGCCACGACGTTCAGGCCGTATCGCTGCGCGAGCCGCGCGCGAACGTAGGCGTGCAGCTGGAGATAGAGCGGCTTCAACTGCTCCCACAGGCGGTCGACCTCCCGCACGAACGAGTCGGCCGGCATGTCGTAGTTGGCGCGCCACATCGCGCCGGCGTCCGCGAAACCAAGGCCGCGCGCACCCGCATTGGCGAGCGTGACGAACCGGGTATAGCGGTGCCGCATTCCCACTGAGACCCGGTGCCAGCCCTGCCACACGTCGGTGAGCTCCGCCGGGTCGCGGCTCGTCGCCATGATACGTTGGATGTCCGTGATCTGGAGGCAGCTCAGCGCTGTCCGGCAATAGGTGCCCCGCCCGTAATCCGCCTGCATTCCGCTGGTGAGGCGCGTGAGCTCGGCGGCCTCGCGCGCGTCGGGCGGCGGCGGCGCAGGGAGCGCCAGCTTGAGCAGCAACACCTTGCGCGCTAACTCGGCGGGGAGCGGAAGCCGCTCGTAGCGCCGCGCCTCGGTGGCCAGGTCGCGGACGGCGACGCCGTAGGCTTCCTGCGCCTCCGCCGTCAGCTCCTCAGTGTCGAACGTGATGTAGGTGTTGGCGACCCAGTCGACCCGCGACGCCTTGACACTCAGGTCGTAGAGGACGGACTCGGCGCGGGCTACGAATGCCGCCGCGTCCGCGACGGTCGGCGGCCGCGCCGGACGGGGGGCCGGAGTCTGCGCGTCCGCCGGCGTGTGGGCACCGAGCAAGAACACGAGCGCGCACGCAATCCAAGGGGGAAATCGCATGGGGCGAAATCGTACGACGCAACCCGCACGGTCACAAGGGCCGGACGCCCGGCCGGGGGGGTGTCGGAGGCGGTACCGCCCGATTATCTTCCCGCCTCACAAATCCCCTACTCGGCTCCGCACCAGGGCCGGGTCGCCCATGACCAAAGGGAGGTGGCATGACGCGTCGCTACGAGACGGTCTACATCTTTGACAGCAGTCTGGAAGAACCCGCCATCAACGAAAAGCTCGAGCGCTTCCACGCCCTCCTGACCAAGGACGGCAAAGGCACGATCACGAACGTCGCCCACTGGGGTAAGCGCACCTTCACGTACCGCCTGAAGAAGAAGGACAGCGGCACCTACGTCGTCGTCCAGTTCGAGGCGACCGGGGACCTGCTCCCCGAGTACGAGCGCGCCGTGAAGCTCGACGAGAGTGTGTTGCGCTACCTCGTGGTCGTGAACGAGGGCGAGCCGGTGAAGCCGGTCCCCGCCCCCGCCATTGCCGCTGACGTCGTAGACGAGCTCGAGGAGGACGAAGCGTGAGACGCCCTGCGAAGACCTGTCCGGTGTGTGAGTCCGGCGTGCGTGTGCTCGACTACAAGGACGATCGCACGCTCGGCCGCTTCCTCACCGAGCGCGGCAAGATCCTGCCGAGCCGGCTCTCCGGCATGTGCGCGCGACACCAGCGCCAGCTCGCGACGGCCATCAAGCGCGCCCGGCAGCTGGCCATGATCCCCTACATCAAGGGCCACGGCCCGTAACATGACACCGCCGGGCAGCCGGTGGCGCCTCATGCTCGGCTCCATCGGCTATGCCGTCTGGGCCCCGCTGCCGCTGGCGGGACTGCCGTTCGCCGCGCTCGTGATCGCATCGCGGCCTCGCGCGCGGGCGCCGTGGAGCGTGGCGCTCATCGCGGGCGCGCTGAGCGTCGGCGCGCTCGTCGCGGCTCGGGGAATGGTCGGCGCGTTCGTCGCGGCGTTCGTCGTCCTCGTCACCGCGGCGTTCACGGGCGGCGCGCTGTTGGCGCCGGCGACGGTGCTGCGCCAGGCCCTACGCGCCACCGCGCTCGCGGGGGTCGCGGTCATCGGTCTCGCGCGCCTCGTGTGGGGCCCGACCTGGTGGGACGGCCTCCAGTGGCAGGCGGCGCGCGAGGCGAGCCGCGCCGTCCGGCCGCTCGTAGCGGTGCTGCCCGAGGCGGCGGCGGTCGCCGACCGGGCGATCGCGTTCACGAGCGCGACCATTCCGGGCATGCTCGCGCTCCAGGCGATCGCCGGGCTCGCGCTCGCCTGGCAATGGCACGTGCACGTGAGCGACCAGCCGCTGGGCGAAGGGATCGCCCCGTTCCGGCAGTTCCGCTTCGGAGACCAGTGGGTGTGGGGGCTCGTGGCCGCGGTCACGATCTGGGCCGTCCCGAAGCTCGCGGGGCTCAAGGCGATCGCGCTGAACCTCGCGGTGGTGCTCGGCGCGCTCTACCTGCTGCGGGGGGCGGCTATTGTCACCGTGTTCGCCGCCGCAGTCGGCGTGTCGCCCGCCGCGCTCGTGGCCGGCGCGGTGCTCGCGGCGGTACTCGCCGTGCCGCTGCTGTTCCTGATCCCGGGGCTCTGGACGCTCGGGGTAACCGATACGTGGTTGGAATTCCGGCGCCGGTTGGAGGAGCGAAACCGGCCTCACGCAACGTGATGAGGATGCAGATGCAAATCATTCTGCGGGAAGACGTGCCGAACCTGGGCAAGGCGGGCGAGGTGGTCAGAGTGAAGGACGGCTACGCCCGCAACTACCTCCTCCCCAAGGGGCTCGCCTATCCCGCCACCGAGGCGAACAAGAAGAGAATCACCTACGAGGCCGAGCGACTCGCCAAACTGCGCGCCGCCGAGAAGCAGGCCGCCGAGGGCGAGGCGACGCGGCTCGGCGGCGTCCAGCTCACCTTCCCGGTGAAGGTGGGCGAGGAAGACAAGCTCTACGGCTCGGTGACATCCTCCGATATCCAGCGCAAGCTCGAGGAGATCGGGATCCACGTCGACAAGCGCAAGATCGACCTCCCGGAGCCGATCCGGGCGCTGGGCGAGTTCAAGGTGGGCATCAAGGTCCACGCCGACGTCCGACCCGAGATCCTGGTCACCGTCGTCAAGGAATGACGGGCCCGGCGTGACCGTCGGCATCGCCTACGTTGACGGCTCCCGGTTCCGCCGCTCGCTGCTCGCGGCAGCGGACTGGGTAGCCGCCGGGCGCGACGAGCTGAACCGCATCAACGTGTACCCCGTGCCTGACGGCGACACGGGGACCAACCTGTGCCTTACCCTCCGCGCGGTGGCCCAGGCCCTCCGCGACCTGGGCGACGCCCCCCTCCCTCGCGTGATCGAAACGATGGCCCAGGCGAGCGTGCGCGGCGCCCGCGGCAACTCCGGGATGATGCTGTCGCACTTTCTGCTCGGCTTCCGCGACGGGATCGGGAACCGCCTGCGCGCCCGCGCGTCCCACCTGGCCGACGGCATCCGCCAGGGATTTGATCGGCTCCAGGCCGCTCTCGACGAGCCGGTGGAAGGCACCATCGTCACGGTCGCGCGCGAAGCGGCCGACGAGGCCGCGGCGGCCCGCGACGAGCACGACATCAAGGTCTTCATGCAGCGCCTGGTGCGCCGCGCCGACGCCGCCCTGCAGCGCACCCCCGAGCTGCTCGCCGTCCTCAAAGCGGCGGGCGTGGTGGACGCGGGCGCCAAGGGCTTCGTGCGGTTCCTGGACGGCGTGAAGCGGCTCATCGAGGAGGGCCACATCGCCGAAGGCGCGGTGGACCGCCTGGCGCCCAACGCCGCCGCGAGCACCGAGGTCGCCGCCGAGCGCGACTACCAGTACTGCACCGAGGTGCTGGTGCGGGGCGACGCGCTCCCCACCGCGCCCGAGGTGCGAAAGGCGCTGCGCGGGCTCGGCGGATCGATCGTCGTGCTCCAGACGGGCGACCTCCTCAAGGCCCACGTGCACACCGACACGCCCGAGGCCGTCTTCCAGCTCGGCGCCCATTGGGGAACCGTCGAGTACACCAAGGCCGACGACATGCGTGCCCAGCACGCGGCGTTGCAGGAGAAGCGGGCGATCGGCTTCGTCACCGACACCGCCTGCGACCTGCCCGACGCCCTGGTGTTCGAGCATGGAATCGGGCTCGTCCCCACGCAGTTGATCCTCGAGGACAAGGTGTACAAGGACCGGCTGGAGATGACGGCCGAGGAGTTCTTCACCCGGCTACGGGCGGGTTACGACGCCTCGACGTCCCAGCCTGCGCCCCAGGCGTTCACGGAAGCCTTTCAGGACGCGACCCGCGGCGCCGACCAGGTGCTCGCGGTGATTCTGGCGAAGGCACTCTCGGGCACCTTCGCGAACGCCGAGGCCGCGGCGCAGGCGTTCGGGGGGCGGGTGACGGTCCTCAACAGCCGCTCGGCGTCGCTGGGCGAGGGGTTGCTGGTGCTGCGGGGGCAGGAGCTCGCCGCCCGAGGGTGGCTGGTGGAGAACATCGTTCGCGAGCTGCACCGGGTGCGGGACCAGTCGGGCGCCTTTTTCACCGTGGAAAACTTCGACCGCCTGGTCCGCTCCGGGCGCGTGGGGCGCGGCCGCGCCTGGCTCGGCACCAAGCTCAACCTCAAGCCGATCCTGGCCTTGTCTGCCGAAGGGAAGATCGAACCGCTCGACCGGGTGCGGGGCAAACCGGCGGCGCGGCGGCGGATCCTAGAGCTCCTGGATGAAGCGCTGGCCGGGCGGCCGCGGGAGTTGCGACTGGCGGTCGTGCACGCCGACATCCCCGGGTTCGCCGAGCAGCTGCGGGCGGAGCTGGTCGCCCGCTATGGACCCAGGCAGTGCCTGGTGAGCCCGGTTACGCCGGTGATCGCCGCCCATGCGGGGATCGGCGCCTGGGGCGTGTTCTACCAGGTCGAGGACGGAACAAACCGATGAGCGGGACGCTATGAGTAGCGGTGGGCGGTCCCGCCCGTCTCGATCACCGCGGCGGCCGTTGCGGCTCGTCCTCGAGGCGTTAGCCGACCGCAAGGCAGTGGACCCGGTGGTGCTGGATCTGCGCGGCCTGTGCGCCGCCACCGATTACTTCGTGATCTGCTCCGGCACCTCCGACACGCACGTGCGGGGCATGGCGGAGCACCTGGTGCAGGTGCTGGCGCCGCGCGGGCTCGTCCCGCATCATGTCGAAGGGCTGACCCAGGGCCGGTGGGTGCTCCTGGATTACGTGGATTTGGTCGTGCACGTTTTTCATCCGGAGCTGCGCGAATTCTACCAGTTGGAGCGCCTGTGGGGAGACGCACCGGTAGTCGCTGCGGGTGACGCCGGGCCCACCGGGTAATCGGGAAGTGATGAAAGGAAGGTAGCGTGGTGATGCGGAGGACCCTGACGGTAGCGGCGCTCCTGCTCCTCGCGGCGGGACCGGCCAGCGCGCAGTACTTCGGCCAGAACAAGGTCCAGTACCGCACCTTCGACTTCAAGATCATCCAAACCGAGCACTTCGAGGTCTACTACTACGACCAGGAGCGCGCCGCCGCCCTGGACGCGGCCCGGATGGCGGAGCGGGCCTACGCGCGGATGTCGCGCGTGCTGCACCACCAGTTCCAGGGCCGCAAGCCGATCATCCTCTACGCCTCCCACTCGGACTTCCAGCAGACCAACGCCATTCAGGGCGAGCTGGGCGAGGGCACGGGCGGCGTTACCGAGTTCTTCAAGCACCGCATGGTCCTGCCCTTCACCGGCTCGTACGCCGACCTGGAGCACGTGCTGCAGCACGAGATGGCGCACCAGTTCCAGTACGACGTCTACAGCCGCGGCCGCATCGGCGCGGGCGTGCAGACCCTGATCAACGTGAACCCGCCGGGCTGGTTCATGGAGGGAATGGCGGAATACCTCTCGGTCGGGCCGATCGACCCGCACACCGCGATGTGGCTACGCGACGCCGCGCTCGAGGGCAACCTCCCCACCATCGAGCAGATGACGTACGACCCGCGCGTGTTCCCGTACCGCTTCGGACACGCCTTGTGGTCGTACATCGGCGAGAAGTGGGGCGATGAGGTGATCGGAGAGATTCTCCAAACGTCGGCCACGAGCGGGATCGAGGGCGCGTTCCGCCGCGCCCTGGGTCTCTCGCTCGAGGAGCTGTCGGACGAGTGGATCGACGCGATCCAAACGACCTACCTGCCCCAGCTGGCCGACCACTATCGCGCGCGGCGCATCGCCCAGCCGGCGCTGACCCAGCGCCGCTCGGGCGGCACGGTCCACCTCGCCCCCGCGCTCTCCCCCGACGGGCGGGAGATCGTCTACTTCAGCGAACGCAACACCTTCTTCATCAACCTCTACCTGGCCGACGTGGAGACGGGCCGGGTGAAGCGGCAGCTTGCGAAGTCGGGGTTCAGCACGAATTACGAGAGCTTGCGCTTCATCAACAGCGCCGGCACCTGGTCGCCCGACGGGCGCTACTTCGCGATCGCGGTGAAGCGCAAGGAGCGCGACGATCTCGTCATCATCGACGTGAGGAAGGGGCGGGAGGAGCGTCGCATCCGCGTGCCGTTGAGCGGCCTCGCGACGCCGAGCTGGTCACCCGACGGCCAGCGGCTCGTGTTCACGGGGTTCGACGGCGGGGTGTCCGACCTCTTCATCGTCAACCGCGACGGCTCGGACCTCCGGCGGCTCACCAACGACACGTACGCCGATTTCCAGCCCTCGTGGTCCCCCGACGGAAAGACCATCGCCTTCGCCACCGACCGCAGCGCCGCGACCGACTTCGAGCAGCTGCGCTTCGGCAACATGCGCATCGCCCTCTATCACCTCGGCACCGGGTCGATCGAACTGCTGGGGCACATGGAGGAGGGCAAGAACATCAACCCGGTGTGGGCGCCGGACGGACGGTCACTCGCGTTCGTGTCGGACCGCACGGGGATCAGCAACATCTTCCTCGCCGACCTCACCGACGGCACCGTGTACCAGCTCACCAACGTCTACACGGGGGTCTCCGGCATCACCGCCTTGTCCCCCACCCTGTCGTGGGCGGCGAAAAGCGACCGGCTGGCGTTCGCCTATTATGAGAACGGCGACTTCACCATCTACACACTGGAGAACCCCCGCTCGCTGCGGCACGGAGTCTACCAGCCGCGGGCCCAACCCGTGGTCGTGTCGAGCCTGCTGAGCGTGGCGCGGAGCGACACCACCGCGGTGGCCGTGACGCAGCCGGCGCCCGCCACCCCGTCCGCGGCGGGCGGCCAGCCGGGC
This sequence comes from Gemmatimonadota bacterium, assembly GCA_016177465.1. GTDB lineage: Bacteria > Gemmatimonadota > Gemmatimonadetes > Gemmatimonadales > GWC2-71-9 > JACOVF01. Next base: position 10,042 of record JACOVF010000036.1, read on the forward strand.
GAGGCCACGTCGGTGTACCGCTCAGCGAGCGGGTTCCGCGCCTCCGAGTCGCCCCAGCCTGCCGAATCCACTACGGCCACCGGCCCGATCTCGGTCCGCACCCTGCTCGACTCGGTCGCGCTCGCCCTGCCCGACACGACTCAGTTCACGTTCCGGCGCTACCGCACCCGCTTCACCCCGGACTACATCGCCCGGCCGACTGTGGGTTACCAGCGCGACAACTTCGGCCGCGGGTTCTTCGGCGGAACGGCGATCTCGCTCTCCGACATCCTCGGCAACCGCACCCTGGTGTTCGCCGGTGCGCTCAACGGCCGTCTCAGCGAAGCGCAGTTCTTGGGCGTCTACATCAACCAGAGCCGGCGGCTCAACTGGGCTGCGGGCTTCTCGCAGACCCCGCTCTACTTCTACGCGCCCAGTACCGTGCGGGTCATCGATGCCGGCAACGCCGGCGGGGCCGACAGCGCGGTCGAGTTCACGGCGCGGCTGCGCCGGTTCGTAATTCGCGACGTCTTCGGCGAGGCGTATTACCCATTCAGCCGCTTCAGCCGACTCGAGCTGGGCGTCCACACGGTCAATATCACCGACGCGACGCTCGAGCTGTCCGATTACTACGACAACGTGAGCGGGGGCTATATCACCTCCGACATTCGCACCGTGAACGGGCCGTCCATCAGTTACGTGCAGCCGTCGCTGGCACTGGTGTACGACAAAACGCTGTTCGGCTACGTCGGGCCCTTCGCCGGCGCGCGCTCCCGCTTCGAAATCGCCCCGAGCTTCGGGACCTGGCAGTTCGTCACCGGCCTGACCGACTACCGCCGCTACCTGTTCGCGCGGCCCTTCACGCTCGCGTTCCGGACGGTGTTCTTCGGCCGGTTCGGCCGCGACGCCGACCGATTCCCGCTCTTCCTGGGCAACACGGAGCTGATGCGCGGCTATACCGCGGGGTCGTTCCGCGATAACGAGTGCGTCGCGGCCGCGACCTCGACCTCCCGCACCGGCTGCGCCGAGCTCGACCAGCTGGTCGGCTCGAAGCTCGCCGTCGCCAACGTCGAGCTGCGCTTCCCGCTCGCCCGCAACGTGATCTTCGGGTTCCTGCCGATCGGCCTGCCGCCGATCGAGGGCGCGCTGTTTTACGACGTCGGGCTCGCGTGGGATGAAAACTCCACCGTGAAGTGGAGCCGCCGGCCAGGTGAGAACCCCGACCTGGTGCGCGCGCCGCTGCGGAGCTACGGCGCCTCCATCCGGGCGAACATGCTCGGTTTCCTGATCCTGCGGTTCGATTACACCAAGCCACTGGATCGCCCCCGTGATCGGAGCTACTGGACGGTGAGCCTCGGTCCGACGTTCTAACTCCGCTTCGCTAAAACACTTGCGTTGGCCTCGCCGGATCCCTATTTTGTCCAGCGAGGCCCTTTGCTGACCCGTTGGTGGTACCTCCCGCTCGCGAGCCTTGCGCTCTGGGGCTGCCGGTCCCAAGCGCCCGCGGGCGCATCTTCGCAACCCCAGTCATCACAAGTAGTTAGGATTCAAGGCGTGGCCCTGCGGGTTCCGGCAGGCGGCGGCACTGTCCATGCCTATCGGCTCCCCGCCCTGACCGAGATCTCTGGGGCGGTGCGCGGTCGCCTCCCTGCCGTCGACCGGGTGCTGGGACTCGACCCGGAATCACAGCTCCTCTTCCTCCGGACTGAAAAGAAGGAGGTGCTCGCCTTCGATCTCGAAAGCGGCCGCGTCGATACCGTCGCCACCGGCGTACAGCAGGCGACGCTCGGCCCGGACGGCACGTTGTTCACCGTGGACGCGCAGCGGCGCGTGATCTCACTCAAGCGCCGCGTGCGCTTCGCATGGCCCCAGGCCCTGGGCGGCATCCCGCGGGACCTTTTCGGCGCGGGCGACCAGCGGCTCGTAGCGGTCGTGACGCAGAACCCGCCGCGCCTCATTACGGCCGGCGCCGATCAGCCGCCCGCCAGCCGCGCCATCGCGCTCTCCGGCGACGTCGCCGCCTCCTTCTGGGGCGACCTCATCGCCGTCGCGGGCGACAGCGGCGTCACCATTCTCGATCCTCTGCGGCCGCGCGATTCGAGCTTCGTGCCGATCGCCGATCATCCGCGCGCGCTGCTGTTCTCGCCCGCGGGGCACCGCATCTACGTCGCGCGGCGCTCGGGGCTCGGGCTGGCGGTGATCGACCGGTTCGAGCGCCAAGAGATCGACGGCGTCGCGTTGCCCGCGCCGGCCGCGACGATGCGCATCGACCCGCACGGGCGTTGGCTCCTGGCGCGGCCTGCGGTGGGTGACACCGCGTGGGTGGTGGACCTGCCGGTCAAGTCACTTCGGGGTGCGGCGGCGACCGCCTGGCAGGTGGACCTGCCTGCCGTCGCGCCGGACGGGTCACTCCTGCTCCGTCAGGGCGACGACATCGTCGCCGTCCGGCCCGACTCGCTGCGGGAGACGGGTCGCGTCACGGGCGGCGCGACGGACGTGTGGGTGACAACGCCGTGGCTGCCGCGCGGCATGGCGCGCGGCCCGGCGCTCGTGGAAGCGCCAGCGCCAAGCGTGGCGGCCGCCGCCGACTCGATGGGCCCCGAAGGCCCGCTCTACGTGCAGGTCTCGGTGTCGCAGAACCAGGCGTGGTCCGCCGACAACGCGGAGCAACTCGCGCGCGCCGGGCTCCCCGCCAAGGTGCTACCGTCGGCGACGCCCGACGAGGGCTACCGCGTGGTGCTCGGACCCTACTCGACACGCGCGCAGGCGGAGGCAATCGGTCGCAAGCTGGGCCGGCCGTTCTGGATTTATCAGCCCCCGTCCACCCAGCCGCAATGACCCTCCGCCCGCTCCCCCGCTCGCGCCTCGGGAACCTCGTCCCGTCGCTCGTGCAGTCGCAGGCGTTGGTCGCGCTGGTGGCGGCCACGGGCGACCTGCGCTGGGCGGCGGAGGCCGCCTGGGACGTGGCACGCGCCGCTGCACAGGACGGGCGGCGTGTGGCGCTGGTGGATCTCTGGGTCGAGGAACCCCTGCTTCACGCCGTCAAGGGCCTCACCCCCACCAACGGGATCGTGGACGCATTCGAGTACGGGGTGTCGCTCACCAAGGCGGCGCACGAGGTGGACGGCGTGTTCTTCATCGCCGCCGGCTCGTCCACTGCGGCGCCCGAGTTCCTGCTCGCGCACCCGCGCTGGAAGAAATTGCAGGCGGGCTTCCGCGCCGAGGGCGCGCTGCTCCTCGTGTTTCTCTCGGCGGGCGCGCTGGCTCGGCTCTCCGCCGTCCCGGACGGCGTGATCGCGCTCGCCCCCGAAGGCCTCGATCTGCTCTCGCCCGCGGCCCGCGGCATCGTGGCGGCGCAGGAAGACGGCGCCTCCCTGCTCGGCGTTGTGCGCGAGCGCTGGACCCCGTCGCCGATGCACGCTCCGGCTGACGTCGCAGCACCGGGGCCCGCGCCCAGCCCCGTGCTGGCTCCGGGGCGGCGCCGGCGGCGCGCTGGGCTCGCGGCGCTTGGGATCGCCGCAGGCGCCATGGGCGGCTTGGCCTGGTTGGCGACCGCGCGGGAGTCCTTTTGGGCGACCGTGAGGGAGCCTCCCGCCGCCGCCGCGGCGCCGGCCGATCGCGCCGACACCCTCCCCTGGACGATCCAACTCGCCGCGTATGGAACGCTCGACAAAGCGCTCGCTCAGGCCGACCAACTCGCCGGGGAGCACGTCCCCGCCGTCGTGACCCCCGTGGCGCTCGAGGGCAGCGGCACCGTTTGGTATCGCGTCCTGGCTGGCGCTTACCCGAGCCGGGAACGGGCGGCGACCGAGCGGGACCGTCTCTGGGACGACGGCGTAGCGCCGCGCGGCCAGGGCGACCTGCTGCGGGCGCCGTACACCTTCGCGCTCGCGGGCGACGCCGAGCTGGAGCGCGTGCGCCGCCAGGGCATTCCCGCGGTCCGCGCGCCGAGGGGGGACCGTTTGATGGTGGGGGCGTTCGAGACCCCGGAGCAGGCGGCGTTCACGCACGACTTGCTCACCCGCGCCGGCATCGCGGCGCCTCTCGTCCCACGCAGGGAGACCACACCATGAGGTTAAGCCGGCTGGAGCTCTCGGGCTTCAAGTCGTTCGCGGGTACCGTCGAGCTACCCTTCGACCTCGGCGTCACGGCGATCGTCGGGCCCAATGGCTGCGGCAAGTCGAACATCTCCGACGCAGTGCGCTGGGTGCTGGGCGAGCAGTCGCCCCGGCTGCTGCGCGGCGGGAAGATGGAGGACGTGATCTTCCAGGGCTCGACCGGCCGCCGTCCGGTGAACGTCGCCGAGGTTTCGCTGGTGTTCGACAACTCCGACGGCACCCTGCCCCTCGCGTACCAGGAAGTCGTGGTCACGCGGCGGCTGTCGCGCTCGGGCCAGAGCGAATACTTGCTCAACCGTTCCCCGGTGCGCCTGCGGGACATTCAGGATCTGTTGCGTGGCACGGGCCTCGGCGCCGACGCGGCGGTCGTGATGGAGGCCAAGATGATCGATGCCCTCCTTTCCGAGAAGGCGGAGGAGCGCCGCTCGCTGTTCGAGGAAGCCGCAGGCATCGGGCTGTACCGGGACCGCAAGCGCAGCACCGAGCGCCGCCTCGAGGAGACCGCGGCCGATCTCGCCCGGCTCGAGGACCTGATCGCCGAAGTCCAGACGCAGGTACGCAGCCTCGCGCGCCAGCGCGGCAAGGCCGAGCGCTACGGCAAGATGCTCGAGGAACGGTTCGGGATCGCGATGACGCTGGTGCGGCGCGAGCTCGAGGACTTCGAGCTGTCGCTCGGCGCCCTAGGGGCGCGAGGGCGCGAGCTCGCGGAGGCGATGCCCGTCGCGCGCCAGCGGCTGGCGGACGCGGAGCGGGAGCGCGAGGCGCGGGTGCAGGCGCGGCATACCGCCGTGGCACGGCGCACCGAGGTCGAGCGACGCCTGGCCGACGCGCGACTCGAGGTCGGGCGGCTCGAGGGCGACCTGAACCTGGCGGCTGAGCGCCTGAGCAACGCGGCCCAGCGCCGGACCAAAGCGGGCGAGGAGCGCACCGCCGCCGAGATGCGCGCCGCGCAGGCTGAGCGCGAGCGGGAGGCGGCGCAAGCGGAGTGTGACGCCGCCGAGCGCGATCGCACCGCCGTGCAGACCGAGCTCGGCGGCCGGACCGTGCTAGAGCAGGAGGTGCGGGACCGCCTGGCGACGGTTCGCGCCGCGGTGCGGGGACTTGAGGAACACCTGCAGCGGCACGCCGAGGCGTTCAGGGCGCTGGAGGGCGAGCGCGCGGCGCTCGAGCGCGAGCGCACCGAGCTGCGGCAACAGATCACCAAGGCGACGGGAGAGCGCCAGGCGCGGGAGAGCGCCGCGCACGCCGCCGCCGCCCAGGCGCAAACGCTCGCCCAGAAGGCGGCCGAGCAGGCGCGCGCCGCGGTGCACGCGGTCGAGGCGTTGCAACACGCCCGCAAGCAGGTGTCGGCGCTGCAGGAGCGCGAGATGCTGGGCCGGGCCGCCCGCCGGCACGCGGAAGAGGCGCTGGCGCAGGTGACGGCGCGGCAAGAGGCCCTGGCGGAGCTGGACCGCGAGCGCGTCGGGCTCGCCCCGGCGGCGCAGGCGCTGCTCAAGGAGAAGGCGCAGTTCGGTGATGCGGTGATCGGCCCGCTGGCGGATTTCGTGCGGACCAGCCGCCGCGATGCCGAGCTCGCCGAGCGGCTGCTCGGGGAGTGGCTGCACGCGGTGCTGGTGCGCGACGAGTCAGCGATCGACGCGATCCGCCGCTGGCACGAACAGGCACAGCCGGGACCGCTGGTGCTCCTCCCCTGCTATCCCGGCCCGCGGCTCGCTGCCGACGGCCACCCCCTGAAGGACGCGTTGCGCGTGGACGGCCCGGCCGCGGCATGGGTGCGCGCGCTGCTCGCGGGGCACGAAGTGCTGGCGGGCGGACTGGCCCTACGCCGGGCGAACGGCGCCGTGTTCCTCGACACGGCGTCGGCCGGCGGTCCGTTGCAGCGCCGCGCTGAGCTGGAGGATCTGGAGCGCGAGGTGGCCGACGGGGAGGCGGACCGCGCACGCGCGACGGCGGAGCTCGAACAGACCGTGCGCGAGCTGGCCGAGGCGGAGGCCGCCCGGACGGCGGCGGGCCAGGCGGCCGAGCAGGCCCGCCACCTCGAGCTGGAGGCCGGGGCGCAGAAGGCGGACGCCGAGCGCGCCGTGGGCCACACCCAGCGCGAGGCGGTCGACGCCGGCGCGCAGGTGGAGCGACTTTCCCGGCGGCTCGCCGAGATCGAGCAGCGGCTCGCCACCCTGAACGCCCAGCTCCAGGAACGCGAGCGCGAGCGCGTGCGGCTCGACGAGACCCTCGGCACCGAGCGTACGGGGCTCGTGGACGTCGAAGCCCAACAGGAGGCCGCGCGCGAGCAGCGGGTGCACTGGCAAGTGGAGTTCGCGCAGGTCGACGCCCGACTCGCCGCCGCGCGCGAGCGCGCGGCTCGGGCGGCCGCGGACGCCGACGAGGCCCGCGGCCACGCTGCGAGCCTCGCGGAGGAGATCGGGACCATCGATCGCGACAGCGCGACACTCACCACGCTGCGCGCTCAGTGGGAGGACGCTCTGAAGGACCGCCGCCTCGCGCTCACCGAGCTCGAAGCCGTGGCAGCCGAGGCCGAGACGCAGGTGAGCATCGCCGAGGCCGACCTCGGCCAGGCCGAGGGCAGCCTGCAGGAGGTTCGCAAAGCGCTCGACACGCTGGGCGAGGAGGAGCACCGGCTGGCGCTCGAGCGCACCCAAGTCGAAGGCCGCAAGCGCGCCCTCGGCGAGCGCGTGGAGGCGGAGTGGCGCAAGCCCCTGGACCAGCTCCTGGCAACGGCGCCCAAGGTCCCCGGCGACGTCGACTGGTTGCGGCAGGAGAACGAGCGCCTCAAGGAGGCGATCGACGCCGTCGGCCCGGTGAACGCGCTCGCCGTCGAGGAGCACGCCGAGGAGGTGAAACGGCTCGAGTTCTTGATGACCCAGCGCGACGATCTCGTGGCCGCGCGTCACTCGCTGCAGCAGGCGGCGCGGGAGATCGATCAGACCGCGAAGGCCCTCTTCCTCGAATCGTTCCGGAAGGTGCGCGAGAACTTCCGCACGGTATTCCAGACGCTGTTCGGCGGTGGGGAGTGCGACGTGCGCCTCGCCAACGAGGACGACCCGCTCGACAGCGAGATCGAGATCCACGCCGCGCCGCGCGGCAAGCGCACGCAGCGTATCCACCTGCTCTCGTCGGGGGAGCGGACACTGGTGGCTGTGTCGCTGCTCTTCGCCATTTTCCTGACCAAGCCCAGCCCCTTCTGCCTGCTCGACGAAGTAGACGCGCCGCTCGACGACGCGAACGTGGGGCGCTACGTCCGGCTCCTCGCCGAGTTCAAGGACCTGACGCAGTTCATCGTCATCACCCACAACCCGCGCACCATGCAGGCGGCCGACGCGGTGTACGGCGTCACGATGCAGGAGCCCGGCGTCTCCACGATCGTGGGCGTCCGCCTCGGCCAGATGGAGCCGGTCTAGCCCCCGTGCGCGGGCGGCTCCGGGCCGCCGTGCTGCTCGGCCTCTTCCTCCCGGCGGGCCTGGCGGCGCAGCGACCGTCCGTTTCCCCGGTCCTGCCGCGGGTCTGGGACCGCGACACAACCCTCACCGTGTGGCTCTTCGTGCGCCCCGCGGCCGGCCTCGAGCAGGCGGCGCAACGGGTCGCCGCCGCGGGCGCGCGCGTGCGCGTGCGGAGCCGCTGGCTCCACGCCATCAGCGCCGATGCCCCGACCCCCGCGCTCCACGTTCTCGCCCGCGACGCGGCGTTCCAGCGCCTCCAGCCGCTGGGCCGCTTCCGCGCGCCGCGCGTGCCCGCGGACGCCTCGCTCCTCGGCGCCCTCGCCGACACCTGCCCTGTCGGCGGCGACCCGGTCTACGGCCCCTCGGAGATGCCTTACCGGCAGCTCAACATCCGAGCCCTGAGCGACCGTGGCGTGGACGGCGCAGGCGTTCGCGTCGCGCTGCTCGACACCGGGTTCGACACGGCCAACCCGGCCTTCGCGGGCGTGACGATCACGGCGCAGCGCGATTTCGTGTTCGGCGACTCGGTGGTGCGCGACGAGGCGAACGACCAGGCCGGCGCCCAGCTCCACGGCACGGCGACCTGGTCGCTGTTCGCGGCCGATGTCCCCGAACGGCTCCGCGGCATCGCCCGCGGGGCGACCTTCCTCCTCGCCAAGACTGAGGACGTGCGCCGGGAAGTCCGCGTGGAGGAGGATCAGTACGTCGCCGCACTCGAATGGGCTGACTCGATCGGCGTGGACCTCGTCTCCTCGAGCCTCGGCTACCTGCAGTTCGACAACGGCTTCCGCTACACGCCGTCCGAGCTGAACGGCGACGTAGCCGTGACGACCGTGGCCGCGGACCTCGCCGCCCAGCGCGGCATCCTCGTGCTCACCGCCGCCGGCAACTCTGGGCCCGGGTTCCGCACCCTCGGCACCCCTGCCGACGCCGACTCCGGGCTCGCCATCGGCGCCGAGGACTCGCTCGGCAACGTCGCCGGCTTCTCCTCGCGGGGCCCCACCGCCGACGGCCGCCTCAAGCCCGACTTCACCGCTCCAGGCGCCGACGTCTGCGCGGTCACCGGGAACAATACGGTCCGCCGCCTCAACGGGACGTCGTTCTCGACCCCGATCACCGCCGCGGCGGCCACGCTCGTGAAGCAGCTACAGCCCACGCTCGGGCCCATCGCCCTGCGCGACGCGTTGCGGCGCCACGCCGTGAACCGCGCCCGGCCCGACAGCACGCGTGGCTGGGGCCGCCCCGATGCCGTTTTGTCCGCAGTGTTCCCCTTGGGGATCGTTCCCGTGGCGCCGGAGAGCGGCACCTTGGCGACGGTGACGCCGACGTTCACTTGGAGCGCAGGCGACCTCCCCAGCTTCGCTAGGCCGGTCTCTTACCGGCTGCGCGTCGCCCGCGACACCGCGTTTGGAGCGCCGCTCGTGGACACGATCATCACCACCGACGTGACCTACGACTTGCCGCGCGCCCTCAAGCCGGGCCTGCTGTTCTGGCAGGTGGATGGCACGGCGGCGAGCGGGCAGTCGGCCACGAGCGCTGTCGTCGGCCCTGTAACCGTCCCCGAGTGGGCCACGCTCACCTCGTTGAGCGTTCCCGGGGGCACGACCATCGGCGATTCCCAGCCGACCTTCACGTGGACGTCCCCGGCCGTCGCCGCGCCGCCCGGCCCGTTCACGTACGATCTGTTCGTGCGCCGGGTGAGCGCGGTGGTGCCGGACATCGCTGTGGGCGGCCTCACCGGCACCCGCTACACGCTCACCCAGCCGCTCGAGCGCAACGTCACCTACACCTGGGCGCTCGTGGTCCACGCGGGCGCGGACACGAGCGAGGTGCGGAGCGTCGGGACGTTTCTCGTGCTCGACCCCTCGCTCCCCGCCGCGACGCTCCTGTACCAGAACTTTCCCAATCCGTTCCCCTCCGCGGGGCAGGATTCGACGTGCCTCTGGTTCGACATCGCGGTGACCGGCCTCGTCAAGCTCGATATCCTGGACCTGCGGGGCAACCCGGTGCGGCGGTTCATTCCAGGCCCGCAGTTCCCGGCCATCCTCTCCGCGGGCCGGTACGGCCGCGGCGGTACGGGCGGGCCCACCTGCGACCCGCGGCTGACGTGGGACGGCCGCGCCGACGACGGGCGGCAGGTGCCGCCGGGCGTGTATCTCACCAGATTACAGGCGGGCGGCGCCGTCGTCTTCAAGCGGATCGTCTTCCAGGGAAGGAACTGAGCGCGTGGAGCTCGTCACTGTCGGGACCGGGACCGTCGCGCCGTCGGCGCAGCGCACATGCCCGTGCTACTGGGTGCGGCGCGGCGACCTGAAGATCCTGCTGGACTGCGGCGCGGGGTCGCTGCACCGCCTCGCGGAGTTCGGCCTGCCGTGGGACGAGGTGACCCACGTCGTCGTGTCGCACTTTCATCCCGACCACTACGGCGAGCTGCCGATGCTCGTGTACGCCCTCAAGTACACGACGGTGCCGCCGCGGCAGGAGCCGCTTGTCGTCCTCGGGCCCCCCGGCGTGGTGCATCTGGTCAGGACGCTCGCGGAGGCGTACGGCAGGTGGCTGCTCGACCCCGGCTTTCCGATCGGGATCCTCGACGTGCGCGACGGCGAGCCCTTCCCCCTCGGCGCCGACCTGAGCCTCGAGACGTTCCCCGTGCCGCACACGCCGGAGAGCGTGGCGCTGAGCCTGACCGCGCCCGAAGGGCGGCTCGTCTACACCGGTGACACGGGACCGAGCACCGAGCTCGCCCGGTGGGCGGCAGGCTGCGACCTCCTCCTCGCCGAGTGCTCACTGCCCGAGTCGATGGCGATCGACATTCACCTGACGCCTGAGCGGGCGGGCGATCTGGCGCGCGACGCCGGGGCGAAGCGCCTCGTCTTGACGCACTTCTACCCTCCTGTCGAAACTTCTGACCCGGCCCGGATCGCCGGGACGCGGTTCTCCGGCCCCGTCACGGCGGCGCGCGACGGAGAGCGGTTCATCATCGGAGGGAGCTGAGCCGTGCTGATCGTGATGCGGCACGGGGCGAGCGCGGAGGAGATCAAGCGCGTCGTCTCGGTGATCGAGGAGATGGGCTACCAGGCGCGTCCGATGCCGGGCGCCCAGCGCACCGCGGTCGGACTCGTCGGCAACGACGGCCGGGTGGACGCGTCCCGCCTCGAGGGCCTCCCGGGGGTCGAGGAAGTCATCCACGTCTCCAAGCCGTACAAGCAGGTCAGCCGCGAGTGGAAGACGGAGTCCACCGTCGTGCGGCTCCCGGGCGGCGTTGCCATCGGTGGCGCCGAAGTCGTGGTCATCGCCGGCCCTTGCTCCGTTGAGAACGAGCGTCAGATCCTCGAAGCCGCGCGCCAGGTGCGCGAGGCGGGCGCCGTGATCCTGCGCGGCGGCGCGTGGAAGCCGCGCAGCTCGCCGTACTCGTTCCAAGGGCTTGGCCGTCCCGGGCTCAAACTCCTCGCCAAGGCGCGTGAGGAGACGGCCCTGCTGATCTGCACCGAAGCAATGGACCCCGACGGCGTCCGCTGGGTGTCGGAGGTCGCCGACATCGTGCAGATCGGCGCGCGCAACATGCAGAACTTCTCCCTGCTCAAGGCGGCGGGACGGGCCGGCAAGCCGGTTCTGTTGAAGCGCGGGATGGCGGCGACGATCACGGAGCTGCTGCTCTCGGCCGAGTATCTCCTGGCCGAGGGCAACCACGACGTCATCCTGTGCGAGCGCGGCGTGCGCGGGTTCGACACCATCACCCGGAACCTCTTCGACATTTCCGCGATCCCCGTGGTGCAGAAGCTGTCGCACCTGCCGATCATCGCGGATCCGTCCCACGGCACCGGCCTGCGCGACAAGGTAATCCCGATGGCGCGCGCCGCGGTGGCCGCCGGCGCCGACGGGATCATGGTCGAGGTGCACCCCAACCCGGACGCGGCCCTCTCCGACGGGGCACAGTCGCTTTTCCCGGACCAGTTCGCGCAGCTGATGCGCGAAGTGCGCGTCATCGCAGAGGTCATCGGGCGCCGGATCGCGGAGCCGGCCCCGGTGGGAGCGTGAACGAACAAGCGGTTAGGCGGGTAGGCGGCTGGTCGATTCCGCTCGTCGCGACCCTCCTAACCGCCTACCCGCCTAGCCGCCTGGCCGCTCAAGATCCCGGCCCGATCCTCGACCGGGCGAGCGCCGCCTACCAGGCGGTGACCACGCTCTCGGCCGACTTCGTGCAGATCGTCGTGAACCCCCTGGTCGGCACCCCCGACACCACCCGCGGCCGGCTCTACCAGCAGGGCCCCAGCCGCTTCGCGATGCGGTTCACCGAGCCCCGGGGCGACCGGCTCGTGGCCGACGGGCGCTGGTTCTGGCTCTACACGCCGAGCACCACGCCCGGTCAGGTCATCCGCACCGCGATCCCCGCGGCGGGTCCGACCGGCCCGAACCTCATCGGCCAGTTCGTGGAGCGGCCGCGTGAACGCTACCAGGCACGGTACGTGGGCGTTGACACGCTCGATCCGGTCCCGGCGGACGTGGTGGCGCTCGTGCCGAACGACGGGGACGCGCCCTACACCGAGGCGGTGATCTGGGTGGACCGGACGGACGGGTTGCTGCGGCGGATCGAGATCACGGAGCGGTCCGGCCAGCGGCGCGTGGTGATCCTGCGGAACCTCGCGGTCAACGCCGCCGTGTCGCGGCGGGAGTTTACTTTTTCCCCTCCGGCCGGATTACGGGTGGTAGATCAGTAGCGAGCGCGTCGGCGAGCTTTGTGGCCGTCGTCTCGTCCATCCCCCGCTTCTGCGCCAGCTCCAGGGCCGCGCGCCCCAGCGCGCGGTAGAGCTGTTGATCGTCGATGGTCAGCGACCCGAGATGGCGGATCACGGTGTCGCCGTCGCCACGGGCCACGGGGCCCGTGAGCGCCCGCAGCGGCCCTTGGCGCACCAGGTTCTCGAGCGTCCCTTCCACCAGCGGTTGGAGCGCCGTCCAGGCCTCCTCGTCGGTCAGCCCCGCGTGCCGCAGCAGGCGCTGCGCCACCGCCTCCACCACCACAAAATAATTCGAGGCGAACACGGCCCCGGCGTGATACACGGCCTTTGCCTTGGCCGTGAGCCGGAACGGCCGCATGCCCATGGCCACCGCGAGGCGCTCCGCCGTCTCTACGGCGCGCGGCATGCCTTCGACCGCGGCCCACGCGCCCCGCAGGCGCTCGGGCGCGCGCTCCGGCTCGACGATGGTCTGCAGCGGGTGCAGCGAGCCGAGGGCGGCTTGGCTCGTCACCAGAACTCCGAGCGCCTCCTGCCCCTGCACACCCGAAAGGTGGAGCAGCACGTGCTCCGGCCGGATGACGCGCGCCGCCTTCAGCATGTCGGCGAGCGGCCGGATCCCGTCGTCCTTGACGGCGAGGAGCACGACCGCGACGTCGCCGATCCAGGGCGGGGGGGCGTCGCCGGCCCCGACGGTCAGTTTGAGGGGGGTGGGAACGGGCTTCTGGCGGCGGCCGTGGAGCGACACCGCATGGCCGGCCCGGGCCAGGGCGAGCCCGAGGCCAATCCCGGCCTGGCCGGGGCCGATGATGCCCACGGCAGCGGCCAACGCTAGTTCCGCGGCTCGGAGGGTGGCTGCGCCGTGGTGATCGCGAGCAGATCGCGCGGAGAGCGGGCCCGGTCGGCCAAGGCGAGGGCGCGCTGGATCTGGGTGTCGTCGCCCATGCGGCGCCGGAACTCCACCGGTCGGCCGAATACGTACCGCGCCGCCTCGTACCCCAGATCCTGCGCGATCAGCGTGCGGGCGCCGGCCGCGACTTCGTCGGGCACCGTCACGTCCTTGGCCCGGAGCCGGCGCAGCACTTCGTCCACCATCGCGCTTGCCACCGTGAAGGTCGGGTTCTTGAGGGTGTTCTCCGCCTTCAGCTCGAGCGCGAAGGACGTCACCACATCGCGGTAGGCCTGGATCTTGGGCCCGAGCGTGCGATTGAACGTACGCTCCGCCGTGGTGAACGTGTCGGGGCGGACGAACAGGTCGGGGCGGATCCCGCCGCCGCCGTACACCGTGCGCCCGCCGTCGGTGCGGAACACCAGCGACGAGTCGAACTGGACCGTGTCCTTGCCCTGCGCCGCCGCGACCACCTGCACCTCCTGCTCCTCTTCAGTGCGGGTCTGACGCTGGATAGTGCGACCGCTCGGCGTGTACCAGCGGGCAGTGGTGAGCTTGAGGCCGGTCTCCGAGGTGAGCCGCCAGAATGACTGCACCAGCCCCTTGCCGAACGTCGGCGTGCCGATCAGCACCGCCCGGTCGTGGTCCTGCAGCGCACCGGAGATGATCTCGGCGGCGCTCGCCGTGTAGCCGTTCACCACCACGACGATCGGCAGGTTCGGCCACCGCTGGGTCTTACTGTCGCGGTACGTGCGGCTCGCGTTGGGCGCACGGCCACGGGTCGCGACGATCTCCTGCCCCGGATCGAGGAAGAGGTCCGAGACCGCGATTCCCTGATCGAGCAGCCCGCCCGGGTTGGCGCGCAGGTCGAGGATCAACGACTTCATCCCCTGCTTCGTCAGGGTGTCGATGGCCTGGCTCAACTCCCGCGCGGAGGTCTCGCTCACCGGCGTCAGCCCGATATAGCCGACCCTGTCGTCGAGCAGCATCGAGATCTGGACCGAGCGTACGTGGATGGTGGCCCGGGTGAGCTTGAACTTGATCGATTGGTCCACGCCGGCGCGCCGGATCGTCAGCTCGGCCTGAGTGCCTGGGTTGCCTCGCAGCTCCTTGACCGCCTGGTCCTGCTTCCACCCTTCGGTGGAGCGGCCGTCCAGGGCGACGATCAGGTCGCCGGACTGGATCCCGGCGCGCTCGGCGGGGGTCTCGGGCAGCGGCGCCACGACGGTGATCCAGCCATCGCGCACCTCGATCTGGATGCCGAGCCCACCGTAGTTCCCGGTGGTCGCCTCCGAGAGCACGCGAAAATCCTCGGGCTTGAGGAACACCGAGTAGGGATCGCGCAGCTGGTCGAGCATCCCGTCGATGGCCATCTGGTAGAGCTGGCCCTCGCCGATCGAGTCGACGTAGAAGTCCGCCACGTGGGCGAGGACGTCGTCGAAGAGCCGCGCCTGCTGGTAGACCGACCCCACGGGCTGCGCCTCACGCTGCAGCAGCCAACCGCCGGTGGCCAGGGCGACCGACGCGATGCCGGCGACAATCAGGATCCGTTGACGCTTCATGAGACGCCTCGCAATGTGGGTGCGGCCACCGCCTGGACTTCCCGCCACGCGGCGTCCTGCACGGTCTTCTTTGGCCGGGTGGCGTCAATGTGCACCACCCCCGGGCCCGCTGCCCGCTGATACGCCTCCCGCACGCGTTGGTGGAACGCGTCGTCCTGGCGCTCGAACCGGTCCTGCTCCTTGCGCGCCCGGCGTTGCCGCTCACGCCCCACCTCCACCGGCACGTCGAGCACCAGGGTGAGAGCAGGCTCGAGCCCACCCGTCGCGAGTCGCAGTGCGGCTTCGACTTCGGCCCGCGGCAGACCCCGCCCCGCAACCTGGTAACACAGCGTCGAGAGCCCGAACCGGTCGGCGAGCACCACGTCCCCCGCCTCCAGCGCGGGGCGGATCACTCGGTCCACCAGGTCGGCGCGGGCTGCGAGGATGAGGAACAGCTCCGAGGTCAGGGACATGTCGTGCTTCGACTTCAGCGCGACCTTGCGGGCCGCTTCCGCGACCGGCGTCCCTCCCGGTTCCCGCACTGTGGTCGCCGGGCGCCCGTCGGCCAGGAGCCGGGCGGACAACCACCGCACGAGCGTGGACTTTCCTGCCCCTTCAGGACCCTCCAAGACAATGAAGACGCCCGCCATCGTCAACCCAGCGTGATGATAGGGCTCGCGGCGCCCTTCTTCATCCCGTCGAAGATCCGCTCGTTCACCTTGGCCATCAACTTCTCGAAGTTCGTCTGCGCGGCCACCACCTGCTGATACACTGGACTGCCCTGGACGCTCTGGAGCGCCCGGTCGTACTGCTCGACCTTCTCCCGGCTGGGCTCCTGGCCCTGCTGGGTGGTCAGCTCGATGGCCTGGGCGAGCCGCTCGACGTCGGCAAGCTGGCGCTGGACCTCCGCGTCCTCGCGCAGCCGCTCGCTCGCCCGCCGCAGCGCCTTGTATTCTTCGCTCTGGCCCAGCAGGCGACCGAGTTCTTGTGCCTTCTCGTCGATCACACATCCTCCTTCGGGAACGCCAGCGCGTACCGCGGCCGTCCGAACAGGTCGTTGTGGATGCCGATCCGCCGCCATCCGTGCTCGTGCGCCAGGGCGTGGACGCGGTCGGCCCTCCGCTCGTCGACCTCCAGCACCAGCATCCCACCCGGCTCGAGCAGCGACGCCGCGGCGGCGAACAGCTCCCGGGTCGCGTCGAGGCCGTCCGGCCCGCTCACCAGTGCCTCCTTCGGCTCGAACACGCGGACCGAGGGGGCGAGCACTTCGTACTCCGCTTCGGTCAGGTACGGCGGGTTCGAGACGATCACCTGGTAGCGGCCGCCGGCCAGCGGCTTCAGCAGCTCTCCCTCCCGAATCTCCACCGGGGTTCGGGGGTTCACCAGCGCGACGTTTTCCCGAGCCAGCGCCGCCGCATCCGGCGAGCGCTCCGTGGCGATCACCCGGTCGAAGGTCCCCTCGACGGCGAGCGCCAGCGCGATGCATCCGGATCCCGTGCCCACCTCCGCCGCGACCCCACCCTTCCCCCTTCCCCCTGCCCCCGTCC